>RECH01000324.1 GCA_007694125.1 Leptolyngbya sp. DLM2.Bin15
CATGCTGGGTATCTTGGCTGGTGTTGTGCCTTACAGCCGCAACAACTTCGCCTTCATCCCCGGTGCTCCCCTGCCTAGCAACAACACCTCCTTCTTGGCCGAAGTGTTCTACCGCCTGCAAGTGAACGACCGCATCTCGATCACCCCGTCCTTGATCTACGTGGATGATCCGTACAACGTGCGTTCCTTGGATGACTCCTTGATTGGTGCCATCCGTACCACCTTCAGCTTCTAAGAGTTGACCTCGTTAACTCAGTTATAGGCTAATCTGATCCCCGATCCCTCCTAAACCAGGGGTCGGGGATTCATTGTGTTCCTTACCTGGTCTACTATGGAACGTCAGCAAGTTTCCACCGGCACTCCCTGGGAAGACCTGGCAGGCTATTCCCGAGCAGTGCGCGTTGGCCCATTGGTCTATGTAGCGGGCACAACGGCTACCAACCAGAAGGGTGAAATCTCTAGTACGGATCCCTATGAGCAAACCTGCCATATCTTGCAGCGGATTGCTAGCGCCCTAGAAGCGGTCGGTGCCTCCCTCAGCCACGTGGTACGCACCCGTGTTTACATCACTAATATGGACGACTGGCAGGCCGTGGCGCGGGCCCATGGTGAGGTATTTGCTGATATTCGCCCAGCCAATACGCTCGTTGAAGTGAGTCGGCTGGCAACGCCAGATATGCAAGTCGAAATTGAGGTTGATGCTGTGATTCCCGAGGCATCCCTCTAATCGTCCTTCTCGGTTCTGTTAGGCCTACCATTTTCATGACTACCTACGATTGGATTGTCATCGGCAACGGCATTACAGGAGCTGCGCTCAGCTATGAACTAGCTCACGTGGGTTTTTCTGTCCTGCTGCTTGACCAACGCGATCGCCCCCCCAGCGCCACCCGCTTCAGCTATGGTGGAGTTGCCTTTTGGGCTGGCACGACGGATGCAACCCAACGTCTTTGTCAAGAAGGCATCGATCGCCATCGACAACTTAGCGATGAACTGGGAGTTTCAACCGAGTTTCACGAGCGAGACCTGTTGATGCCTGTTTTCCCCGACGATGATTTGCCTGCGCTCACTCACGTCTATCAGCGCTTTCATCCCCAGCCCACCTTGATCGATCGGCAAACAGCTTGTGAGCTTGAACCCCTGCTCAATCCAGAAGCGATCGCTGCGGCCTTTGTTGTTAAGCACGGCCATGTCCATCCTGAAAAAACTGCCCAGGCCTATAATTACGCCTTCCAGCGCTTGGGTGGGCAGATGGCGATCGCTCCTGTCCAGGAGATCCAAACCCATCAGGGCAAGGTGACCGGTGTGGTCACGCCTACGGAAACCTATGCTGGCAACCAAGTCGTGGTTTGTGCTGGGGGCATGAGCCGAGCTTTGCTGCACCCAATGCAGATTTCCGTACCCTGCTACTTTTCCCATGCCGAGCTCATTGAAACGCCGCCCGTTGACTTCACCCTGCGCACGGTGATCATGCCGGCCAATACCCGTCGCTTTGCCCTAGAAGCCACCGTGGAGCAAAACCAGCATGAAAACCTCTGGGATGAAGCTGGGCACGAAATTGCTCCCCCCATCTTAGATGCAGGCGTCTTTCAGTTTGCTGACGGCCATCTGCGTCTTGGGCAAATTAGCCGTCTTCTGACCGATCCCCATGCGCCTGTGGATGCCGCTGCCAGTGAACGCCAAATTCGAGCAGCGATCGCTCACCTGATCCCGGCCCTAGATGGAGTGCCCGGACAATGGCACCGCTGCTTAGTCGCCTTCAGTGGCGATCGCATGCCGCTGGTGGGTGCCCTGCCAGAGCGTATGGGTCTACATCTATTCTCCGGCTTCAGCAATCCCTTTGCCTTCATTCCGCCCCTCGCCCAGCGCTTTGCCAAAAGCCAGGCAGGAGAGGCTGATCCCCTCATTGAGTCCTTAGCACCCTCACGGTTTAAAGAACAAGATTAAGATTTTGTATTTTTTGATACAGAATTTAGATGACGCCTTCTAAGCTGACCTAAACTAGGAGATAGTTGGAGACCACTGTTGTCACTCTGTTGTCTATCCGTGAGACCTATGACCCAGTCTAATTCCCGTATTCCTACGTCTAAAACTGCTCAGGATTTGGATCGTGCTGTGCAGCGCTATCGCCGCACCAACCCCAACAGCCAAGACTTATATACTCAGTGGCAGGCTATTCGTGCCGCCGCACTCCAACAGCGCAGTCCAGACTCGCAATACGATGTGATCCCTGGAGAAGATAGCTATTAGCAGCGCCTGATCTAGGCACATGAATTAATTCAGGGAAGTAGTAGCGCGTCTAGCTTACGATGATGGGCAAAGCAATGTCTCAAGCGCTTGGTTTTTCATTCAAGAGACACATTCAAGAGACATTAGAGTTACCCCTCAAATTAGACTAGACGCGCTAGTAGGGTGGGGCAAAGCCCACCTCTTCCTAGCTCATGTAGTAATCGCGGGTGCCCTTGGCCTGCACGGCATCCTCCAAACGATTCAGGGCATGGACGTAGGCCGCCGTGCGCATAGAAATGCCCAGATCCTGAGCCAGAGCCCAAATATGATTGGTCTCCTCCACCATGCGTTCCTGCAGGCGACTGTTCACCTCGTTCAGCGACCAATAATAGCCACTGCGGTTTTGCACCCATTCAAAATAGCTCACCGTGACCCCGCCAGCGTTCACCAAAATATCGGGGAAGACCTGGATGCCGCGTTGCTCTAGGATATCGTCGGCAGCGGAGGTGACAGGGCCATTGGCGACCTCAAAAATATAGGGAGCCTTAATGCGCGGTGCATTCTCTTCCGTAATTTGATTTTCCAGCGCCGCCGGGATCAGGATATCCACATCCAGTTCCAGCAGTTCCGCATTGGTAATCACCCGGTGTTCCACAATATTGCACACCGTGCCTTCACAGTAGACCGCCTTGATCCCCCGACTCGATTCTTTATATTGGCGGATGCTGGGAATATCCAACCCAGTTTTGGCATAGATGCCGCCCTGGGAATCACTCACCGCGACCACCCGATAGTTGGCCTTGGCTAAGAGTTCTGCCAATACACCGCCAGCATTGCCAAAGCCCTGGATGGCAACCGTCAGCTCAGTCGATGTTCGCCCTAACTTTTCCATCAGGGTATTGATGACGAAAAAGGCCCCCATGGCTGTTGCGGTTTCTCGCCCCAGACTGCCGCCCATGGAAATAGGCTTGCCGGTAACCACCGCCGGGGTAATTTTTCGGCGAATGATGCTGTACTGATCCATCATCCAGCCCATGATCATGGGATTGGTGTAAACATCCGGGGCAGGAATATCGACATCCGGGCCAATAAAATTGGCGATCGCATCCACATAGCCGCGACTGAGACGCTCTAGCTCAAATTTAGAGAAATCTTTGGGATTTACCGTGATCCCCCCCTTTGCGCCGCCAAAGGGCAAGTTCAGCGCTGCGCATTTGAAGGTCATCCAAAAGGCGAGGGACTGCACTTCATCCAGCGACACATTAGGATGGAAGCGCACACCGCCCTTGGTGGGGCCGCGGGTGTCATCGTAGCGCACGCGATAGCCCTGGAAGACCCGCAGGCTGCCGTCGTCCATGCGTACGGGAATGGAAACGCATAGGCTAGCCTTGGGATACTTTAAGCGCTCAATGGCGTCATTAGAGATAGTGACGTAGCGCAGTGCTTTTTCTAAGCGCAGATTGGCATCGGAGAGGGTGGAGTGCAGCATGGAGAAGACCGTCCTTGATGAGGCGTGGGGAGACAGAAAGGAGCAACGCCTGTTCTAGATTCACCGCCCCGAGGCGACAGACAACTAGGTAAAGTGATGCTCTATATTCTTATAGTGCCTTTATTCTGTATCAAATACTACTAAATGCCATCACATTCAATGTATTTTTTCTTGAATCTCTGGTAATACTTGGATATGCCTACCGTGCGATGTGGTTTTTTCCAAGAGATGGGATTGTATCCAAGCTGTTCTAGCAACCTTGTTTGATGCATGTTCGATGAATGCTCGATGAACAAGATGTTTCAAGACCCTTTGCGTTATCAATTCAACCTGTGGAGACCGTATCATGCGCCTGATCAAATGGGTTTCAATGGCCGCGATCGCTACCTTGTCCGTGGGGATTTGGAGTGCTCCAGCGTTACTGCACCTACCAATGGCTGCAACGCCAGCCCAGAGCAGTTGGATTTCTGGCTGGATCGATGATTTGAAAAACTCCAATCAACGCTGGATTTTGGTGGATTTATCAAGTCAGCGGCTGACGGCCTGGGAAGGGAATAATCCAGTCTACAGCGTGATTATTTCCAGTGGACGGGCGGGTGAACGTACCCCGACGGGCGTGTTTTGGGTGCAGGCTCGGTATGTTTCATCGCGGATGCAGGGCGAGGGCTATGACATTCCTGATGTGCCCTATGCCATGTACTATGACGGCAACTATGCCATTCATGGCACCTACTGGCACAGTAGCTTTGGTACGCCGGTGAGCAATGGCTGCATCAACGTTGCCGTGAACCATGCAGAATGGCTGTATAACTGGTCGTCGATGGGAACGGCGGTGGTCGTGCGAGATTAAGCCTAGGGGCACCATGGTTTCACCCAAGATGTGATCACAAGAACCGATCAATTTGTGAATGATCGCCCCAGTTTGTGAATAATCGGCAATAATTTGATAGCCTACAAAGACTTTCCTAGGATTATGTCTCCCTCGTTAGGTTGTTGGGGAGATAGGCTCTAGGTCTTAAGGTTATCTGGCCGCCATTGGACGCGCATCATAGTTATGGTACAGGAGCGATCGCCTTCACCGGATTCTTCCATCAGCTTCGAGATGAGCCGAGACATGACTCCGTCTCCAGAGGCTCCTCGCATGTTGGATATGCCCAGTTTGCCGCGCCCCGCGCCGCCGCCAACCCCATCGAGTCTGCCGTCTCAATCGAGTCTGCCGCCTCAATCGAGTCTGCCTTCCAAGCCGCGGCCGCCAGTGCGATCGCCCCAATCGCGATCGCCCTTACGTTCCATGTTGCGATCGCCCATTCGAGCGTGGTCTCGTCCTGCTGCGCCGGTTCGTCCTGTGCCAACCCCGCCAGCACCGCCAGCACCGCCACCGCCCGTACCAGCTCCGTCACCCGCCCCGCCAGACCTATCACCTATCCCTTCCGATCCTCCGGTGGCCGTTGTGCCGCCGCCTGCCCCCCCGCCACGGCGATCGCCCAAGCCGCCGGCGGAGCGTCGCCCACCCAAACGGTTAATCGCCATCGGGCGATCCCTGGCCTGGACGTCCCTATGGTTGGGGGCGTTGGCCCTGTCGGGTGGCTTGAGTATGGTGGCCTATCAACGGTTAACCGATCTGCCACCGGTGCCCGACTGTCGTGAACTATCGCCCTTATCCGCTGATGCGGAGCGGTTGTTCTGTGCCCGCGAAGCCGCTCAGTCAGGCTATTTGGGAGATCTCACCAGTGCGGTAGACTTGGTGCGTGCCTGGCCCAGCAACCATCCTTTGCAACGGGATGTCCAGGCACTCCTGAAGGACTGGTCACGGGCTTTGCTGAAGCTGGCTAATGCTGAAATTGAGCAGAGCAACTTGTTTGGCGCAGTGGATATTGCCAGTCGGATCCCTGCCAACAGTCCTGTCTATGAGGAAGCCCAAGAGGCGATCGCGGCTTGGCAATATCAGTGGCAAGAGGGCGAGGCTATCTATAGAGCCGCCCAGGTTGCGCTGCAGCAGCAAAACTGGGACGAGGCGACGGCGCAATTGCGGGCCCTAGGGCAACTGCAAAATGACTACTGGCGACAGCAGAAGGTGGATGCCCTCGCCCAACAAATCTTGCTAGAGCAAGAAGCCTGGCGGGTGCTGCAGCAGGCCCGTCAGCTAGCTGCCCAGCCCAATCCTGAGCAACTGGGTGATGCGCTGCGTTTGGTGCAGACGATGTCGCCCCAGAGTTATGCTTGGCGGGCCGGTGAGGCGGAACTGAATCGCTGGAGTCAGCTTTTGATCAGCTATGGGATGCAGCAGTGGGAGCAGGGCAATCTAGAAGCTGCGATCGCCCTGGTGGAACCGGTGCCGCCGGATCCCAACCTTGCGCCAGAAGCCTATGATTTCCTGCAGTTTAGCTATGCTCAGCGGCGGGCTAAGGTGGACATTGATTTTTGGAAGCCTACCCTCGCCCATCTGTCAGGCTTGCTGGAGGCGATCGCCACGGCGCAGCAAATTCGCCCAGAAAGTCCGTTTTATGACCAAGCCCAAACCAGTTTGGTGCAATGGCAAGCCCAGGTGGAAGATGGACTGCACCTCAACCTGTCTGATGCCATTGCCCGGGTGGGTGGCCAGGCTGCCCTAGACCTAGCGATCGCCTATGCGGGGCAAATTGAGACCGAGCGCCCGCGCCGTCTCCAAGCCCAGACCTTGGTGGCCCATTGGCAGCAGGAAATCCAGCGCCTAGAAGACCGCCCGATCTTGCTGCAGGCTCAGCAACTGGCCGGGGAAGGTACCATTCCTAGTTTGCAGGCGGCGATCACCCAGGCCCAGCAGATCTCCCAAGGACGGGCCTTGCGAATTGAGGCTCAGACCGCGATCGCTACTTGGCGCAAGCGCATTGAGCTCATTGAAGATCAGCCCTTGCTCGACGAAGCGATCGCCCTGGCCCAATCGGGTCGTTTATCCGACGCCATTCGGGCTGCCCAGCGGATTGCCAGCGATCGCGCCCTCTATGCCGATGCCCAGGGGCAAATCCAAGCCTGGCAGTCTAGTTTACGCAACCAAGCGATTGCCAACGACCAGCCGCTGCTGGATGAAGCCTATTCCCTGGCAGCCCGCCAGTGGTATTCTGCGGCGATCGATGCGGCATCTCGCATTGGCCCCGATCGCCCCCTATATGGCGATGCTCAGGCTGCCATCGGGCAATGGCGGATTGAACGGGATGCCTTGCTGCAGCAGTGGGGCGCACAGCCAGCCCAAAGCTCTTCTGCGCCGGCCCCCAGCCGCTCGCAAGCCAGCCGTTCTTCCGATGACGACGACTATCGAGACTATTACAGCCCCAACCGCCCTTAAACCCCAGAGCGCGCAACGAGTGAACCTTTGCGATCGCTGTCAGCCTGGGGGAATTTAAGTTAAAGTAGGATTGAGTACGACTTAATGCGTAGCCTAGTCAGGGTGGGGCTAACGCTCGGACTCCTAGTGATAATTCAACCTCTTCATGTCAACCATTTCGCTGAGATAATACAAGAGTACTTACTGGCCATGCAACAGGATGCAATCGCTCAAACCCCTATTCGTTCCTTGGATGATGCTGTGGAACGATGTCAGACCCTTGGAATGCGCCTGAGCAAGCAACGACGCTTCATTTTAGAATTGCTATGGCAAGCCCAAGAGCATCTGTCTGCGCGGGACATTTACGATCGCCTCAATCAGCAAGGCAAGATGATTGGTCACACCTCGGTCTATCAAAATCTAGAGGCTTTATCTGAGCGAGGCGTGATTGAATGCATCGAGCGATCCGATGGCCGGCTCTATGGCAACATCAGCGATCCCCACAGCCATGTGAACTGCCTTGATACGCAGCAAATCATGGATGTGCATATCGAGCTACCGGCCGATTTGTTGCGCCAAGTGGAAGAACAAACTGGTGTACGCATCACCCAATATTCCATTGACTTCTACGGCTACAAGGCAGCCCAGTAGAGGGGTGCCGGTTGATTCTAAGCCGCCCCAGATGTAGACCAGAGATTGAACCCAGTGGCAAGGTTGTTACCAAAACTGCAACCTTGCCACTGCCCGGAGTAGGATATGTCAGAGTGAATGTGTTCCCCCTGGATGACCTCCTGGATTTCAAGGACATGATTCGATGACTACTCAGCTCTGTCGCGGTTCTCGTTCCACCCTACTTCGCTACGGTTTACCCTTGCTGTTGGGGCTTCCCCTCGTGATCGGCAGCATAGAATACCTCTTCCCCCAATCGGCCGCCGCCCAAGAACAGATGATGCGCACCCTCACGGTCACAGGGACTGGTGATATTGAAATTCCCACAAGCCTCACCCTTGTGCAGCTTGGCGTTGAAGTGCAGGAGCGCACCGCCGAGGCTACCCAACAAGCGATCGCTCAACGCTCCAGTTCCCTAGTAGAATTTCTGCGATCGCAAAATGTCAGTGAGCTACAAACCACGGGCATCAACCTCTACGCCCGCTATAACTACAACGATGGTCGCAATACCCTGATCGGCTACACCGGCAGCAATACCGTGAGCTTCCAAGTGCCCACCGATCGCGCTGGCGAGATCCTCGATCAGGCCGTCTCTGCTGGTGCCACCCAAATCAACGGCGTCAGCTTTGTGGCCACCGATGCAGCGATCGCTGCTGCCCAGGCCGAAGCCCTGCGGGCCGCTACCCAAGAGGCTCAACAGCAGGCAGATGTCGTCTTAGCTAGTTTAGGGTTGAGCCGCCAGGAAATTGTCAGCATTCAAATCAATGGGGCAACCCCTCCCCCCATGATGCCTATGTATGAAGCCGCGATGTTGAGCGATCGCGCCGCTAGCTCACCGGTGATCGGCGGAGACCAAACGGTATCTGCCTCCGTGACCTTGCAAATTCGCTACTAAGCCACGTTGCTCTAGGGGTGATCGGGTCTACTGGGCGATCGCCCCTAGGCTACTGAGCCTGTCTATACGATCCGTACGATCCGTTCACATCATCAAAATCGAGATAAGCTAGGGATCAGCACTGATCACCAACTGGAGCGATCGCCATGTTTGATGCTCTCAACTCTCTTTTGGGTCGGCATCCGGAACGCATGAAAGCTCAGGTGGAAATCTACACCTGGCAAACCTGCCCCTTCTGCATTCGCGCTAAGATCTTGCTGGGCTGGAAGGGCGTATCCTACACCGAATATAAAATTGACGGCGATGGTGCTGCCCGAATGCGCATGGCAGAACGGGCCAACGGTCGCCGTTCTGTACCCCAAATCTTTGTCAATAACCAGCACCTTGGCGGCTGTGACGATCTCTATAGCCTCGATCGCCAAGGACAGCTCGATCCCTTGCTGACCCAAGACATGGCCGACGCCTAGCCGTGCAGATTCCGCCGCCGGTGCTCACTAATTCCACCTACCTCACCCATTATCACTGGATGAGTCGAGCGATCGCCCTAGCTGAGGCCGCAGGTGCCGCCGGGGAGGTGCCGGTGGGTGCTGTGATTATCAATGCCGACCAGCAGCTCATCGCTGAGGGCGAAAATCGTCGAGAACGCGACCATGATCCCACTGCCCATGCAGAAGTGGTGGCTATTCGCCAAGCGGGTGCCGTCTTGGGAACCTGGCACCTAGACCACTGCATCCTCTACGTCACCCTCGAACCCTGCCCCATGTGTGCCGGGGCGATCGTCCAATCTCGGCTAGCCCAAGTGGTTTACGGCACCGATGATCCCAAGGCCGGTGCCCTACGAACCGTGCTGAATATTCCCGACAGCACCGCCTCCAACCATCGTCCCCAAATCTGGACGGGCATTTTAGGTAGCACCTGTCGGCAACAACTGCAAGACTGGTTTGCCCAGCATCGCCGCTCATAACTTACCTACAGTTCCGCAATTCTCCCTAGGACGTTTATCTCTAGGTCAGGCAAGCTAGAAGGGGTGCATTTGGATAGACCGTATGCTAGCGAGAATTTGGAGTGCTGCTTTAGTCGGCATTGACGCCATCAAGGTCGGCGTTGAGGTCGATTTATCCGGTGGCTTACCGGGGACGGTGGTGGTGGGTTTACCAGATACTGCCGTGCAAGAATCGCGGGAACGGGTAAAAGCAGCGCTGAAAAATGCTGGCTATGCCTTTCCCATGAAGAAAATTGTGGTGAACCTGGCCCCGGCTGACCTACGGAAAGAAGGCCCCAGCTTTGATCTGCCGATCAGTGTGGGTATTTTAGCTGCTTCTGAACAGGTGGCCAGCGATCGCCTCGATGAGTACCTATTTCTAGGAGAACTATCCCTAGATGGCAGTCTGCGCCCCGTGGCAGGGGTATTGGCGATCGCGGCTGCCGCCAAGCGCATGGGCATCCAGGGTATGGTGGTTCCCGAAGCCAATGCCCAAGAGGCAGCCGTTGTAGAAGGATTAGCGGTCTACGGTTTTGCGAACCTCGGTGCCGTTGCTGACTTTTTGAACGACCCAGCTCGCTACCAACCTCTGCAGGTTGATGGTCGAGCGGCCTTGGCGCGATCGCCCATGGGGATGCTCGATCTCAAAGATGTGAAAGGTCAAGCCCAGGCCCGCCGTGCCCTCGAAATTGCCGCCGCTGGCGGCCACAACCTAGTGTTTGTGGGGCCACCCGGCAGCGGTAAAACCATGCTAGCCCGACGCTTACCTAGCATTTTGCCACCCCTGAGTTTTGATGAAGCCTTAGAGGTCACCAAAATCCACTCCGTAGCCGGACTCCTACGCGATCGCGGTTCCTTAGTGAGCGATCGCCCCTTCCGCAGTCCCCACCATTCCGCATCCGGCCCCTCCCTGGTGGGTGGCGGTAGCTTTCCAAGACCCGGCGAAATTTCCTTAGCCCATCGAGGCATCTTATTTTTAGATGAGCTAACTGAATTTAAGCGAGACGTGCTAGAGTTTCTGCGCCAACCCCTAGAAGATGGCTATGTCACCATTTCCCGCACCCGTCAAACCGTGGTTTTTCCTGCTCAATTTACCTTAATTGCCAGTACAAATCCCTGTCCCTGTGGCTACTTTGGTGACACCATCCAACCCTGCACCTGCAGCCCGCGCCACCGTGAACAATATTGGGCACGCTTATCGGGCCCCTTAATGGATCGGATTGACCTCCAAGTCGCCGTCAACCGCCTGAAGCCCGAGGAGATTACGCAGCAGCCGACAGGGGAATCATCTCAGTCTATTCGCGATCGCGTCCAAGCAGCTCGCGATCGCGCTAGCCAACGCTTTGCCGGAGAGTCTCTCTGCTCCAATGCAGAAATGCAAAGTCGGCATCTGCGCCAGTGGTGTCCGCTTGATGATGCTTCACGGGGACTGCTAGAAGGAGCGATTCGCAAACTAGGTCTCTCCGCCCGCGCCACCGATCGCATCCTCAAAGTCGGCCGCACGATCGCCGATCTGGCGGGCGATGACGCACTCCAAGCCCACCATATCGCCGAGGCCATTCAATATCGCACCATCGATCGGATGCAGTGATCAGGGGAGAGCGATCGATCACCTATCCCCAAACAACTAAAGTTCCGCGATGGTACAGGCTATCCTTCTCTTACTCGTCTAGGAGCAAAACCTTGGTGTGAGGTTTTAAAGTACTGGGGGATTCTAGCAGCCACTCCTGATACTTTGTTTTTGATCCCAAGAATAATTGCATCTTGCTGAGTTTGGGCAAGGTACCTTGAC
>RECH01000353.1 GCA_007694125.1 Leptolyngbya sp. DLM2.Bin15
TAAGTATTGCAGCGTATCTGCGATATGGCTGACAAGGTTCTGATGCTTCCAGCGATCGCTATCCGGCTGAATCACTTGGTTCAGTAGTTGAAAAATAACTTCACTATCTACATCTGCGTAGCGCGGCAGGTTAAATTGATTAAATAGCGTTTCATTATTATGAATATGACCATTATGAATACCCGTCACCTGTCCAGCCTGGAGAGGATGATTGTTATCATTGCGGTTAGGTGTTCCTTGAGTAGGACGGCGGGTATGCCCCATGATCAATACAGTGTCAGACGATAGGTAGCGCGGCAAAGTCTGATAGGCTTGATCCTGAATAAATAGAGAAGCCGGCTGGGCCTGTTTTTCGATGATCACTGGGCCAAGGCAACTGGCGATCGCGACCCCCGTGGCCTCAGCTCCCCGCGACTGATTAGCCAGAAGATTCTGGGTAAAATTGTCCCAGATAGCCTGCCATTGTTGGGGCGATCGCTCTTGAGGATACAATAGCATGGCAACCAAGCCGCACATGACGTTCTACCTGATGATCGGATAGGGTGACAATCCTTGAACAGTCGATTAACGTTCTACACAAAGCGTTGCTGAATCGATAGATGATTTGCCCTCATCCCCAACCCTTCTCCCTAGGGAAAAGGGAGCTAGAACTCCTGTTTCCTCAGGGTTTTACATCATACAATGCCTAGGCTCAACGATCTAGCTGGTAAACACTAACGTTCCCTGAGTCGTATCCCAGCGAATACCCCGCATTGTATCAAGGTGCTCTAAGCGATGTTCTAGGTTTTGGGGCGTTAAATAGAGTTCTCGCGCGGCATACCAACACCAAGCTTCTAGGGACGGAAACTGTCCCCAATCGCCTAGGTCAATATGCTGCATCATATCGCGATCGGTTTCATCAAAACCTACATCATCTAAACGGGTGCGATCGCTCAACGTTTGCTCAATCTCAGCCCAATCATAGCCAGCACAGCGCCGTAGGGAGATGGGTTGTTCTACCAAAGCTGTGAGCACAGGTAGGGCAGGGTTATCCACGAAGTAATTAAACGTCGGCGCAAGCAGATCTAATAGCTCATAGAGCCCCTGCTGGAGTTCCTCAATCACGGCATTTGTGACTCCGCTGGTGTCGCTAGTAGCTAAATTGCCATCATTATTGCTCAATAGATTGAGCAGTTCTATCTTCCGTCGCCAGGGTCTAATCTTGCCCACATGAATAACGCCGTACTGCCCTAAATCCACAGCTTTGAGTAACAGCGCCATGAATAAAAACGTTTTCGCCGTCACCGATGTAGGAGCAAGGTCTGCGTCGGGAAAGCGAAACTCTAGATGAAAGGGTAGAATATCTCCTGTAGCATTAAACTGCAGATGTTCTAAATTTAAGAAATTTTGATGCTCAGGGACGGCGGAACTGTTCTTTAAAGTTCTATGAATCTCTTGCATCGTCATGATCACAGGAGAATGTTGAACCATCTCTAGATGACTGTTGTAATTGCGCCGCCGGCAGAGCGTTTCCCGTTTATCACCTCCGCTGGTCAGAAATTTAAGCTCTGGTGCATAGCGTCGGACTAAATTCCAGAGGTTGGCAACAATCACTTCAGGAACGGGTTCCGCTAATCCAGGGGTGAGCAGATGAAAGTGCAGCCCACAGGTAGCTCTAGGACGGGCACCTGAACGGTGCAAAAAAGACATAATGCTGGCATACTGAGATTGCAACGTTCGAAAGTAGGGCTGTCGTCCAATGACCTGAATTTCGACGCCACAATGCTCTGCAACAACATCCAGCACCCCATGGGTTCCTAAGCAGGCAAAATCATGGGAGGGCTGCAGTGCCGTTTGCACGTCGGCTTCAAAATCCTCTCGCTTAACCCGCTTGGGTGGCGCAACCTCAATCTCTGTACCCACTTTGGTGACTCGATAAAGTAAGTCTTTCCAGTATCGAGCAGTACTCGGTAACAGAGGGGATCGGTGGTTCAGGATAATAGGATCTCTCATGCATGCAGCCCTCCTTGGGGTCGCTCATTCAGGTCATCGTTGAACAAACGACCACAACTTCTGTGCCAAACTAGACTTGTGTAAACGAGATAATAGAGCCTTTTCCTTCCTTCCATTGCTCAATATCTTCATGCATTTTGTAGCCCATGCGTTTGAGGGCTGAGCGACAAGAGTTCATAATGGGACAAATGAATGGCTTTTCCACCCCTGCCTGCATGAGCTTATCTGTGAAGCTGCGATTTACACAGTTTCTAACCCGTAATTGGAAGTGTTCTTGATCTTGAATGACGACTTCAATATCACTGGCAAATCCATACTCATCGACAAAGATACGGCTAATTTCATGCATAACGGTTTCAGGATCTTCGCCTGCAATTTCTAGCCCCATTTCCTTTTCCATGACTTCAAGAATAGCATCGCCCATGGAGCCGCTGAAGGCATTAACGCCTTTGCCTAAAATATCCCAAACTCCAGCTGCTAAGCTTAATAAAGCCAAGTTTGACAGGCGAACTTGATTCTGTCTTTTTTGTTCTTCAGTAGCCATGATCATGACCTCTGTTGTGATGTTGGTGAAAATCAGCGTAGGTTGTGTTGCGCAAATCGCTAGTAGTTGAGGCGATCGCAATTTGCTTGGACTCATCTGAACCGATCTAGTGTAGAGATTTGTAGCGTCTACACTTTATGTTTTAGGAAGCTAACTAGATTATTGAGAAATGACTGGCTAACAGTTGAATCATGTAAAGATGATGTTGGCTGTAGTTCGTCCTCTTCGTCATGCTGGTGAGTTGTTTCAGCCTCTAGTACCATCATAGGTACTTCTTCTAGTAAGCCTACTACGTTAAGCCGAAATACAATTTCCTGAACTTTATGAATTGGCAATTGTAGATGTTGGGCAATCGTTTGTAGTGAGTCTTTCCCTCCTGTAAATTCCCAAACCTGCCACTCTACAGCGTTCAACCGGAGATTGGGTTGACCTTCTACTAAAGCAACAATGGTTGACATGGGATCTGGTAACTTATCTTCTAGTGTACTCCAATTACGAAGCGCTCGCAAGCCAGCCAGCGTCACTTCTGTTGCAGGAGCACTCAGACCTGTCATTTCATCGCAGGGCAGCACAGCTTTGCTGTCGAAATGAAACCATCCATCTACCACGGAAAATAAAGCGCAAACCTGCCGCATCACTTGGGTGTAAAACAAGAGTTTTAGCTGCTCGGCGTCTAAAATTCCTTGAGATTTTAGATATAACCCGAGCGGCACCTTGGGGCCACAGGATTGGGCCAAACGACTAGCGGCGCGATCGCCTAGGAGACCTCGTTGGCTGAGGCTGCTAATCAGTCCTCGGTGGTCAGATCGATTGGCAGCGGCGACAACACGACCCTGGTTAAACCAAATGTAATGCTCCCGTCCACGAGGCGGTTCGGGCTCTGGTTGCTCAAAGATAGTCAGCAGCCCGGTTTTATGCCCCTGTTCTAGAAATTGAAAGATTTCCGCCAAGGAAAATTCTACGAGATGTCCTGTAATTGCCATAATGTTCCTTGTTGTCAATCATCGCTAAATGGGTTTACAAATTCAGGGCTGATCTATGACAGTGACTTGAGGCTTTATATCCTGTGAAAATCATGCGTACAATCAGCGTGCTTGAACCTTATCGATGCGGTGCAGGCTGTTCTACATTCCGTTGCTGGACTTGGCTGTAGTGTTGCAGCAGCGTCATAATGGCAACTGCAACGGATCCGGCTTCGGTTGCATCGACGCTAACGATCGGGGGATGGCGGTCTGGATTTGGAAAGCCTAGGGCAATCAGGATATTTTCTTCATCCCAGGTGCCGGGCTGGTCGGTATGGGTCAACCCAATAATGAGGGGAGCCCGCGATCGCCGTTGCATAAAACTAAGAATTCGACGAGCATAGTGAAACTCCCGAGGGCGATGGGCTGCAACAAGCAACATGTAGGCGTGGGCGCGTCGAATTAAAATATCCCACATAAAGTCAAACCGAGCTTGCCCTGGTGTTCCATAGAGATGGAGCGCCATATCAGGAGAGAACTGAAGTCGTCCAAAGTCAAATGCGACGGTCGTTTTTGGTTTGAGGAGGCTGGCTTCATCGGTTGCCCGTCGGTCGGTATCAACGACATCTATTTCACTAACTGAGCGAATAAATGTAGATTTCCCAGCTCCGACGGGCCCGGTGACGACTAGGCGCATGATTTCCATGAGTTGGATCACCACAGACGACAGGACTAGTAAAACAAGACGAGATGCAGGTGCACTTGCTCAGCAATTACATTAAAACAAGCTTCAGTTCAGCGATCGCCCGTTTGATTTCTAACATCAAGACCCCTAGCTTGGCTGATCGATTAGCCAAGACTAGAAATACAGCATCTTCGGCACAACTGGTCAATACACCATAGCCGTGGGTTCCTTCAACATAGATGCGATCGATGCTGCCCCGGGCTAGCTCACTACCAATGCGTTCACCTAAGGACAGCATGGCAGCAGACATAGCAGATACCCGTTCATCATCCATGCCACCGGGCAAGCTCGTTGCTAATGGTAAACCATCTGGCGTTACTAGGGCAGCACCTTCAACATCACTGGTTGCAGACACAAAGTTTTGTAGAAGTGTATTGAGCTTTTCAACGTTAATAGCCATAGCTTCGGATTCCTTTTGTCGAAATATTGGGTAGGGGCTTGTTTGTCTATATGAGATCAGCGGCTAATGAGACGATCATGCTCTAAACATCCGGATAGCTGCTAGCAGTGATGAATACTGTAGAGAAGACTAGAGTCATTCATGGTGCTGTTGAGTATGAGTTGACTGAGTCGGATGATCTAGCAACAGTGGTTAAGCCGTTGAATGGGTTTCTGGGAACTAGTGGGTTGTTCTATATATACGCTCCGTGGGATTGCTAGGCGATGCATTCAATCTTCGCTTCAACACTTCATTTATACCAACCCTGGTGATAGGTAACCCATAGGATAATTACTGATTTCACGACGTGATCATTCGCGAACCTGGATACTGCAGGGTTTGTAACAAGTCGTAGATGTTAGCGTTATAATCATTCCACCGCACAAGCCTTAAATATACATAATACGCAACAGTTCTTGATGCTTTCTGTAAAGTAATCTGAGGCTACTTCAGAATGGGCGGTGCTGAATCTCCTCAACTAGTGGTGATGGTTGAGCAGCTATCTGGCTTGGTTTTCTTCGTGTTTCAGGTATATTGGATTCTATTCTATGAATTCAGCAGGGTTTAGAATTATCTCTTGGCCTAGTGCTTCAAATTGAAACAGCTTAGATCATTGTTCCAGTCCAGAGTCATCCCCAGTCACTTCAGATAGTTGATGCTAACCTCAGTCAGGTAATTGACCTTTGATCAAGCTTAGGTTTAATGATGCAGATCATCCTGTGAGGATAATATAAGGCAAGCAAGATATCATCTGCCTTGGCCCATTAAGACCTGAAAACCCATAGCGATCGCTTCCTCCATGGGGATGATGCGTCTTGCTGATGACAGCAGCGATAAAACGTTACACGTTATGGCAAGGCTGGTCATAGGGTGATGGTATGGGGGCAGCGATCGCTTGTTGGCGCAACTCTTTTTGTAAACTAAGTTTGCGATTGATTTCATTTTGCAGATTTGAAACCCTAGTCCCAATTCACAGGCTCGGTAAATCTACCTTGCCTTGCTTTACAGAAGATCATCATTCCATGGGATGGTTTTGGGTTTTCTGAATTTAGGACATCCAAAACGCGGGGAGCGCCGTACTATCTTCAAGCCCTTTTAAACCATAAGGGCTACTCTTGATGTATTCAAATCACCTAGGAAGCAAATACACCATGAAAAACTGGTTCAAGACAATGATCCTAGCTGCCCTCAGCTTTGTATGTGTCATTGGATTCTCGTCGCCAGGTATCGGGCAATCTCTGTTGTCCGCCCTACCTCAAACCGTTACGCCCTCAGCTCTTGAGCAACCTACTCATCGAGCTTATCAGGCAGAGATTCAAGCCAACCTCTGGGCTGCGCAGTCCGTGTTGATGGCTCAAGGGATGACAGCTAGTCCTTTTAAAACCTATGTCGCTATTATGGGGGGCGATCAGATTGTTCCTGATGCTGTGATGACCCAATCTATTGGCACGGTGGGCGCAGCTCTAGCGGGCAATCGCTTGATTGTGCGAGGCAGCTTTAGAGATATGTCTAGCCCATTACGGGACTACGAAACTGATCCGTTAGATCCTCCAAATCCAAACATTACCTCTGCTTTTCACATTCACCGGGGCATGGTCACTGAAAATGGCCCCTTTCAATATGCCCTAGAGGTCATGTTGGATGAAACTGGCTCAGGTGGACGGGTTATGGGAGACTATATGCTCACCGATGAACAGCTAGCCGCCCTAGATAGCGACATGCTCTATGTTGATGTCCATACAACTCGGTATCGCGGTGGAGAGCTACGGGGCATCCTCATGGCTGAATAGGGCGAAACGAGGCCGTTGCTGAATCGTAGGATGATTCCGCGCAGGTTTGAAGGGAGTTTTAGGGCCTCTCGCGAGAGGTTCATACCCCCATTCAGCAACGCCCAAATAAGTGCATCCCATGCTTATCAGGTATGCTCCTCATTGCCTGGATCTTCTCTTAGGGAGAAAGGGGAAAACGCTTCTCGCCTTCAGGGAGAGAACTGTACGGCTTTGCCCTGGGCTCAGCCGGTGAGGGCTACATCCTCGGGATGCACTTGTTCCAGCTCATCTAAGTGCTGCAGAGCTGATTGACGGACAAAACTCCTGGGATCTTGATTCTCTCGTAGATACTGTTTAGGTTGGGTTAGCGTCAGCGTAACCCAACAGAATCTAAGCTGGTACTGGGTTTGACGTTGCTCAACCTAGCCTCAGCGAAAAGATTTGTCAGTCAACCAGGCTGCTGAGTCATTCTGCTACTCAGCAGCTATGCTCTTTCCCATTGAACGATTAACGGTGGAGGCGTTCTTAAGCGCTGATCCAGAGCAGCGATCGCGTCCTCCTTGGCTCGAACATGGGCATCAATAAACAGCCCAATGGTTTCTGCCAACAGCGATCGCAGCGTTTCTGCTGGCTGAGTTTCAGGGTAATCCAGGAAGGGGCGGCCGGTCGTACCATCGACCCCATCCGCGATTGAAAAATGATTAGCGCCCTCTACAATACAAAGATAGCTATCGTTCCTGCCGCCAGCGATCGCCTCTTGAAATGTACGCACCACCGGCGTTTGTGCCTGCTCCCAGGTGATGCCATAGCGATGACTGCTGTTAAAAATCACCCCGTCACGGGTGCCCCCCATCAACAACAGGGGCAATTGATCCGGCAGCGGCAAAATTTTACCCGCCTCATAGCCAAGCTGCACCGTTGCCGCTGAATGGGCCCCATAGGCAAAGGCCGCAACAACGTTGGAGAAAAAGGTCGGACTGGCATTTTCGATCGCGACCCGCCCGCCCGCCGAATGGCCGCCGAGGATGATCCGATCAAGATCTAGCAATCCTGCCAACACCCCTTGTCTTTGTAGATCTTCTAGTTCACGGATGATGGTGGGGAGGGCTGTTGCTGTGGGACCAGTTCCGTATTGTGTTGGGGCCATCATGGCAAGATCGACCCCTGGCGTCAGAGCCACCATGCCGGGAATATTTTCTGCTACCCAGTTAAACGTGACGACCACAAGGCCGCGTTCTGCCAAGGTCACCGCCAGCCATTGGTATAGCTCTGTGCCACAGTTAATGCCGTTCAAGAAAATGACAATGGGAAAAGGAGCTTGGCTCAGATCAGCCGGCACCATGCCAAAATTTTGAGTTTGGTCATCCTTTGATAGCTGTCCTGGATAAAAAACTTTCAGGTGTAGGGTATCGTAGGGAGCTGATGCACCCTGCACCGCGGCGGCGCGAAATAATGCGCGAATAGTCATAGGCTTTAACCTCCTATCATCTGATCTAGGAACAGACTATTGTAAAGCCCATGCACATTCTGATACCCCATGGACGTGCCTCTACATCCATCACAGGTACTGAGACTCATGGGCGACCTGTCCTGAACCTAACTAAGATGATATTACCCTAATCTCTTTTCCAAAAAACAGCCAACACCAAAACTTATTTTATTTTCATCTCATGCTCAGATGGTTCTCAGGTAGTCTTGTCTGAAAGACATCCCATTTGGTAGTCCACACTACAACGTATGCGAGGGTAGTATATATCATGTATCATATATGATTTGCCAAGACCCCGGCTCTGTCGCGGGTTGAGCGATGACCAAGCCAGTAATCTAGGAAGGATCGACCATGGTACCTATCAACCGCCGCAAATTTTTAGGGCAAGCATCTGCAGCCCTGGGCGCAACACTGCTGCTGAAAGCCTGCGCCTCGCCATCGGATCCGTCTCCATCTGCCGATTCTTCCGCCGATTCTCCGGCTGCTGACAGTGCTGCCGCTCCGTCTTCATCCTCGGAGCTATTCACCATTCGCTTTACCCTGGACTGGGCCATTCAGGGGGTTCATGCGCCTCTGGGGGTGGCGATCGCCAAGGGCTATTTTGCAGACGAGGGGTTGGATGTGCAGTTTGAGCGTGGTCAAGGATCCGCTGATTCGATCACCAAGGTGGCGGCAGGAGCCTTTGATATGGGCTTTGGCGACATCAATAGCCTGATGGAATTCAACATCACCAATCCCGATACATCGGTGAAAGCGATCGCCATCTATTACAACCAGTCGCCCATGTGCATCATGTCGTTGGCAGAGACTGGCATTACAGAGCCAGCCATGCTAGAAGGTAAGATATTGGGCATTCCAGCCGGCAGTGCCACCCGACGGATGCTACCCCTGTTTGCCCAGACAGCTGGCTTTGATCTCAACCAGGTGGAACTGCCGGCCATTGAATCGCGTTTGCAGCAGACGTTGTTGCTGACCAAGGAAATTGATGCGATCGCTCCCTTCACCATCTCCGCCCTGCCTAACCTCAACGCGGAGGGCTATCCCCCAGAGAAACTCAACATTTTCCGTTATGCGGACTATGGTTTAGACTTTTACGGTAATGCGGTTTTGGCTCGGCAAGATTTTCTAGAGGCCCATCCTGAGCAAATGTCGGCATTTTTGCGAGCGCTGACCAAGGGCTTGCAAGATACCCTGGCGGATCCCGACGATGCGGTGGCGATCATGGCCCAGTTTGACGAACTCTATGATCTGTCCCTAGAGCGAGAGCGGCTGCAGATTGCCATCGATACCCTTTTCCTATCGCCGGAGGTGGAGGCGAATGGTTTTGGGGCTGTGGAACCTGAGCGGTTTGCGAAAACCATTGGTCAGGTGGTGGAGGCTTTTGAACTGCCCACGACGCCTAAGCCTGAGGATGTCTTCGACGATCGCTTCCTGCCTGAATTGGGCGATCGTCAACTAATGTAACCTCCTCTGGCTCCAGACCATGGGACAATGGCGGCGATCGCCCTGCCCAACCGACGGTCTGCATCTAACCTGGCGTTGCAGCTAGGTATCCCACCGTAATCTACTGCGCCGCTAGGGCAGATTACGACACTATTCACTTGAGTTGATCCATGCCGAACCCTCTGCCCACTTGGTCGAAGTCTGTTGGTACTCTTCTATCCCATCCCGGAGACCAACCCCCGCAACACCAAGTGAGTTTGACTGTCAACGATGGTGTGATCCAAGCGATCGCCCCTGCCGAAACGTCTGACCATCCCGATTGGCTAGCTCTGCCGGCCCTAGCAAACGCCCACGACCACGGGCGCGGAGTGGCTCCGTTTGTGTTCGGCGCGCTGGATCAGGCTCTAGAACTGTGGCTGCCGTCCTTGAAGCTCAGCCCCCCCATTCCATCCTATGAATCAGCCGCCCTAGCCATGGCCCGCATGGCCAGAGGTGGCGTGGGGTCGGTGATGCATTGCCATAATCCTGCCAGCCCCAACGTCATGGAGGAGATGCTGCAGGTCTGTCAAGCGGCGCGAGACGTGGGGGTACGGCTGGGGCTAGCGGTGTCCATGAACGACCGCAATTCCCTTTCCTATGGCCATGCCGATCGCTTACTCAACCTTTTGCCAGAGAGCGATCGCTCTGCCGTAGAACAGCTTTGGAACCAGCCACCCCGATCGCCCCAAGCGCAGCTTCAGCTCGTAGACGATCTGGCCGCCACCTGCAGTGATGACGATCGCATCACCATCCAGTATGGCCCGCGTGGCCCCCAGTGGTGTTCACCAGAACTGCTGGAAGCGATCGCTGAAGCCTCGGCCAATACGGGACGACGGGTACATATGCATGTCCTGGAAACTCGCTACCAGCGGGAATGGGCCGATACCCACTATCCCCAAGGGGTAATCACCTACCTTGATGAGATTGGCCTGCTGTCGCCTCGATTGACCATAGCCCACGGCATTTGGTTGAAACCCGCTGAAATGGAACTCTTGGCAGAGCGAGGGGTGATCGTCTCAGTGAACACCAGTTCTAACCTGCGGCTGCGATCGGGGCTGGCTCCCTATCGGCAACTGGTGCAGGCGGGGGTGCCCACGGCATTGGGTCTAGATGGCATGGCGATCAATGATGACGACGACGCCTTGAAGGAACTGCGGCTCAACTATCACCTGCACGCCGAGGTGGGGATAGAGCAATCGTTGACCTTATCTCACCTCTTCCGATCCCATCGCTACGGGGCCACCGTCGTCACCCACCGTCAAGATATTGGCACCTTGGAGCCGGGCATGGCGGCGGATATTCTCATGCTCAACCGCGCAGCCCTAATGGCCGATGTGGTGCCCGATCTCTGTGATGAAGCGGCGCTAGTCATGGCTCGGGGAGCGGCCCGCTATGTGGATAGTCTATATGTGGCAGGACGGCCGGTGGTTGCTGCTGGTCAGGTGGTTGGGATTGACGAGGAAGCGATCGCTGCTGATGTGCGTCATGCTCTCACCCATCCCCCCGATCGGGTCTACAGTCTTCAGCCGCTCGTGCAACGCTATCAGAGCGCCCTCACCCAGTTCTATGGACAAGGTTGGCATCAAAAACATAGTGATAATGCATAGAAGATCCTATCGAGGGGATAAGGTACCTGTGGGCCATTTTTATAGCTCTTGATGCGGATGTTATGTGATCCTCAATTGAGCTTGATGGCGTCTGGTACACCAGACATCTAAGGAGATCTAAAATCCACTCATTGCGCCATAGAGCGAGCCAAAGAAAACGGCTCCTAGTATTGCAAAACTCAGATAAGCAATGAAAACAGGACGACGGGCTAAGGCAAAAACAGCAAGCATCGCGGGAATGGAGGTAGCACCACCGGCTAGCAAGAACGCCATGCCCGCACCGGGATTCATGCCTTGCTGGATCAAGCGTCCTACTAAG
>RECH01000318.1 GCA_007694125.1 Leptolyngbya sp. DLM2.Bin15
AAGACAAATCTATCGCGCTTCAGCCAGTCATCAAGGACGTCGAACCATCCTCGCTGGGCTTGCGCACGTCCCATTGCTATGGTCATTTCATATCCTCGTTAATATTGCGCCAAAACCCTCGGAACCAGCCCGTACCCGAACTGCAAGGCTAGGAATGTAGTTCATCTCTCCAAGCGAGAGCGTGGTCTTGCCTGACCCATCAAACGGATCCCTGCAATGAGACATTCGGACTGAGCTGACCTAAGGGCAGAACTTAACGTTTTTATATGATAGGGAGATCTCACAATTTTTACAATCCGATACGTAAAGCCCAGAATCCCGATCACCCTACTCGATCGTCGAACATCATAGCTTTTTTCCAAAAACAGGACGAACCTAGACTGGCAGTTTGAACCACAGCATTCTCAATCACCTGGGAGCGATCGCAGGCCATCGGAAGCCCTCTAATTCCCGTAGACTAGTAACAGGCCGTCCATCGCTCCCATCTCCCTAAGGTTGACTAGCGGCTGTATAGCCCAAGGGGGCTTAGCCAGAGACCTTGCCTCTGGGCACCAGCGCCAAGGTCATAGAGTCCGCTTTGAAATCTAGGGGTACGCCGGGAAGATGGGGCTGGCAACGGGTAGGGTTTTCACTCTTCTGGCTTTAAGACCCTAGTGCTTGAGCAAGCAACCCAAGACTGTTATCAATGATTTAGATGAGAATTGATTATGACTGCGCCTGTTGCATCGAAACCTCAACGCGATCGCATTTTACGCCAATCGGTTTTAGGATCCCGCCGCTTTAGTAACTACTGGTGGGCTACGGTGGTTTTGATTGGAGGCGTTGGCTTCTTCTTGGCCAGCCTCTCCAGCTACTTCAAAATCAATTTCATTCCCTTTTCCAATCCCACAGAGCTGATTTTCGTGCCCCAGGGAATTGCCATGGGGTTTTATGGCGTCGCGGCACTGCTGCTGTCGGGCTACCTATGGGGCGTCATTCTGCTAGACGTGGGAGGTGGCTACAACGAATTTAATCGTGAAACTAACCAGGTGACGATTTTCCGCAATGGCTTTCCGGGCAAAAATCGCCGGATTGAACTCACCTATCCCCTAGAGGATATCCAGTCTATTCGCGTCGATATTCGCGATGGACTCAGCCCTAAACGAGCCATCTACCTGGCGGTTAAAGGCAAGGGAGAAACGCCCTTAACGCGGGTAGGCCAACCGCTACCCTTGAGTGACCTGGAAAACCAAGGAGCTGAGTTAGCCCGGTTTCTGGGTGTTCCCTTAGAAGGACTATAAAAGAGTATCGACAGACGATGCTCACCATCGACGCTCACGATGGGTATTGCTCCAAGTCAAGACTGAAGGACGATTGAAGAATGCGTAAGTATGTGTTGACCCTGGCGATCGCTTGCCTAGTGCTGATCACAAGCTGTAGTTCAAGCAATGGCGATGGTGCAGGGGCGGCTCCCTCAGAATCAGCGCCGCCGGTCGCCACGGAAGAGGCGATCACAGATAACTCGGCTCCCTCCGACGCCTTTGCCAACCTTCCCCAACTGAATGGGGAGGCCACTGTCATGCTGCGGGTGAATGGCGAGTCGATCGTCATTCAAGTCGATGGCGTCCATGCGCCGGTGACCGCTGGCAACTTCGTGGATCTCGTGCAGCGCGGCGTTTATGACAATACGGTATTCCACCGAGTGGTGCGTGAACCCGAGCCCTTTGTGGTGCAAGGCGGCGATCCCCAAAGCCGGGATCCCAATGCCAACCCAGCCACCTTCGGCACCGGCAGCTTTGTGGATCCTCAAAGTGGGCAAGCCCGCTACATTCCCCTGGAAATTCAGCCCAGCAATGCCAACGAGCCGCTCTATAGCCGCACCTTTCCTGAAGCAGGCGTGACCGCTGAACCGACCCTGACCCACCGCCGGGGAGCTGTTGCCATGGCGCGATCGCAGTTTGCTGATTCGGCTTCTGCTCAGTTCTACTTCACCTTGGCCGATGTCAACTTCCTGGATGGTAGCTACGCCGTCTTTGGCTATGTCACAGAGGGCATGGAGGTTGTCGATCAAATCCAACAGGGCGATCGCATTGAATCTGCCGAGATTATTGCCGGCGCTGAAAATCTGACTGTTGCTGCCGAGTAGCGCCACAGGCCTCTAGCGGAGGAAACCATCTCCCGCTAGGGCAGCCAAGTCCAAGTAACCATCCTGAATTAACTGGGGAGACATCTGGCGTGGGTGACCATCAACAATTGCTTTTAGTCGATGATGAACCGGGTCTGCGAGAAGCCGTGCAGGCCTATCTAGAAGACAGTGGGTTCACCGTCCATACAGCCAGCAACGCTAGCGACGGCTGGGCGATGCTGCAACACCTATCTCCCGACTTGATCATCACCGACGTGATGATGCCCCAAGTCGATGGCTATCAGTTTCTCAAGCAATTGCGGGAGGATCCACGCTTTCAAACCCTACCGGTGGTCTTTCTCACCGCTCGGGGCATGACCAGCGATCGCATCCAGGGCTACCAAGCCGGCTGTGATGCCTATTTGCCCAAACCCTTTGATCCTGACGAGCTGGTGGCGATCGTCGAGAACTTGCTCACCCGTCGGACAGCCAGCACCACCACGGCAGAGGGCGACACCCCCGATATTGCCGACATGGCCCGACAAATTGCCGAAATCAAAGCCCTCTTAACCCAGCGGGGAGCCATTCCCCAAACCCCAGCCCCCATTAAGCTAGATTTCACACCACGGGAGCAAAGCGTCTTAGAGCTGGTGGCCGAAGGATTGATGAACAAGGAAATTGCTCGTCGCCTAGAAACTAGCGTGCGCAACGTGGAGAAATATGTGAGTCGGTTGTTTGGCAAAACCGGCACCAATAGCCGCACCGAACTGGTACGTTACGCCCTAGAGCATGGCCTAGCAAAGTAACCTCTGGCTACTCCCGCCCCTCACACGTCGCGTAGAGGGCTGGCTTACCCTTCCCGTCCTTCGCGTTTTATGGCAAAAGCGCCTCTGCTGAGCCCTGATGATGACAAGCATCGGGGCTTTTGCGGCTTTAAAAACTTTAAAAATGAGAGTTTTAATAAACAAAAATTTCTAATTGTTGCCTTAATTCAACAAAAATAGACTTGTGTATGTAAATCCCGTAGGCTAATCTTTATGCCTCAGCTTAACTATTTTTGACAGTCAAGATTGAAGCCTTCATTCTGTCTAAAACTGCCCTAGAAGATCGATCAAGATCGCATTCTAGGGCTAGTTTGCAATGTCTATAAAACCTGATCTATAGAATTCATTCTTTCATGATAGACACCCTGAACTGCGATCTTGACGTAGGTTGAGTGATGGCCTTTCTCTAATGATTTATACGTCGTTATCAGAGGATTTTAACGATGAATCTTCCGTTGCTTGACTATGCTCCAAGCTCCCAAAACCAGCGGGTGATGGGCTATGAAGTGCCTGGAGACGAACAGCCGCGCTATTTTACGACCGAAAATGCTCTGTCGCCATCCGAAATGGATGATCTGATTCAGGCGGCCTATCGTCAGATTTTTCATGAGCAGCAAATGCTTCAGAAAAACCGCCAACTGGGCTTAGAATCTCAGCTAAAGTCAGGAAACATCACCGTGAGAGACTTTATCCGCGGCCTGGTGATGTCTGAAAATTTTCGAGTCCACAACTACGAACCCAATAGTAACTATCGAGTTGTACAACTCTGCATTCAGCGCTTGCTAGGACGCGACATTTACAGCGATCGCGAACCATTAGCCTGGTCGATTGTATTAGCAACCCAAGGACTTCATGGCTTCGTAGACGCTCTTTTAGAAAGTGACGAATACCTCAGCACCTTTGGCGACCACACCGTACCCTACCAGCGGCGGCGCATTCTTCCCCAGCGATCGCAGGGCGACTATCCCTTTGCCCGAATGCCTCGCTATGGGGCAGACTACCTGCAAAAGCTAGAAGACCTAGGACACCAATTCAGCGCCACAGGAACACCGGGCTACCGCTGGAGCTGGCAACAGCCGCCCTACGCCCGTTCTGCCCGCGTTGCTGGGGCAGCGATCGCTGTCTTTGGTAGCAGCTTTGTGGGACTTCTAGCGATCGCCACGGTACTTTCCTGGTTCGGTGTGATCCACCTGTAACGCAGGTTCTGTAGTATGAATTGAATGCGGGAGATGCGATCGCCCCACCGCCAGACAGCAGTCTAGGGTTGCCGATCGCATTGTTAAGCTCTGTAAGGATTTTTCAGATTTCCCGAAGGGGTGAGACGGCCCTCCCGTATGATCAAGGATAAACTTTGTGAAAAATCGTAAAACCTAATTGGAGGTTCTAGCGTGGCTCTTCCTCTGCTAAATTACTCGCCCGTCAGCCAAAATCAGCGCGTGGCAGGGTATGAAGTTTCCAGTGAAGAAAAACCCAAAATTTTTACGACGGATAACCTACTATCTCCCTCCGATATGGATGGGTTGATTTGGGCTGCCTATCGTCAAATTTTTAGTGAGCATCAAATGCTCAAAAGCAATCGTCAAACCTTTTTGGAATCTCAGCTTCGCAATGGGCAAATTACGGTTCGCGATTTCATTCGTGGGCTCGTGATTTCTGACCCATTCCGTCGCCGTAATTTTGAACCGAATAGCAACTACCGATTCGTGGAAATCTGTGTGCAGCGCGTCCTCGGCCGCGATGTGTACAGCGAACGCGAGAAAATCGCCTGGTCGATCGTGGTGGTGAACGAAGGCGTTCAAGGCTTTGTGGATGCGCTCCTCGACAGCGAAGAGTACCTCAACAGCTTTGGCTACAACACGGTACCGTTCCAGCGTCGCCGGATTTTGCTGCAGCGCACCAAGGGCGAAACCCCATTCAACCTGAAAACCCCGCGCTACGACGGCTACCACCGCAACCAGTTGGGCTTCCCCCAAATCATCTGGCAAAACCAAGTGCGTCGGTTTGTGCCCCAAGAGCAAAAATTCCGCGCTGGCAACCCTGCCATGTTCTTGGATATGGCCCGTGGCGTCTCCGCCAAGGGTGGCTCCACACCTCGCGTTTCGGCGATGAACATCAACATCGAAGCTTCTGTGCCTCGCCGTTAAGTCTCGTCAGTTAACGTACGTCCCACATGAGGAGTCGTTCTATCTAGGGTTGGCCTGCGATCGCAGGGTACTTTAGACGGGACGGCTCCTTTGGGTTTTCAGGATCATTGGTGGGTTCTCAGAATACTCTGGTTGCCAAGGTGGTCTTGAACAACCTTAAGGCTGCCGTCGTCGCAGCACCTCAATCAAGGTGATCAGAGATTGGGGCAGGGGGGCGATCGCTTCAATCCATTCCTGGGTCACCGGATGCTGGAGCCGCAGACGTTCGGCATGGAGCGCTTGTCCGCTGAGCTTAACGCCGATGGGGCGATTGGAACTGTAGACCGGATCGCCCACCACGGGATAGCCCAAAAACGCGGCATGAACGCGAATTTGATGGGTGCGTCCCGTTTCAAGCTGAAACTGTAGAAGCGAGTAGTTGCCCAGTCGTTCCACCACCGACCAATGGGTGACCGCCCGCCGTCCGCCACGCTCTTCAGGCACAATACCCATCTTGTGGCGATCGCTCGCGTTACGGCCAATGGGTTGATCCACCGTTCCCTGATCTGCACTGGGGGAACCATGCACCACTGCCAGGTACTCGCGTCGGGCGGTTTTGGTTTTGAACTGAGCCTGTAGGTGCTGCAGGGCAAGATCGGTTTTGGCCACCGCGATCGCCCCGGTGGTGTCTTTATCCAAACGATGGACAATGCCCGGACGCTGCACGCCGCCAATCCCCGGCAGGTTAGGACAATGGGCCAGCAGCGCATTCACCAAGGTGCCCCTGGGATGCCCCGGAGCTGGATGCACCACCATCCCCGCTGCTTTGTTAAGAATAATCAAATGCTCATCTTCATAGAGAATATCGAGGGGAATCGCCTCCGGAGTTAAGTCCAAAGGTTCTACCTCTGGAATTGTCAGGGTAATGCGATCGCCCGCCTGAACGGCCTGTTTCTTACTGCTGCAGGGATCATCATTCACCCAGACCTGCCCCTGTTCAATGAGCTTCTGGAGACGGGCCCGAGAAAACTCCGGCAGGTGATCCGAGAGCCATCGGTCAAGGCGATCGCCGCCCTGCTGCACATCAAAACAAATGGAGTCGTCCTCTAGGTCGGACGGGGATGGATCGAGGGAATAGTTCAACGACGGTTATCTACAACACTACGAATCTTGGCTAGATCTAGTCTATGCTGGGAGCCGCCATTCGGACGTCTTGCACCCGCGGGCGACAACCCGCCAGGGTATCGTGGAGATTGACCACCGAACCAATGACGGCGATCGCAGGCGCACTAAATCCCGTCTCTTCGATCTGCTGCACAATGGTACCCAAGGTGCCAATCAGCTCATCCTGTTCAGGACGCGTGCCCCAGCGCACCAAGGCAACGGGCGTTGCAGCGCTCAAGCCCGCCTGCTGCAGCTCACTGACAATGTGCACCATATTATGGATGCCCATATAGATGACAATGGTCTCCGACGATTGAGCGATCGCCTGCCAGTTGACCGATGGGCGATACTTGCCCGCCGCCTCATGCCCGGTTACAAAGGTGATGGACGAACTATGGTCGCGATGGGTGAGGGGAATACCCGCATAGGCCGGAGCTGCAATCCCCGAGGTGATCCCAGGCACCACTTCCACCGGCACCCCTGCCGCCAGCAGATCGCTCATTTCCTCACCGCCACGCCCAAACACAAAGGGATCGCCGCCCTTGAGACGCACCACGATCGCGGCATCTTTGGCCTTTTCAATTAACAGTTGGGTAATGTCTGCCTGGTACAGCGAATGCCGCCCCCGCCGCTTGCCTGCATTAATTTGCTCCGCCTGGGGATTAATCATCGCCAAAATAGGCTCGCTGACCAAGGCATCGTAGACCACCACATCCGCACATTCCAGCAAGGCTTTGCCCTTCAACGTCAGCAGTCCTGGATCACCAGGCCCCGCACCCACAAGATAGACAGAACCAAAGGAAGAAGCTTGCATAGGCACCACAGAATAGATAGTGAACGGGCTCGCGACAATCAACAGGGCACATAGCGATCCGGAGCCGGGCGATCGCTCAACTGGGCCACCAGATGGGCCACCTCATCCGTCGCCCCCAGGGGTTCAGCCATCGAGAACTGGATGGCGGGGTGGCGCTGGGCTAGGTCATGTACCTGCTGGGCAATAGCATCGGTAATCCCCCCTGCAAACAAAAAGTAGGGCAGAATGGCGATCGCTTGAGTGTCCGTGGCCACCAACTGCTCCACCTGCTGTTCCAACGACGGAGCCACCGACCAGTAGGCCGGCAACGCCCCAAGCTGTGCCGCGATCGCCTCAATGGGCGCATTACCCCCAGGCCGCCGACTGCCATGGGACACCAGCACTCGACTGCCCACGATTGGATCTAAGAACCGCTGCAGCAGTCGCCCCATATCAGGATGGCTGCCTAGGTAGGGGCAGATCTGCACCGCTAGGGTCGGCAGATGGGCTTGGGCGATCGCTACCTCTGCTGGAATATCGTCGCGCACATGCACACCGGGCAGCAGAAACAGCGGCACAATCTGCAGCACCGTTCCGCCATGATGACAGAGGCGATCGCCCAACTGCTGAATACGTTGATGCAGCGGCACATCGGCCAACTCCAGCGTGGCAGTCTCCACCCACAGCGGAGCAGCACTAGAGGTTTGCAGACAATGCTGCACCCTTTCTGCCAACTGACGGGCCATCCAGGGCGATCGCGGATCACGACTACCGTGGGTAACCAGAAGATAGGCGACGGGGGGTAAAGGCATGGGTTGAGACATCCCAGAGCAATCGTAATACGTATGTCATTCGACAAGGGGGCGCTAGGGTAATCTCTACCTAACGAGGGCGATCGCCCTGCCTCAGCCATGTGAAGTTCCTCCCCTAGGATGAAGCCCCAGCCTAGGAATTGGCATACACTGAAACTATAGAGCTACAAAACCCTTCAGGTCAGTAGCAGGCGATGCCACAAAGACAAGTCCTTGTCCAGGCAACCTGTTACCTCTACGATCGATAATTGTTAACGTTAGATTAACAAAATAGCATGTCTTAGCAACATCTGCGGAGTTCGTGCAAGACAACCTGAAGTCACTGTAGCAAGGCGTGACTTGGAGCAAGTGCTATGAGACAAATGATATTAACGTTGGCCGCTATCCCGATTCTATGGGTAGCAGGGCCAGCCCGAGCGGAAAACCCCGAGCACGTTCAACAGTTACTGAACACGGGAGCCTGTCAAGCCTGCGATTTAACCGATGCAGACTTAAGCGGAGCCCATTTGATTGGGGCTGATTTACGTGAGGCAGACCTGCGCGGCGCGTCACTGGTTCATAGTAACCTAGAAGGCGCTGATTTGGAAGGTGCCAATCTCAGCCAGGCTAATTTAACTGGCGCATTTCTCACCAATGCCAACTTCAGCTATGCCAATCTCAACAATGCTGACATGACCAATGCCACGATGTTCCACGCATTGGTGGAAGGGGCATCCATACAAAACATTAACCTTACGAATGCCCAAATTCTCGGCACCGACATTAGTGTAGGCGGAGACTGAGTCCAGCGACAATCCTGGCCCTCGCTAGGCATTGGATCCTGGGCAGCCTTATGCCATGATGAGAACTCCTGATATCCCCTCTACATATGGGATCGGATCAGGCAGCATGGCTCATGGTGTTCAGGCAGGTACTATGACAGGCTCTCAACTCTACTATCTTGTGCGATCGCGAACGGATGGCCAATACCTTGTCGCCAAAATGCGCGAGCAGGGTACCAACGAGGGCGATCGCCCCACCTATATCCTCACCTTCACCGATCACGCAGATGCGCTCAGCTATCTCAACACCCATGCGGGGGAGTTAGCTGAGCGCTTTGCTGTGGAAGCGATCGCCCCTAGCCAACTCTCGAAGCTGATGCAGCGCTGGGGCTACACGGGCATCGGCATGGTCAAGGATCCTCTCATTCCCGAGGTCGAGTTTCTGGAACGGCAAACTGGTCTGAGATAAACGGCTAGGCTCCATGACCATCCCACCCAACCAGGGAGAGCCCTCTTCTCGTGCCGTATGCAGACCACAACGGCCTCCGAGGAAGAGCAAGGGGCGATCGCACGGATTTATGTCGGGAACGCTGCCCCTATGGTTGGATCTGGGTTCCACTCGCGTTCAAGATTTCCACAGGTTTGCGTCGCCTCGTCCAGCAGATCCTTCGATCATCGTTCGAGGCGACGCTGAGCAAGCCTTGCAGGTCTTTTCGCTGAGACTAGGCCAGGTCAAAGCGATCCAGGTTCATCACCTTGTCCCATACCGCCACAAAGTCATGCACAAATTTCGGCTGCGAGTCTTGACAGCCGTAAACTTCTGCCAAGGCACGAAGCTGAGAGTTTGACCCAAAGATTAGGTCAACACGGGTGCCGGTCCACTTGAGTTCACCGGTGTTGCGATCGCGCCCCTCGAAAAGATCTTGAGCATCTGAGGTTGCCTTCCACGTCGTACCCAGGTCTAGCAGGTTCACGAAGAAGTCATTGGTCAAGGTCTCAGGTTGCTGGGTAAAGACACCATGCTGGGTCTGACCAACATTGGTCTTCAAGACACGCATACCGCCGATCAGAACCGTCATCTCAGGAGCCGTCAGCGTCAGCAACTGGGCCCGATCCACCAGCAACTCCTCCGCCGATGCCGTTAGGTTACCGTTGAAGTAGTTGCGGAAGCCGTCCGCTTTGGGCTCTAGGGGGGCAAAAGCTTCCACATCCGTTTGTTCCTGGGTTGCATCCGTCCGCCCAGGTTTGAAGGGGACGGTGATATCATGCCCAGCATTCTTGGCCGCTTGCTCAACGCCAACGCATCCCCCCAGAATGATCAGGTCAGCGAGCGACACCCTCTTCTGGCTGGTCTGCGATGGGTTGAACACCTTCTGGATGCCGCCAAATAGACCGCCAGACTGGGCATCGTTAAATTCCTTTTGGATGCCCTCAAGAGTCTGCAGCACCGTGGCCAGTTGGGCCGGCTGATTGATCTCCCAATCCTTCTGAGGCGATAGACGTAGGCGCGCCCCGTTCGCTCCACCCCGCATGTCGGATCCACGGAAGGTTGACGCTGAAGCCCAAGCCGTCGAGACCAGTTGGGAAACCGACAGGTTCGAAGCTAAGATCTTGTCCTTGAGGGCAGCAATATCTTGCTCATCAATCACGGCATAGGTGACGGGAGGAATTGGATCTTGCCACAAAAACTCTTCCGCTGGCACCTCCGGGCCAAGATAGCGGGAGCGAGGGCCCATGTCACGATGGGTCAGCTTAAACCAAGCTTGAGCGAACGCCGCTTCTAGCTGATCTGGATTCTCTAAAAAGCGTCTGGCAATCGGCTCGTATATGGGATCCATCTTCATGGCCATGTCCGCCGTGGTCATCATAGGCGCATGGCGCTTGGATGGATCGTGGGCATCGGGTACTGTATCTGCACCAGCTCCATCCTTAGGAGCCCATTGATGGGCACCAGCAGGACTTTTCACCAGTTCCCACTCATAGCCAAACAGATTTTCTAAGTAGTTGTTGTCCCATTTCACCGGGTTGGTCGTCCAGGCCCCTTCGATACCGCTAGTGATGGTATGAGCGCCGATGCCGGTGCCGAAGCTGCTCTTCCAGCCCAGTCCTTGCTCCTCAATGCTAGCGGCCTCAGGTTCAGGGCCAAGCAGTGCCGCATCGCCAGCGCCGTGACATTTGCCGAAGGTATGCCCACCGATCGTGAGCGCTACCGTCTCCTCATCATTCATCGCCATCCGCCTAAAGGTTTCGCGAATATCTCGACCCGAGGCAACCGGGTCAGGAACACCGTTCGGCCCTTCCGGATTGACATAGATCAGGCCCATTTGCACTGCGCCCAAGGGATTTTCCAGCTCGCGATCGCCGGTGTAGCGCTTGTCGTCCAGCCATTCTTCCTCAGAGCCCCAGTAAATGTCTTCTTCGGGCTCCCAAATATCGGCGCGTCCGCCTGCAAAACCGCAGGTTTTGAACCCCATCGACTCTAGGGCACAGTTGCCAGCTAAAATCATCAGGTCGGCCCAAGAGATGCTCTGTCCATATTTTTGTTTGATGGGCCAGAGCAGCATACGCGCTTTGTCAAGATTGACATTGTCGGGCCAGCTGTTGATTGGCGCGAACCGTTGGTTGCCGGTGCCGCCGCCACCGCGACCATCATTGACGCGATACGTGCCAGCACTGTGCCAGGCCATGCGGATGAAGAGCGGGCCATAGTGACCGTAGTCGGCTGGCCACCAATCTTGAGACGTGGTCATCA
>RECH01000132.1 GCA_007694125.1 Leptolyngbya sp. DLM2.Bin15
CCCCTGGTGTGGCCGCTTCGCTCAGCCAGCGGCAAATTGGCTCGTGTTTCCGTAACCTTCCCCTGGCTTCGACTTCGCTCAGCCAGCGGCGAATTGGCTCGTGTCGTAACCTTCCCTGGTGTGGCCGTAAGCCGAAGCGCCGGGTTGTCAACGATTGGGGATTAGTTGACGCCCAAGAGTTGCAACACTAGCCATATAAACGTCGCCAAAAGAGCTACTATGCCCAAAAGCAGGGCGAGCAAAAACCCCACAATGCCAAACGTGACCAGGCGATCGCTTAGGGTGGGGGGCTTCGGATCAGCAATATGGGCTTCTAAGAGACGTAGATTTTTGCGGTTGGCCTTCCAAGCAACGTCAAAAATGTTGCCAGCCACTGGCACCGAGCCGACCGCCGTATCCAAGATTAAATTCGCCACCATGCGGACAAGAATGCGCTTGGGCAACTTAAAGCGCAGCGATTCCATCACCAAATAGATCGAGATGAGCAAGCTCAGGCTATCGCCAACCCCAGGCAACAACCCCAAAATCGGATCAAGACCCATGCGATACCCTGTGTTGAGCAGTGGGATCGAGTCATCGAGGAGATAGCTAACCCATCGAATCCGTTGTAGCGCTTTGGGGTGAGAAATCAGCGCCTTAGGGGAAGAAGGTGGCAGGGATGACATCGCCGTCTAACCTGGAATAAGATGACGATCCTAATAATAGCGGCCATGATAAGCCCTACTCGGCTGAGCAGCTTCAGGCAAGACGCCGGGGAGCTGCACCGAAAAAACACTGCCCCGCCCTGGCTCAGATACGACAGAGATTTTTCCTTGGTGGGCTTCTAGGATACGGCGAGAGAGGTATAGCCCCAAACCGCTACCCGATCGCTTGCCTTTACCTTGACGAAACCGTTCAAAGATCATCCGCTGATCATCGGGGGAAATGCCAGGGCCAGTATCTTGCACCTCCACCTTAACCCAAGAGGGTATATGCTCTTCTGTCTGCTCCATCGAAGAAATTTGTTGTTCGGCTAGACTCACAACCACCTGCCCTTGAGCTGTAAATTTGAGGGCATTGCCAATTAGGTTGGTGAACACTCGCCGTAGCTCTAAGCGATCGCCCCTCACTTTGGCACTAGCATCAGAGGTATGATCGTTAGGTTCAAACACCAGGCGCAGTTTCTTTTCATTGGCGATCGGCTGGAGTTCGCCCATCACCTCTTGAATAATATTGCGCAGATCGCAGATCGAGAAAGTCAGCGTCTTATAACCAGCATCGTAGCGATAGACCTCTAGCAACGTATTGACCATTTGCAATAGACTATCGTTGCTGCGAATCATCACGGCGATCGCTTCTTGCATATCCGGAGAGATAGGACAAAACGTCTCTTTTTGAAAGAGATGCAGCATTCGATCAGCCGCCACCAAGGGCGTTCGTAGATCGTGGGTGAGGCGCATGACAAAATCTTCTTGCCGCTTAGCCATCTGGGTTTGCAGATCAATGCTGCGCTTGAGTCGCAGGAGCGATCGCACCCGAGCCAGCAGTTCATCCGGGTTAATGGGCTTACGGACAAAATCATCTGCACCTAGATCCAGCCCCTCCACGAGATTAGATTCATCGTGGGCGGTGATTAGCACAATGGGAATGAACGGTAGATTAGGATTTTGGCGAATGCGTCGAGTCACCTCGTAGCCATCCATCCCCGGCATCATCACATCCAGCAAGATCAGATCAGGTGGCTGAGATTCAACCTGCCATAGGGCCGACATGCCATCTGTCACGCAGTGAATGTCATAGCCCTCATCTTCTAGAATGGCTTCGAGCAAGATGAGGTTGTCGGTGGTATCGTCTACGGCCAGTAGACGCGGCGTCCGTGGAGACTCAGCAAAAGACATGAGGATTTAAGGTCCAAAACAAGGGTGTTCTGTAGGCAGGATTTAGTCAGAACGTTGAGCGATCGCAACCCATCTAGGGCTTCTATTTTACCCAGCAACTGTCTTTCCTCCATCTCCCTAGAGACTGAGACTAGACGAACAAGCGACGGATTGTCATGCAACGCGATCCTACCGATCGTCACCTCTAGATCTTAAGAGACACCCCACGCTTGGAACCTGGCGCTGGGATCAAAGCCGTTCACCGTTTGAGACGCTCAGCCGGAACACTTGTATTCTAGGGCAGCAGCGATCGCCTTCCTAGCGCTTGCCCAATCTAACGCAAGGGCAGCAGCGACGCCTTGGCCTCTCCAGGCAACGGCACAGCCCTAGGCAAATGCACCGTAAACGTTGATCCTTGCCCGAGAGTGCTCTCTACCTGAATGGTTCCCTGCATCATTCTCACCAAGGAGTCGGTGATCGCTAGCCCCAACCCAGTACCAGAATGCTTGCGAGTCCGGCTTTGATCAACCTGGCGAAACGCTTCAAAAATATGCTCAAAATCCTCTGGAGCAATGCCAATGCCCGTATCTTGAACGATGATCTGCACGGTGGTATCCGATGGATCGGAAATGGATACCGACACCCTGCCCGCATCGGTAAACTTAATCGCATTGGCTAGGAGATTAATCAACACCTGCCGTAATCGGTTTGGATCATTAAAAACCTGGGGTCGCCTGAGATTAATCTGCACAGTTAGCTCAAGCTGTTTTTGATCCGCCAGCGATCGCAACTCATTCACCGTAGAATCAACCACATCCTCTAGGGCAATTGTACTAGGACGGAGGTCTAGCCGACCAGCCTCGACCCTAGAGAAATCTAAGATCTCATTGAGCAGTGCTAAAAGCTGTTGGCCATTGTTGAGAATCCGCTGGATCATATCCTTCTGTTGCGGTAACAAGATACTTTTTCCAGGTCGGAGCAGCAGTTGGGAAAAGCCAATAATCGCGTTTAACGGGGTACGCAGCTCATGGGACATGGTGGCTAGGAATTGAGACTTCAGCCGTGACGCTTCCACCAGCTTGATGTTTTGAATTTGAATTTGCTGCCGCTGAATTTCCAATTCTTGGTTCTTGTGAATCAGCAGTTCGTTGCTCTCCCGCAGTCGCTGGTTGGCCAGGGCTGCCTCCATCTCCGCTTGGTACACTCGCATAGCATTACGTAGCACCCTCGCTAAACTATCCGATGAAATTCTCGACTTAACGAGGTAATCGGTCGCACCAGCTTTCATCAAATCTACCGCAATTTCCTCATCCCCCTGCCCAGTGAGCACCACAAGCGGCACCCGAATCCCAATCTGTCGAACCTGTTGCACCAACAGCAGTCCGTCTTGGTCGGGGAGGCGATAGTCGAGAAATACACAATCGAAGGACGATGCTTGCAGCGTGGCGATCGCCTCCGTGCAGTTTTCGACCTCGACGACTTGCAAGCGAAAGCCAGCCTTAATGAGCGATCGCCGTACCGTCATGCGATCGACTTCATCATCGTCTATGACTAAAATTCTGAGGATTGCTTCCATGTGAGGATTGCTTCCGTGTGGGGTCTTGCAAAACAAGACACAAAACAAAGGTGAGATGTCGTTCTCTACGGCATTTCACATAACGCCCAATATTTGTTGAGGGTAGCCATGAGTTCCGCAAACGTCGTGAAGGTAACCGGCTTAAGCAAATAACCAGAAATGTTCAGGTTATAGGCCTCGACTCGGTCTTTGTCTTGGTTCGATGTCGTCAACACCACAACGGGTGTTAGTTTGAGGTTAGGGTCGGCCCGAAGTTCTTGAAGAAACTCAATGCCGCCCATTTTTGGCATATTTAGATCTAGCAAAATTAAACGGCGATCGCTTGGCACAACAGATGGTTGACCATTGACACCCCGCAACATATCTAGAGCTTCTAATCCATTACTTGCAATATAAACAGGATTCGTGATATTGCTTTTTTTAAACGCACGACGGACGTTCATGACATCCACTTCATCATCTTCTACCAGCAGAATGTGAATGACTCGTTCTTGCATGTACAGGGGAATCACTCCTTGGGTTCCTCATAATTTACACTTGGCTTTTCTATCGTAAAAGGTTCTGCAATCGCTGTCGTCACTCACAGGTAAGAGATCGACAGCTTCCCCGATCTATCGTCTGATATATGTATGTGCTTGAGACGGGCAAGCCAAGGCCACCTTAATAGGGTGCCGACTCGTCTTGCTACGATGCTCTATCGTCCTCCTCCTTTAGACATTCTGCCCGTTTACCCAGACTGCATATCATGCCCCAACGTGAGGAGCGATCGCTGTCAATCCTGCCCATGGAGCCCAATCCATCCCTCACCCTGATGCCATGGTGCCCAACCACAAAACCGCCGCTCAGGTTCATCCATCAACGGCCCTGAGCGGCGGCTATTGTTATGCAAAACCTTCAGATCCCCTTGATCAAGAGGGGTCAAGAGGGATCAAGAGGACAGGTCGGTCAGCGGATCACGGCTGGGCTCCCCAGGCAAGTCTAATGCGTCCATGGGCGGTGCAACGGAGGAATCGGTCTGTTGGTCGAGTTGGTCGATCGCCTCCGGGGCCACGGCCGGCTCAGGCGGCGCACTAGCAGCGGCTTGATCAAAGATCACCATTTGACTGCCCACCACCGGACTGCGGGCCAACACCGTGCCTTCCCTGTCCACCACATCTAGCTTGTTGAACCCCAGCTCCTGGGATCGCTGCCAGAGAGCTTGAGCAAATTGGGGGCGATCGCTCCCTAGCTCGTTCCAGCCATCCCCCACGGTGACCACCAAGCGACCGCGCAGGAAGTTGGCCTGCACAGAACTCAGCGTCATCCCGCTATAGTCAGCCAGCACATCGGCCAGCTGATCCTGTAAATCGCCAATGAAGGGAGCATCGGGAATCACCTCGTCAGCAGCAGGGCTCTCCTCCGGCGGGATGACCTCGATCGCCTCATCAGCACCTTCGAGATCTTCTAGCGGCTCAGAAATCGGCTCAGAAATCGGTTCAGAACTTGGTTCAAAAAATGGCTCAGAAACCAGAGGTGTATCGGCGGGATCAGGCTTTGCTGAGCGTTCCGGCTCTTGGAACTGCTCGATGGGCACGGGTTCAAGCGGCGGTGGTTCGGGCGCAGGGCTGGAGGCAACCGGGGCTGAACGAATAGATAAGGTAATCCACAAGACCAAGACCACCAGCGCCGACGTTAGGGCACCTACGACCGGATCAGGGAGGCGATCGCCCACGCGCTTGGGCAACAGCACCCGTCCGATTTTCACCCCCAGCGACCACAGCACCCCGACGACTGTCCAACTGATGCCGAGCAGCTTCGATGGCAGCGTTTTAGGCGGTGGATGATCGGCTAGGGGCGCGGACGCTACGGACGGCTCTCGATCAGCCTCGGCTTCTGCCTCGGGTTGATCACCGTCCTCCTCCAGCTCTAGCTCATCATCAAACTCCTCGTCCTCTAGCTCATCCGCTTCTCGATCCTCTAGATCGTCCGCGATCCCCGAGATACCCTCAACGGCTGATGGAGCACCGACGGGTGGAGCGTCGGTGGCTTCCCCAAGGACACTCGCTGGGGTTGACGTTGCCGATGGTCGATCCGTTGCCACCTTGGCTGTAGCAGCCTTGGGCTTCACGCGTTTGGGCTTGCTGGGTGCAGGCGATGGGCTGGCCACGTTCAATTGCTCTAGCCCCCATTCCCCCACCAAAATCAGCAGCCGCAGGACTAAGATGGCCAAGGCCCGAGCAATGGGAGCGATCGCTTCCCACACTTGACGTACCACCACCAACGATTGGTCGAGGGTTTCCTGTGCCGTCTTGAGCACCGTAGCTGCCACATCACCCGTATCCAAGGACGTATCGGGCGCAACGGGCATCGGCGATTTGGGCGGCGGCAACTCAGCCGGCGGCGGCGCAAGGCTCTCCACCGGCGGATCCGGGGTCTCTTGACTAGATGGAGATGGGTCAGCGGCCACCTCAGGCTTGTCCTGGGATGCTAGATCACCTGAGGGGCGATCGCGCTCCGATTCTGGCGGGGCTGAGTCAGCAGAGGCGGAATAGATAGCAGGATCCTCAGACATAAAGCAGTTTGGATGGGAGTAGATTCTAGAGACATGGGGAAACAGCGATCGCCCACGCAAGCTAACGAGGGTGGCGCGATTGATTTCCAAGTCCAGCCTCAATCTATCATTTTGTGATGTAGTCAAATCATCACATCTAGGCAACAATCCCCCCGGTTCTAGCCCCATGCCCCTGGGATTTAATGTCGCTCAATCCCTTGAAGATACTGGTATAGGGCGATCGCTTCTGCAGGTTGAGTCCGCTGTTTTCAGGGCGCTAGAATTTATTATCCTTACCCTGAACGTAATACAATGTCATATTGGCTGTGGCTAATGTGTTGGTTTAAAGATTCGTGGGCGATCGCTCTGCTCAACAGTAGGGGGAAGCAGGGTTTCGCCAAGCTGCGAGGCTAGGGCACGCCACTCTACCGTCGTTTTCTAGCGCCTTGGCATGATTCAGTCGGTCAATCTATCTTCAAAAGGGTCACTTATGAGTGCTTCGATTCGCTTCCTCATGTGTTCTCCCCATCATTATGATGTGGACTACGTGATTAATCCTTGGATGGAGGGAAACATCCATAAGTCCTCGCGCGACCGAGCGCTTGAGCAATGGCAAGGACTTTATCAAATTATTGCAGACCATGCCACCGTTGACCTGATCAAACCCCAACCGGGCTGGCCCGACTTGGTGTTTACGGCCAATGCTGGCCTCGTCCTTGGTGATACGGTGGTGTTGAGCCGCTTCTTCCACCCCGAGCGCCAAGGGGAAGAACCCCACTTCAAAACCTGGTTTGAAGAGCAAGGCTTTACGGTGCATGAATTGCCCAAAGACCTGCCCTTTGAAGGCGCGGGCGATGCCTTGTTTGATCGCGAAGGGCGCTACCTGTGGGCTGGCTATGGCTTCCGCTCCGAACTCGATTCCCATCCCTACCTAGCCGAATGGTTGGACGTGGAAGTGCTGTCCCTGCGGCTGATGGATGAGCGGTTCTACCATCTGGATACCTGCTTCTGCCCCCTCACCGACGGCTACCTGCTCTACTATCCTCCCGCCTTTGACTCCTACTCCAATCGCTTGATTGAACTACGGGTGCCGCCGGAGAAGCGGATTATTGTTGACGAACCCGATGCGGTCAACTTTGCCTGCAATGCCGTCAACATCAACCGCATTGTGATTATGAATCGGGCTAGCGATTCCCTCAAGCAACAGCTTGCCCATGTTGGCTTCCAGGTTCTAGAAACCCCCCTCGATGAATTCCTCAAGGCAGGCGGGGCCGCCAAATGTCTAACGCTGCGGGTGACCGAGCCAGTGCTCACCGAAAAGGTGGCCACGGTGGCCTACGAAAGCCGCACCATCAAGCTAGAGGGACATTTGCTAGACTCTGGCTTAATTAACCGCGCCCTGGATGTGATCACCGATGGTGGCGGTAGCTTCCAAGTGCTCAACTTTGATCTCGGTGTGCAGCGGCAGAGTACGTCGCGGGCTGAGGTGCGGGTCTCGGCTCCTAGCCACAGCATCATGGAAGAAATTCTGTCCCAGTTGATCGACCTAGGGGCGATCGCCAATCCCCGTGAAGATCAAGATGTGGCTACCGAAGTCGTGGTCAAAGACGGCGTTGGCCCCGATGACTTCTATGTCACCACCATTTATCCCACCGAGGTGCGGGTGAACGGCGACTGGATCCGCCTACAGGGGCAGCGTATGGATGGGGCGATTGTGGTTGGCGAAAATGCTGAAGGGGCGATCGCTCGCTGTTGTCTCCTACGGGATCTCAAAGAAGGCGATCGCGTGGTGGTCGGCGTAGACGGCATTCGCACCGTTCGCAAAGCCGAGGCCCGCGACCAGCGCAGCAGCCAAGAATTCAGCTTCATGGGCGCAGGGGTTTCCAGCGAACGCCGCGTGGAGCTAGTGGTCGAACAAATTGCCTGGGAACTCCAGAAAATTCGTTCCCAAAACGGCAAAGTCGTGGTCACGGCTGGCCCTGTGGTCATCCACACCGGCGGCGGCGTCCACCTATCCCGTCTGATCCGCGAAGGCTATGTGCAGGCGCTGCTGGGCGGGAATGCGATCGCTGTCCACGACATCGAACAATCCTTGATGGGAACGTCCCTGGGCATGGATATGCAGCGGGGTATCTCCGTACGCGGTGGCCATCGCCATCACCTGAAAGCCATCAACATCATCCGCCGAGCTGGCAGCATTGCCGCCGCCGTGGAGCAAGGCATCTTGACCTCGGGCATTTTCTACGACTGTGTGCGCCACAACGTAGACTTTTCCCTGGCAGGCTCCATCCGTGATGACGGCCCTCTGCCCGATACCCAGATGGATCTGATTGCGGCCCAGGCAGACTACGCTCGCCTGATCACCGGCGCTGACATGATCCTAATGCTATCCACCATGCTGCATTCCATCGGCGTCGGCAACATGACCCCCGCTGGCGTGAAGATGGTCTGTGTGGACATTAACCCGGCTGTGGTCACCAAGTTAAGCGATCGCGGCTCGGTGGAATCTGTCGGCGTGGTCACCGATGTGGGTCTCTTCCTCAGCCTCTTGGTACAGCAGCTCGATAAGCTCAACGTGCCCCAAGCTGTGCGGTAAGCGGTAAGTTGACTCCAGTCCCCCCTGGTGCAAAGGCCAGGGGGGATTTTGGATCTCCATGAGACGAGGGTTGAGCGACGTCGAAACCCGGCCACTTAGATTCATGGAGTTGAGCAACATCGAAACCTGGCACAATGCTCCAATCCTTATGAGACAAGGGTTGAGCGACGTCGAAACCCGCCCACCCCACAAAACAACAATCGCCCCAGGGGGTTGGGGCGATCGCTGCGTGACGAGATTGTGACTTCAGGAGTTTCTAGCTCAGGATCTAGAAACGCTCCAGCAGTAGTGACTAAACGATATTCAGGTTGTGTGTAAACCCTAGGGCTACACAAGCTCCAGCAAAGCGGAAAGCTCAGACGTAATCTGGAGATGACCGCGATAAACCGCTCGCAGCAATCGGTCGATGGCGCGGCGTTCGTCGTCATTGAGTGACTCCTCAAACACGGCTGCCATCAGTCCGTAGCGATCGGCAACGGTGAGAACGCCCGACCGGCTTGCTTGGGCAAACAGCTCAGCGATCGCACCTGGAACAAGATTGAGTGGGGGAAACGTAGACATGACGATCAGGAACTCTATGCTTACAGTGTCTACGGTTTTAGCGATCGCCTCAGTGACGCCCCCAGCTATTTTGTGTGACCTTCATAGAGAAGTCCCGTGACGTTAGGCAAGACTTAGGGTGACCGCATCCCGGTAATTCTGTGACCTAGATCACCCTTCTGCACTCCGATCGATGGGCAGACCGTGAGAGCATAGAAACGTTCGATCGCTGTAGGGGTTAAGTCCTTGGTTACCATTCGCTGTCGGGATGCTGTATTTCCCTCCATCCAAGCCATTTTCTTTGACAAAGACGGCACCTTAGCCGACTCCGCCAACTTTTTGCGAGAGCTGGCCCAGCGGCGATCGCGTCTGATTGATGCCCAAATTCCGGGGGTGCAGGAGCCGATGTTGATGGCATTTGGTGTGGAGGGCGATCGCTTGGATCCCAGCGGACTCATGGCCCTAGGTACGCGCTACGAGAATGAAATTGCGGCGGCGGCCTACGTTGCAGAAACAGGACGGGGGTGGATCGAATCCCTCACCTTGGTGCAGGCTAGCTTTCGAGAAGCCGACCAAACCCTACCCCGCAAAGCCGACCACACGCCCCCCTTTGCCGGCATGGTGCCCCTGCTCCAGCGTCTACAGCAGTCTGGCGTGACCCTCGGCGTCCTCTCCGCCGACAGCCCTGCCTTGGTGGACGATTTCCTAAAACGCTACGACCTAGAGGAGTACATGGCGATCGCCCTTGGCAGCACCGAGCAACTCCGTAAGCCTCAAGCGGAGTTTTACCATAGCGCCTGTGAACACCTCGGCGTTGATCCAGCCGCAACCCTGGTGGTAGGCGACTCCCAGTCCGATATCCTCATGGCTAAGTATGGGGGAGCTGCAGGCTGTATCGGCGTGACCTGGGGCGGGGCGAGTCCGTTCCAGCTAGCAAGCGCCACAGTATGCATTGACCAGATGGATCAGATCGACGTGCTGGCCACCTAGCCCAAACGATACAATTCGATACAATTCGATACAATGAAACTATCCCCATCATGGCAGGGCGTTCAACCAAGCCTTACCCTAGGCTCAGCCAAGTCATCCAAGTCGTAGCCTGGGCACCATGATCAATCCCCAGCAACGTTTCGCTTCCTAGCTTGATACCTTACCTTATTGAAGAGAATAGCCCTGTGACAACCACCATTTCGCCAACACTAGCCTTTCCTAACCTTACCTGGCAGTGGCGCGACCATGCCATTCGCTATACCGTCATGGGCAGTGGTCAACCCCTCGTGCTCATCCATGGCTTTGGCGCATCCATTGGCCACTGGCGTAAGAATATACCTGTCCTCGCAGACGCGGGCTATCAGGTGTTTGCCATCGATCTGCTGGGATTTGGCAAGTCCGCCAAGCCCGACCTCGCCTATAGCCTAGATCTTTGGCACGATCTGCTCAGCGACTTTTGGACAGAGCACATCCAGCGCCCGGCGGTGTGGGTGGGCAATTCCATCGGTGGGCTGCTGGCGATGATGGTGTTGGCACAGCAGCCCCAGATGGCGGTGGGTGGTGTCTTACTCAACTGTGCTGGGGGGCTCAACCATCGCCCAGACGAACTGAATCTACCGCTGCGGATCGTGATGGGGACGTTCACAAAACTGGTGAGTTCTCCCACCCTCGGGCCCCTGTTGTTCAACCAAGTCCGGCGGCGATCGCGTATTCGTGGCACCCTCAAGCAAGTCTACTGCGACCCCACAGCCGTGACCGATGACCTAATTGATATCCTCTACGAACCTTCCTGCGACCCCGGTGCCCAGAAAGTATTCGCCTCTATTTTGACGGCACCAGCTGGCCCCCGCCCCAGCGACCTATTGCCCCAGATTCAGCAACCCCTCCTGGTTCTCTGGGGGGAAGCCGATCCCTGGACGCCCATTGCAGGATCCAAACTTTACCAAGACCTCGCTGCTCAGCGTGAGACCGGAGCTACTCCTTCCGTCACCTTTCAAGCGATCGCCAAGACGGGACACTGCCCCCATGATGAACGCCCAGACGAGGTCAACAGCGCCATCCTAGACTGGCTCACGGCCTTAGCTTGGGCGTAGCTAGTTTTCAGATCAGTCCCACAAGCTGATCTGCGTCACACCAAAAGCAACGTAATATCACGGAGCATCTAGAGATACATCACGACCCTGAAGAGCGATCGCCCTAATAATACA
>RECH01000355.1 GCA_007694125.1 Leptolyngbya sp. DLM2.Bin15
GGGCAAGACAAGAATCTTCGCTGCATTCTGGAACTAATACAACTAATCTATGAGTCGTTTCTCCCCCCAATTGTTCCATGCAAAACGCCTACATTACCCAAATTGGCAAATTTTTGCCCGGTGACCCCATTGGCAATGATCAGATGGAAGACTACCTCGGACGGGTGGGCGATCGCCCCTCGCGGGTGAAGTCGCGCATCCTCAAAAGCAATGGCATTCAGCAGCGATACTATGCCCTCGATCGCCAGCAGCAGACCACGGTGACCAATAGCCAGATGGCGGCGGCGGCGGTGCGCGATCTGGTGCAGCGTGCAGACCTCGACCCCCAGACCATTGACTTGCTAGCCTGCGGTACTACTTGGCCAGATCTACTGGTGCCGGGCTTTGCCAGTATGGTGCATGGTGAACTGTCGGAACTGTCGCCCCTAGAGGCCGTGTCCAATCAGGGGGTCTGCTGTGCGGGGGTGGCGTCGTTGAACTATGCTACGGCCCAGGTGCAGTTGGGGAAGCGTCAGAATGCGATCGCGGTAGCATCAGAACTGGCGTCTCGGTTGTTTAAACACAGTCGCTTTGAGGCGGAGGATGCCATTCAGGCGGGGCAGTCGCTATCCTTTGATGTGGAATTTTTGCGCTGGATGTTATCTGATGGGGCAGGCGCACTGCTGGTACAGAATCGTCCGGCTGCCCAGGGCATAAGTTTACGCATTGATTGGATCGAGTCGGTATCCCATGCCAATGCTTACCCGGTCTGTATGTATGCTGGGGTGGATAGCCCAGATACCCTAAAGGGCTGGATGGATTATCCTTCCTATGAGGCGGCGGCTAGGCAAGGGGTGATCAATCTACGGCAAAATATTCGCTTGCTGGATCAGGTGATTCGTTTAGGCATTGAGGGCTGGCTGCGGTTGATTGAACGGGGGCGGGTGCGTCCAGAGGAGATCGATTGGCTCCTCTGTCACTATTCATCCCACTTTTTTCGGGGTCAGATTGTGGACTTGTTAACCAAAGCGGGCTGTATGATTCCGGAGGAAAAGTGGTTTACTAACCTCTATACCCGAGGAAATACGGGATGCGCTTCTATTTATCTGATGCTGGAAGAACTCTTCCAGTCGGGTAAGCTGCAGCCAGGACAAACCATCTTTTGCTTTGTGCCCGAAAGCGGCCGGTTTACCACCGCCTACATGAAGCTGACGGTGGTGGAAGGGGCGGTGCGGTCGGTGAGTCTACCCGCTGCTGTACCGATGCAGGTGCCTGCGGAAGCTGTAGATGCTTCGACCGTTTCGGCGGATCTGCTGCGACGTCTAGCCCTTGTGTGGCTTGAGTTTGAGCGCCAGTTGCGATCGCTCCCCATGATTCGTCGCCTGCATCGCGGAGAGTTCACCTTGGATGACTACAAGGCCCTGCTGCGTAATCTGCGCCCTCAGGTGGTGGAAGGAGCTCGGTGGATTGCCCGGGCGGCATCGAATATGACCGATTTTCGGCTGCGGTCTACGTTTATTGGCCATGCCCAGGATGAACATCGAGATTTCCAGATGCTGGAGCGCAATTATGTATCTGTCGGGGGTGACCTAGAGGAGATTGTCAACGCAGAAAAAAATCTCGGCTCCGAAGCGCTATCAGCCTTTATTTTCCATCAAGCCTCCCGCGAGAATCCTGTGGACTTGGTGGGCAGTATGTTTATGATCGAGGGACTGGGCAATCAGTTGGCGGGGCAATGGGCTACGTTGATCCAGCAAACCCTGGGGCTGACGAAGGAGCAGGTTTCCTTCCTGGCCTACCACAGCGCCAATGATGAATCCCACATTGCCAAACTCGATGCCATTCTCAATGCCGAATGGATGACCGAAGCGATCGCTGATCGGATTGTGAAAACTGCTCAAGTGACGGCTCGTTTGTATGTGCTGCAATTGGAGGAAATTCGCTAATGGTATGGATACCTGAACAACGCGATCGCCGTGATCCTAGCACCTGGGATACGCTTTATCTTGACCAAGCGATTCCGGTGGATCCTGTCGCCAAGTCCTACATGGTGAAGGATTTAAAAAGCTGGTCGCGAAATTATCTGCTGTTACCGATTAAGGTAACGGCTAATGTGGGACTAGCCTGCATCATGACCCTGAAGCGACTGTTACCCTTCCAGTTTCGCGCCTATGGGTTTATGCATAAGATGGCGGCTTGGTTTTTGCAAACCTTTGTGACACCCGAAGCCTGTTATTTGATTGTGCGCCATTTATGTATTGGCTCCAATATTATCAATTTCCTCATCGATAATGGCCCTGATCCCACCATGGAGCGATCGCCCCTCTACCCTCGCACGGTGGCAGATCTGGCAGACCATGCATTCCTAGAACATGATCTGATCTTGTATAATTTCGTGCTGGATTACCACGAAGCCCAAACTCGTAATCCTGATTGGTTAGCCCAAGTTCATCAGCGGGGGCTAGACTTCAGCAGCGTTCAGCCCGTACATCTGGATATAGACGTGAGCCAACGAGGCTGGCTGCAGGTGCTGGATCTGGAATGTGCTGTGGAGTTGTTTAAGATTATCTACTCATTCTGTCTCACCAGCGCTGAGTTTGAACGGGCGGTCATTTCCCTGCAGTTTGATGAAAACTTTGGGCTATACGTCAGTAAAATCACCGGCGATTATGACTGGAACCACGTGGTGCGCAATCGCCATCCCCTCGCGCCCAACAGTCCTTTTGCTGCGGCCCGCAACTTGATGATCCACGGCATCACCTCCGAATATCTTTACCGATATCTGGAGCTAAGTGCTGAGGGCGATCGCGCCTCCCGCCCTTCGATGAATAGGGTCATGAAGACCTAGCCAAGGTTCATTCTTCTGGCGGGTATGCAGGGAATTAGCTAAACGCTCCCAATTACCCGTCACAGAAGCCTTGAACTCGATCGATAAGCCTCTCAATGGTTGGTGTGTAGGCTTGTTACGCAGCGCTCTCTACTAACCTTTGGCGGGATAAAGCAGATGCTCAGGATCTAACCAAACAACGTAGAAGACCTCATCAATAAGAAATCCATGAACTCTGCCATGCTCATTTGAAGAAACAGAAAATTGGTAGGGGATGTCTACGAGCTGTTCCTCGTTCGGCAATCCAAAGCCATGTTCACTTGTGTCTTCCCATCTAATTGGATGACATCTAAGAGCACTACTACGGTTGGCCAGCAGTTCCTTATGAGACAAACCTGAGATAGCCTTTAGGCGGTCAATTAGAGTCAGCCAATATGTAGCTGCTTTCTCGTTACAGGAAAACTTATAGTGATCATTCTGATAATATTTAAACGAAAAGCTGATGCCTTGCGGCTTCAGCTTTGTTGATTCGATCCCAGATGCACTAGCTTTTGGGACTTTAGTCTTTTTAATCTTCTTTGACACGTGCTCCGTAAAACTCCTTCATCCACTCTTTCTTGATGACTTCGTTAGAAGGCTCATCTGGTGCTAAATCTCCTCTAGCCCTGTTCCAAGGATCTTCAGCGTGAGTCATCTGCTCTAGCTCGTAGGCATCACAGGCGAAATATTCTTCTGCGACTTCATCAAGAAATTGACAAACATCGTCAGAAAGCTCAGGAGCAGCATCTTTGAAGATAGGCTGCCATCCAAACGATTTATACTCCTTATACAAAGATGGGATGACTGGCCCATGCACCCACGCTTCAAAGTCTTCTTCAAAGAGAGGGCTGTCGTGGAGTGCGATATGCCAGGCCTGCGCGTAGTAAACAAGCTTTTGAAGCTTTAAGTTACTAATGAAAGAGCCAGTTTCATTTGCTATTGAAATAAAATAGTCTGCTATGTCAAAGCAGGATAGCACTACACTCACCCCCTTGCTTACAACGTCTTAGGAGAACTTATATACCCATATAAACAGTCTATACAGTCTTGGGAGTATAGTGCTATGGGGAATTCCCCTACGTCGTAGTTTTTTTGTACTGGTATGAACCTTGGGCTAAGCAGCAACAGAAAATGTCACTAAACTTCAGCAAGTTCGTTCCATCAACACATCTCACATAAGCTCTAAGCAGGTAGCCTAAAGCCGCATAATGCCCATGACACAGGTCGGCCATGGATGACCAGCGCTTCTAGCGCTGATTCCAGGCTTGTTCCGCATCAGCGATCGCCTGTTCAACGGTCTTCTGGTCAAGCATCGCAGCCTGCAGATTTTCGTAGATGATTTTCTGCAGTACCTTGATATCTTCCAGCGGAGGCAGCAACACTTCCGCCTCGCCCATTTGGCTGGCGCTCACGGTTCGCGCTAGGTCTGCCGGTGCGGCATCGGCTGCCACGTCTGTAAAGTAGCTATCCTCTAAGGATGCAACCGTGGACGGTAGAACATTGGCTGCCTTGGCGAAGGTCAACTGGTTGGCGTCATTGGTGACAAATAGGGCAAACTTCACGGCTGCTTCGGGATTGTCGGTGTTGCGGGGAACGACTAAGTTCATCACCGAAACATTTTTGGCCCCGGTGGTGCCGGTAATTTGAGGTGTGGCGATGGAGGTAGCAGCGATCGCGGGAGCGTTGGTGGCGATCGTTGAGAGAAATTGGGGCCCGGTAGACAGCAAGGCGACATCGCCGGATTGGTAGAGTTCAATGGCGCGGCGATGCCCTTGGGTCAGGGCTTCGCGGGGCAGCAGGCCGTCTTTGTAGAGGGTGACCCAATAGTCGAAAGCGGTGCGCCCTGCTGGTGTATTGAAGGCGGCTTGACCTTGCTCATCGACTAATTGAACGCCCATTTTGACCAAGGATTGCAGCACTTCGGCGGAGTCTTCTGGGACAAAGGTCGCGAAAAAGGCATGTTTGCCGGTGCGTTCCCGGACTTGGGCCGCAACGGTAGCCAATTCTTCAAAGGTGCTGGGCGGAGTGCTAATGCCGGCTTCCTCTAGAATGGCCGTATTGCTAATGGTGATGCTCGTGGTGAGGTACCAAGGCAGGGCAAAGCTTTGACCATTTAGGCTATTGGCCCGCCAGATTTTGGAAAGGTATTGTTGCTGGATCTCCTCAGGTACCTGCTCGTTCAAATCTAGCCAGGCATTGCGACCGGCTAACTGCAGGGCGAAGTCGGGGTTAAGGTTGACTACATCTGGAGCTGTACCGGCTGACACGGCTGTGAGGATTTTGCTTTGCATGTCTGACCAAGGCACATCCACCCAGCGCACGGCTAGGTCGGGATTGTCTGACTCAAACTCGGCGATCAAGGTATTGAAATAGTCTGTGAAGTCGGGCTGGAGCTGCATCGTCCAAAATTCAATTTCTTGGCGACCATCGGCGGATTGCCCAGACGGCGTGCCGCTACAGCCAAGCAACATACTGAGCAGGATGCCTAGGACTGCAAACATGCTGAACCGTTTCCAACTCTTCCACCGTTTCATATGCGATCGCTCTTGTTCTAGACGTGTGATTCTGGACGTGGGACGTAACCTTCGTGAATGCAGACTAAATTATCGCACCTCGCTTTAGCGATCGCCCTCCGCTGATTGGATTCGATACCACATTTGCGTAAAGTAATGTAAAGATGCAACTGTGTCCACATTAAGGGCGATCGCCTCTATTCATCCCTGGGAGCTTTCTATGGATAACCCCATTTTGCCTTCTACTGCCTTTCTGACCGTCTTGCTGGCGATCGGGCTATTGTTTTTCATCCGCGCTTCCACCAAAGACCGGATTGAGGTGAGTCAGTTGCTGGCTGATCAGCCCCAAGAGACCTTGCTGGAATCGCTTCAGAGCTATTTCAGCGATCGCGCCTATGTGATCACGGCGGTGGATGCGGAGACGGAGCAAGTCACCTATGAAGGTTTTGTCAGCCCCAGTATTTTCCTGGCTGTATTTCTGACGCTCTTGGCGGCGGTGGGGTTTCTTTGCTTGGCTCTAGTGTTGGCCATGCTGGTACCGGCCATGGCGAGTTGGGCGATCGGTTTAGTGGCCTTGGCACCCTTGGCGGGGGTGTTTTATTGGAAAAAGTCGGCTCGTCCCGAAACGGTGTACCTGAAGGTGGAAACTGTCGCCCTAGACGATCCGTCTTCCCCAGCCACCCGCAGTTTGGTCACCGTCACCGGGCATCGGGATGAGTTGGCCGAATTGCAGCGATCGCTGAAGCTGAAGCTGGTGGAGTCAGACTGAGGGCTGGGATGAATAGGGCATTGTCCGGACGTGACCCTATTTCCTCTTGACTAGTCCAGCAGAATGATCCGCACCGTACCGCCGATGGGAATTTGCTTCTGGCCGATGGGGATGATGGCAAGACTATTGGTCTGGGCTAGGTTGATCAAGTTGCCGGAGCTATGGTTGCCGCCTGCTAGGTTAAATTCATAGGCTCCATTCAGGTAGTAGGTGGAGCCCCAGAGGTAGGTTTCTCGTTTGCCGTCCGATTTGAGGACTTGGCTGGCGTGCCCGGAGACAAAGGTAGGCCGCCATTCTGTCGTGACGCCCGATAGTTTGCGCAGAGCCGGTTGCACAAACCGCCAGGCGCTTACCAAGGCAGATACTGGATTGCCTGGCAGACCAAAATAGAGGAGCGATCGCCCCTCTTGTTCTAAGGTGGCAACGGTGAGGGGTTTGCCCGGTTTGACAGCCACGGCGCGGATGTGGAGCGTGCCGCCCAACTCTGCCAAAATGCGATCGACATAGTCATAGTCGCCTACGGATACTCCGCCGGAGGAGAGTACCATATCGCTCTGGGCGACCGCTTGGGCGATCGCTGCTTTGAGTTGATCGGGATCATCGGGCACAATGCCCAAACAAATCACCTCTGCGCCGATGCGCTGCACCAGAGCGGCTAGGGCATATTGGTTGGAATCCACAATCTGCCCCGGCTGTAAGGATTGCTCAGGGGAGATCAGCTCGTTACCGGTGGATAAAATCGCCACCCGCGGCCGCCGATATACCTGCACGTGGGGGCATTGGGCGGCCGCAAGCACGGCTATATCCGCTGCACCTAAACGCGTGCCGGCCCGCAGCAAGGTTTGCCCGGCTTTGTAATAGTCGCCGCGCCGTCGCACAAAGTCGCCTCGATTGGGAGACTCCATGATAAAAATGCGATCGCCCTCACGCTGGGTATGCTCTTGCATGATGATCGTATCGGCCCCGTCAGGCATCATGCCGCCGGTGAAAATCCTGGCGGCCTGCCCTGCGCCTACGGTTTGCTGGGGCTGATAGCCTGCGGGAATTTCTTCGGTAATGGTCAGGGCGATCGGCTTGCCAACCCCTTCGGTTTTGGTGTCCATAAACCGCACGGCATACCCGTCCATCGCCGAATTGTCCCAGTGGGGAAAATCGAGGGAGCTGGCGACATCCTCCGCCAAAATTCGCCCATCGGCAGCCAGCAGCGATACGGATTCGCTGTCCTGCTGAGCGTCGAGGGGGGTTACTAAGTCAAGAATTTTGGCTTCGGCTTGATTGACGGGCATCAGCATAGAAATGGGTTGCTCCTCGTGAGGTTAGGATGTGAGGCTGGGACTAGCAGCAAGCGTCGGCAAGATTCAGCCCTAGATCGGGGACGCTGCCGCTTGAATAGATGGGGGCTCACCCGTAGGATGGGAGGGCATTGATCCGCTCGGGGCCTGCTCGGGTCGTCGAGTCCCGATGGTTTGGGGGCAGATCTCTCATGAATTGTGGAGAATGGAGGATGGGAATTGCACAGAACCGCCATCATATGAAATAATTGAAATTTGTGTCTGTAATTATTTTCGTCTCGTAATCTCGTTGTCGCAAAACTATGGCTGCTAAAGGCGCTCGTCTCATTATTACGCTGGAATGTACGGAATGTCGCACCAACCCCGACAAACGGTCATCTGGCGTCTCTCGCTACACCACCTCCAAGAATCGGCGGAACACCACTGCCCGCTTGGAATTGAAGAAATATTGTCCGCACTGTAATAAGCATACGGTTCACAAAGAAACCAAGTAATGCTGGGTCAGCGGCTGACCTATTTTGAACTGATATTTTCTCTGTTGATTGATTGGACTGAGTAATCGTATACCCATGGCATATTATCGTCGTCGCGTTTCTCCCATTAACCCCAAAGATCCCATTGACTACAAAGACGTGGATCTGCTCCGTAAGTTTGTCACCGAGCGGGGTAAAATCCTGCCTCGCCGGATCACAGGGCTCACCGCTAAGCAACAGCGTCAGCTCACCCGCTCGATCAAGCAAGCGCGCATTCTGGCTCTTTTGCCGTTTATCAACCGCGAAGGCTAGGTTGGTTAGGCAATGGGGTGATTTTGATTGCCCTATCGTTTCAGGCAAGAGCCCGGTGAGGTGTAATCTAGGTAAGTCGGCAGCCGTTGCGCAGCCATAGTCCTTGTTGTTTCTTCATCGCGCTTGATGCAGTTCATGTTGGTCAATCAGCAATTCCTCGGCGACCTCACCTATGGATAAGGGCACTCTAGTTGAGTTTCGAGTTAGTGGCGATCGCCGTCTTGGGGTGGTTGACCGCGCTGAAGGAAAAAAATGGGTGGTTGTCGATGATCGAGGACTATCCCATACGCTGCATACCCGCCAGGTGACCTATGAGGTTGTCGGGCAGACCTATAAAGCTGACCAACTGGAAGCATTCTTGGCAGGCATCCAATCCTACCTAGATCCCTCTAGCCTAGAAGTTGCCTGGGAACTTCTCGTGGAGGATGGCGAAACGGTCAATCCATCGGAGATGGCCCTGCTGCTTTTTTCTGAGCAAACTCCTGAGCTGTGCTACGCGGCTCACTGTTTGCTGTCCGATGACAAGCTGTACTTTAAGCAAAAGGGCGATCGCTACGAGCCACGCTCCGCTAGCCAAGTGGCAGAACTCAAGCATCAGTTCACCATGGCTAGCCAACGCGCCCAAGAGCGAGAGTCATTTTATGCAAGGATTCAGCAAGCCCTGCAGGGTGAGCCGGTAGAATGGCAAAAGAGCGATCGCCCTCGGATAGAAAGCCTAGAGCGATTTGCGACCCTAGGGGATGAAGCGATTCACCCAACTGCAGCCTTGGAAATACTAGCAGGGGTGGGCTACGCCGAAACGGCTGAAGCAGCATTTCAACTCTTGGTTGATCTGCAGCTTTGGGATCCGCACGAAAATCTTTTTGTGCGGCGCAGTCAGCTCCCCACGCAGTTTCCTAGCAAGGTTGTTGAAATGGCTCATAGCCGTCTGCTATCTCCCCCGCCTGATACGGATCCGGATCGGCTCGATCTAACTCATCTGAAAACCTACACCGTTGATGATGAAAGCACCAGCGAGATTGACGATGGCCTGAGCCTGGAAACTTTAGATACCGGTATTCAGCGGATTTGGGTTCACATTGCCGATCCTACCCGCTGGCTATCTCTAGGTGACGATATTGATCTAGAAGCCCGCCGTCGCTGCACCACGGTCTATTTGCCGACGGGCATGGTGCCCATGTTTCCCTCGGAGCTAGCCACGGGCCCCATGAGCTTGGTGCAGGGCGAAATTTGTAATGCCCTGAGCTTTGGCGTGATTCTCGATGAATCCGGTGAGGTGATGGACTACACCATTGCCCCTAGTCGCGTACGCCCTACCTATCGCCTCACCTACGATGACGTGGATGAGATGTTGGAATTAGGGGTGAAGGCCGAAGCTGAGCTCGAAGCGATCGCTCGCTGGGCAGATGTGCGTCAGGCTTGGCGGACTGCCCAGGGGGCGATTTGCATTCGGATGCCGGAGTCGTCCATTAGGGTGCAGGCAGATGAAATTATTATTCAAGTCCTGGATGATTCCCTGGCCCGCCGTTTAGTGGCTGAGATGATGATTTTGGCAGGGGAAGTGGCTGGTCGCTATGGTCAAGCCCATGGACTGCCCCTACCGTTCCGTGGCCAGCCCCAGCCCGAACTGCCCTCAGATGATGAATTAATGCAGTTGCCGCCTGGACTAGTGCGGGAATGTGCTGTGCGGCGCTGTATGCCCCGCAGTGAAACGAGCATCTCGCCCCTTCGTCACGCTAGCCTAGGTTTGGATACCTACACCCAGGTCACGTCTCCGATCCGTCGCTATACAGACCTGATTGCCCACTTCCAGATCAAGGCTCACCTGCGGGGTGAAACACCTCCGATTGCGGCGAAGGAACTAGAGGAAATGCTGATGTCTGTCAGCTCGACAGCCTATGAGTCTACTCTGGTTGAACGGCAAACCAATCGCTATTGGGGGCTAGAATACCTGCGCCGCCATCCAAATCAGTCTTGGTCGGCGTTGATTTTGCGCTGGCTGCGGGAGCAGGATAATTTGGGACTCATTCTCATTGAGGATTTAGGTCTAGAGCTAGCGATGCGCTTTAAGCGAGAGGTGGAACTGGGGGATCACGTGGAGGTGAAGGCGAGTTATGTCGATCCTCGCAAAGATATCATCCAGTTTGTGGAGCTGCTGTCTGATCCAGCAACGGTGGCATCCTAGCAGGGGCGATCGCTCCCCTAGTTGATGGCTTGTGATCTTTGTAAACTGAGTGAATGGCAGTTACTGCAAGCGTTGAGGCTAGATTCTTCTCCCGCATACCCGGTTTGCCTTGGTAAACTAGAGGTTAAAACTGTAGGGGCGGGTGACGGATCTCTCGGGATCCATCAAGGATCGCTAAAGGATCGCTGTTGAACTTAACGACTGTAGGGCTTGGGTAACAGCCAGCCGTTCCCAAACGATACGTTGAACCGTCACGCACCGTCTGAGATCGTCCACTGCTGTATGACTGAATAAAATTCATGACGCTTGCAGAAAGTTTATTAGGGCTCCATTCATCCATGCTACTTGGGGTATTTCCCCTCGACAGCATCCTGTCAACCCAAGGCATCATGGTGATGCTACTGGTTGCCTATGCCGGGGCGATGTGGGTATTTCTAACCAGTGCTCCCAAGGTATACACCGTGATGGTGTCGGATTTGGAGCTAGCCAAGCTGTTCTATGAGGGGATGCTAGACCTACCGGCTGCCGATGTGCCCCTCCAGTATTACTACAACTACGAACAAACCCTTGGGGCAGCCACCGACCCGCTCTACCTGTCAACGGCGAATCTCACCTCTCCAGCCACCACCCTCAACAACACAGAGGGGCTATGGTATCAGCTCAAGAAAAATACTCAGCTTCACATCATCTCGGGGGCGAGCTTGGGGCATAAAAACCGCCAGCGCCATGTGTGTTTTGACCATGACTGTCTGGAACAGTTGCTGCTGCGGGTGCAAACCCGTCGGCTCAAGCATAAAATTCGCCGCGATGAACCGTTGAACTTCTTGGTGAAGGACTATGACGGTCGGGTGATTGAAATGGCAGAGATTGCCCG
>RECH01000209.1 GCA_007694125.1 Leptolyngbya sp. DLM2.Bin15
GAATCAGGATTACAGAAGTTTTGTCGATCAATCAGCTCGACACCTTTTAGACCTGCTTGCCGTCTGAGGAACCATGCTACTTAGATGACTTTAAATACCCACGGCTTGATGTAATCTTCATCCATCATTGATAATGATGAAGCCATCATGCAGGTTCCTCTGCGTGCTTTGATAAGATTATCCCTAACTCGCTGTGACCTGGATCACCCTAAAAACCACCGGGACTCGCTGGGAAGCCGACCTGATGCACCAAATCCTGACCGCCCACCAAATTCCATCCCGGGTCTTAAACCAGGGCATCGCCCCCCACTTTGGCTGCAGCACCCCGGCCGTGTTACAGGTGCGCGCCCAAGATCAATGGACGGCGCTTCTGCTCCTCAGCCCTGTGGAAGAGGAGGAGGGGGCAGATGGGTGGGAGTTTTCCTAGCTGGCTGTCCGCCAGATCGTGTCATTGTTATAAAATCAACCGTTTTTAAGCAACTGTTTTCAAGTTTCTTTCTAATCCTGTTGGATTCAACCCTTTAGTGAGTCATAAGTGGAATTTCCATGTCTTTATTCGATTGGTTTGCAAATCGGCGGAAGTCAGAACCTATTAGCAAGGATCGCCAAGAACGCGAAATTGCCGATGGGCTATGGAACAAGTGTGAAGCCTGCGGTGTTCTCACCTACACCAAAGATTTACGAGCCAATTGCATGGTCTGTCCAGAATGCGGGCACCACATTCGCATTTTCAGCGACGATCGCATTCAGCAGCTCATTGATCCTGGCACCTGGACGCCCCTCGATGAAGACCTCCGCCCCAGTGATCCCCTAGAATTTCGCGATCGCAAGGCCTATCGCGATCGCGTTCGAGAAACTCAGGAAAAAACGGGTCTGTTCGATGCGGTGCAAACCGGTATTGGTCAGCTCGATAGCCTGCCCATTGCCTTGGGCGTCATGGACTTTCGCTTCATGGGCGGCAGTATGGGGTCGGTGGTGGGCGAAAAACTCACCCGCTTGATTGAACGCGGCACCCGCGAACGTCTGCCCGTGGTGATTATCTGCACCTCCGGCGGCGCGCGTATGCAGGAGGGAATGCTCAGCCTCATGCAGATGGCGAAGATTTCCGGTGCTCTAGAATTCCACCGCGAGGCCGGGCTGCTCTATGTGCCCGTGCTCACCCATCCCACCACCGGCGGTGTCACGGCAAGCTTTGCCATGCTAGGCGACATTATTTTGGCGGAACCCAAGGCGCTGATTGGTTTTGCCGGACGGCGGGTGGTAGAACAAACCCTGCGGGAGAAACTGCCGGATGACTTCCAAACGGCGGAATATTTGCTCACCCACGGCTTTGTCGATGCGATCGTGCCGCGTCCGCAGTTGAAACAAACCTTGGCGCAGCTCATTCTATTGCACCAGCCCTATGTGCATACACCCCACTTTGTGCGAGTGCCCGAAACCCTTAAGCTAGAGTCGATTCGCCCGGACTAGCGCCAGGAAGCGATCGCCCCTCCCGCGCCTTTTTGCCATGCTTGGAAAGCAGGTGATCCAAACCCGACGTCAGGACTGGTAGGAACGATGAGCGATCGCCCCCCACCCTGACTTTGGCGGCACGGGGGCGAGGGGGCGAACCGAGTTGAGCTAGCTCCTAGGCTTGGGGTGGGATGAAGTTGTCTAAGCCATCCACCACGCGAATGGACTCAATGGAGTCACCGGGCTTCAATTTGCCCAGCACTTCTTTGTTCTCGACGACATAGCCAAAGACGGCGTAGCGTCCATCGAGCAGGTTGAGCCCCGCGGGTGTCAATTCTGGCTCAAACAGGAAGAAGAAGAACTGAGACGATGCACCGTTGGGTTCGTCACCCGGACGGGCCATGGCTACGGTGCCGTAGGACGAAAAGGGCAACACCGGCTGATCTAAAAAGCGTCCGGCATCTTCTAGGGTGACCCCGTAAACCGGCTCAGAATCTCCTTCCACCATCACCTCTAGGGGAATGGCGCGGTAGGCACCGGTGGTGGGATCCATGAAACCTTCGTCTGGCCCCGGCGGATCACCCACCTGCACTACGTAGAAATCTTCCGCACGGGTGAAGGGCAAACCGTCGTAGAAGCCACGCTGCACCAAATCGACGAAGTTACCTGCCGTCACCGGTGCATTGTAGCCATCTGCCACCATGGTGAGACTGCCTTGGGTGGTGGTGACCTCTAACGTAGCCCGACCCTTGAGCTGCGCTAGGTGGCTATATTCTGCGGGTACTTCAAAGGGAAAGTCCTGCACCATACTCTCTTCCAGCACACCGACTTTGTCGAGAATGGCGGTGCGTCCATCCCAGATGGCTGATTTGTCTTTGGCGTCGATCGCTTCCCGTAAGCGACCAATATCATCTTTGATGTTGGCTATCAATGCTTGGGCTTCAGCTTGTTGATCGCTGCGTACGCTGGGCAGGAGCTTTTCATCGGCCCGATCCAAAATTCGCTCTGCCCGAATTAAGTTTGTGTTCACCGAGCTCAAACGGCGGCGACCCCGTAAGGCTTCTGAAATGTCCTCGATGCTAGATTGCAGGGTGCGCACCGGCTCATTGTCAATGGGCAAGGCGTAGCGCAACAGAGCGCGACCATCGGTGATGGCATTACCGGGCGGCAGGGCCTGGGCCGCACTTGGTAGCCCGAGGGTTGTGCAGAGGATCACCGCAGCAAGGGCGATCGCACTGATTGCCCGGCGCAGTAGCCCATGGTTCATAGAATGCCAAACCTGGACTCGAACCAGTGATGTAAACGGATTCAACATGAATCTATACCCAAGTGTTGCTCATCTTGACGCACAGCCCAGAAGCCATACGCCTCATTTAGAGGATCCTGGTACGACGTAGTTCGCAGAGTCTCACAGGTATCCGTCCTATGTCTAATCTTGCCATAGGCTGAGCCCCCTCGCGGGTCGAGACCCGGGAGTTCCTAAGACCAAGATTGGCATGAAAATCCGTTATCCTGCTCACAAATCCGTGAATGAGACAGCCTCAGAGCGGTAAAATAGATTGCCGATTGTTCTCCTTGAAGCAGTACCCATGATTTCCAGCAATGACTTTCGTACAGGTGTCAGCATTGAATTAGATGGATCAGTGTGGAAGGTAGTTGAGTTTCTCCATGTGAAGCCCGGCAAAGGATCGGCTTTTGTTCGGACTAAGCTGAAGAACGCCCAAACTGGTAGCGTCATTGAAAAAACCTTCCGAGCTGGGGAAACCGTGCCTCAGGCCACCATCGAAAAAAGCGTGATGCAGCACACCTACAAAGAGGGTGAGCAGTTTGTCTTCATGGACATGGAAACCTATGAAGAAAGCCGGTTGAATGCTAACCAAATTGGCGATCGCGTCAAGTACCTGAAAGAAGGGATGGAAGTCAGCGTGGTTCGCTGGAATGAGCAAATCATCGAAGTTGAGCTTCCCAACTCGATCGTGCTGGAGGTCACAGAAACCGATCCGGGCGTGAAGGGCGACACCGCCACCGGAGGCACCAAGCCTGCAATTGTTGAAACCGGCGCACAGGTGATGGTTCCCCTCTTCATTTCGATTGGAGAACGCATCAAAATTGATACCCGTAACGATAGCTATCTTGGGCGAGAAACCTAGGCGATCGCCCCTGGCTCTACCCCCCAAGACTCTCATCTGCATCCAGACTTATCAAATTGAGTACTTGTCTAGTGGAATTTAGCTTCAATGATCTCTGTGAACTCCTAAAAGTTGTCCATCAAACTGATGTTGCAGAGTTAACGTTAAAAAGCGACGAATTTGAGCTCAACATTCGCAAGGGCGGGCAGTTGGCCGGTGGAGCCGTTGCCACGGTTGCGGAGATGGCGATGCCGGCCACCCATCCCCAGGCAGCCGCCTTCATGGCTGATGGAGCCAACCGACCAACACCCACCCCAACGCCGCCCCCCGCTGTGGTTGATCCCAAGTGGGTGGATATTACCGCGCCGATGGTGGGCACGTTTTATCGATCGCCCGCGCCGGGTGAGCCAGCTTTTGTGAATGTGGGCGATCGCGTTTCGGCAGGGCAAACGGTGTGCATTGTGGAAGCTATGAAGCTGATGAATGACATCGAAGCGGAAGTGGCGGGCGAGATTGTGGAAATTCTCGTTGAAAATGGCGATTCCATTGAGTATGGACAGCCATTGATGCGAGTCAATCCGTCCTAGAGCGTACTGCCCTAGGAGCGATCGCCCCCCTGAGTCCTAACATCCTCTTCAGCCTAGCCGCCTCGAAAGGTCTAGGTGCGCGATCGCTTGCCCGTTTGCAGCCACATCAGCACGCCGCTGACCAGGAGCGTCAGGAGCCCTAAGCCATTTAAGAAAGGATAGACTAGCGTCAAATCCACGGCTCCAAACTTGCCGCGATGGACTTCCAGCAGCCATAGAAGTCCACTGGTATTGCCGGTGCTCATAGCAATTTGAAAGCCCATACCCGTCAGCAGCGTCAGCAGTAGGGGCAGGGCCATCACGGGCGCAAACCATCGATGCAGTTGCCGTACTCGTAGTCGGTTCACCCTCATGGTGCTCTCCTTCTAAGGTTGGTTATGACATGTGAGATTACCCATGATGGGTCACGATTGAGCCAGGGTCTGCTGATGCCGGGCTCGATAGCTGGCCTTTTGATCCTCCGTGAAGCGATCGCTGCAATGAGGACAGCAAACTCCAGCTTCATAGAGCGGTGAGGCTTGGTGATCCGGCGTGACCGGATGCCCACAGGCGGGACACATCTCGCAGGAGCCAATCGCCAAGCCGTGGGTCACCGCGACTCGCTGATCAAACACAAAACATTCTCCCTGCCAAAGGCTTTGGTCGGCGGGGATCGTTTCTAGGTACTTCAAAATACCACCCTGGAGGTGATAAACCTGCTCAAACCCTTGGGCGAGTAGGTAGGACGAGGCCTTTTCACAGCGAATGCCCCCGGTGCAAAACATGGCAATCTTGGGATGCTGCTGGGGATCTAGGGTGCGTTGGGCATAGTCGGGAAAGTCGCGAAACGAACGAGTTTGGGGATTTTGTGCGCCCTGGAACGAACCGATCGCCACTTCATAGTCGTTGCGCGTATCAATCACCAACACATCCGGATCGGTAATTAGGTCATTCCACTGCTCGGGAGACACATAGGTACCGACTTGCTGCGCTGGCGATACGGCGGGCACGCCAAGGGGCACAATTTCAGGACGAATGCGGACTTTCATGCGCTCAAAGGGTGGCTCATCCCCATAGGATTCTTTCACCTCTAGGTCTGTCCAGCAAGGTGTTTGACGCAGGAACGCCAAAAATTGATCGATGGCGGTGCGAGATCCGGCAATGGTGCCGTTGATGCCCTCTTGGGCCAGTAAAATTGTGCCCTTAATGCCAAGCTGCTGACTATGGTCGCGCAACCGCTGCTGTTCCGAAGCACAGTCAGCGATCGCCGCAAATTTATAAAAGGTGGCAATTACAATCATAGCGAGTCTAGACCTATCGTCGGCTGGTCTTCAGCGTAAAAATTCCCCTAGGCAAGGGGATGGCAGGGATCGGTAGAATGTTGCGTCACTCCTCAATTGGAGGAGTAGCAAGACGCCTCAAAAGCTCAGGAGACAATGCTCTGACGATCCTCTTCCCGTTCCCCAAAGAAGGGTTGGGTATCTGTCGCAGGACTTCTCGATCACCCCCCACCCTGCTTCGGCATCTAGGGGCACTGGAAGCGGGGAACGTAGACATTCAGGCTCCCCGTCCCGAGACAAGCCACAGCCTATCTCTGATAGTTACGCATCTTCAGAGGCATGGATATCACACAAAACCTCGTAGAATTCAGTTTGTGGAATACCCACAAACAGGGGAGCCATTTTTTTCAAGATAGCCTCATGCAAAGCCGTTTGGTTGGCCTGCATGTCTTCCACGCTTTTCCAAATAATAATAGAAATGCCGCGATCGCTTCCCGGTTCTTGCAGCAGATACGCCCCCTTGAAGCCCTCTGCATAGGTAGCGATCGCTTGTTCATAGAGATCTCTGGCTTCCGCAAACTTCCCAGGCTTGAACTCGCCGATAGCTACATGGGCGAAATCCCGAGTCAGAAAATCCTGGAAATCATTCATACTTTCTTCCACGCACTCCTCCTTCCTGGGCAGACAGGATGCTGCCCATCTCATTCTATGTTTACGCTATCACCCGTTTTGACGATCTACCTGTCTTGCTAACGCTTAATTCACAATCCAATCGTTGGGCGATGGGCAGGTCAAAATAGGGGGCGATCGCCCCTGAATCGCTTGACCCAACCCTGAGCTTGATGACGTTATGGGTAGAAAACGTCATAGGGGGTGCGTGACTTCACCAGCACCCTAGGACGGTAGGCCAGCCTGTGAGGCGATCGCCTCCTAGCAGATCTCCCCAGTGCTTGCCTACAGATGTGCTGAGATCGATGGAACAGGCGATCAGTCTTCAGACCAATCTTCCCGTCCTAGTAAATCAATAATGCGATCGCGCAGCAGGTAGTCGTTATCTTCTAATTCGCACTCGATACAGACCCATTCGCGGTTGGGAAAATAGCGGCAGAGAGTATAGATGGGCTGATGGCGATCAATGGTTTTGGCATCGGTTAAATGACGCACTTCGTCTCGAATGGCATCAATGGAATAGTGGGTTGCTTGCAGCATGTCAATCGCTCCTCGACTGTAGATGGGTGGGATGCAACTGGACGCATTAGAGAGGCGTGATCATACTGAACGACTGCAGGGTGAAATCTTAGGGCCGCGGAGTAGACGGGCTATCTATCCAGGCGATCGCTCTGGAGGGCTGTTGGTCATCGGTCAGGTCTAAACCCAGAACAACAACGGAATTGATCATCTTGGGTCACTCTAAAACCCGATAGAGCGATCGATAGGTTACCTAGACATGCATCGATGTATCAGGTGTTGAGCAGCAGCGATGCTCAAACTATCCTCTCTTCTCTCACTGTACGAGAGAACGGCCTAGAGGATGCAAATCAGTCTAAATACTTAATCAGGCACGTTAAGTGGGAGGACGTACTAATGGGCAAGCATTTCGACGTTGCGCAATAGTCCAACCTGATGAGAAGAGGGTTGAGCGTAGCCGAAACCCGGCAGCGTCCAGTTCATTGAGTCCACATACTTAGGCGGGAGTGGACGGTGTTCCAGCGTATCCCTGCACAGCTAGGGATGGGATGCCGTCCAAGAGCAAGGGCTCACTTTGCGCCAGGGGTGAGCATGATCAGGTGCTGATCGAGGAGCGATCGCACCCCGGCCACATCCAGATCAACCTCGGCCAGCAGATCGGCTACCGTACGCTCATTGGAATTGGCGTCACAGGCTTGCAAAAACTGCAGGTCAGCATCTTGGATCTGCACAATTTGATAGTCAGCGTTGAACATGGTCAGGCTCGGCCAACCTTCAATGCAGGGATGGCGAGTGGGAATGGCGGCCAGCAGCGCTGTATTCGACGACCAGTCAGCCTTGGGCAAGGGAGGCTGGCCGAGGAAAAATTCGTAGTGGGTAATGGTAGAGGGATCGAGCAGCTCAATCAAACGGTAGCGCTGGCGATCGCTTAAGGTTTGGGCCCGTTCCATCAGCTCTGGTGATTGACCCAACAACCGCTCAAGCTGCCAGACTTGGGGATTGGAAAAGCCGATGAACTCTAACCCAGATGCGTTGATCAGATCAAACAGCGTATCGATGGTGTAGTCAATTTCCTGGGGATGGACATACATGTCGGCAAAACATTCATCCCGCTGATTTTCTAACGACCAGCGCTCTTGCTCCCGCTTCACCAAGCGGTTGTCAGCCGGCAGAGATGCGAAAATTTGCCGCCCCACCGCTACGCCATCCCGATAGTCTCCCCGCTGCGATCCTTGCAAAAGAGCGATCGCCTGCTGCATGAGCTGAATTTCCCAGCGTCCATGGGCAGCGTAGACAAAAATGTGCATAATGCCGCCAGGGGCAAGCTTCTGGGAGAGGGCCTGGATGCCGCGAATCGGATCGGGTAAATGATGCAGCACGCCGACGCAGTTGATCAGGTCAAACTCACCAGGTAGCTGATCCACATCGTAGAGGCTGAGGTTGATGAAGCTAGCGCGATCGGCTCCGGAGCGTTGGCAGCGCTCTTTGGCCACGGCGATCGCTCCAGCACTCAAGTCAATTCCCACCACTGACGCCTGAGAATTGAGGTGAACGAGATACTCGGTGCCAACGCCCGTACCGCAACCGGCATCTAAAATCCGAACAGCATCGGTGCTAGGAGTCTGTCCGGTACAAAAACTATAGGCAGCCTGCCAATTCCAACGCCAGTTATATCCCGGCGGCGGTTCATCCAGGAGGGGCTCGGGGGGAAAGGGGTAGGTGTTGTAGAGTCGGGCTACGGCCGCGCTGACCGCTTGAGCCTCAGGATTAGAATCCGTCATGGTTTTGTTGTTGCAGCAAGACTGATTGTATTGAACTGATTCCTTGGCTCGTCCAAGGGTATCCAATGTCCTGATTCAGTTTACGGAGATTACCATAGCATCCTGCGATCGCCTCTAACACCCCTAGATGGACAGACTAGGGTGAGGCCGTAGTTGCAACGGCAAAATCAGGCGCATTGGCATAGGAACACCAATCGCTCCAACTGCCGGCATAGAGCTTGCCAGACCGAAGGCCAGCCATCTCCATGGATAGAAGGTTGACGCAGGCCGTGACCCCAGACCCACAGTAAACCAGATGTTGATCGTGGTGGGCGATCGCTTGCCAGCGCTGCCGTTGCTCGGAGGGCGATCGCACCCGCCCCTGGTCATCGGTCACTTCCTGCCAAGGATAGTTCACGGCACCGGGGATATGCCCTGCAATGGGATCAATGGGCTCCCGTTCTCCTCGGTAGCGATCGCTCTCCCGCGAATCCACTAGGACTGCACCAGGCTGATTAAGAGCTGCCAGAACCTCGTCTCGGGTCACCAGCCAGTTGGTTTGGACTCGGGGCAAGAACTGAGCAGGCGTTGGCTGGGGCAGGGCTGTCGATAGCTCATATCCCGCCGCCGTCCAAGCCGACAGCCCTCCATCTAAGACTCGGACGCGATCGTGGCCCAGGTAGCGCAACAGCCACCAGAGACGGGAGGCAAAGGCTAGCCGGGAATCATCATAGACGACTACCAGGGTCGGTTCTCCTGCCTGGTCAGACTGAATTCCCGCCGCGCCCAAGGTCTGAGCTAAGGCGTCTAGGTCTGGTAGGGGATGGCGACCGCCGTGGATCCCTACTGGCCCAGACAGATCCCGATCTAGGTCAACATACACCGCACCGGGAATATGGCCGGTTTCGTAATGCTGTCGTCCCAAGGTCGGATCTCCTAGGGCAAAGCGGCAATCGGCGATCGCCACATGGGGATCCTCAAGATGGTCGGCCAGCCAAGCGGCAGAAACTAGGGGAGAAACCGGCGTAGAGGTGTCGTCAGGCATGGCACATGGGGTACGGGGGCTAGAACCGTCATGGTTCACAAGGTTCTGGATAGATCATCATCACCAGCAACTCCGATTAGATCTCATCTAGGAGGATGGCGGCGTGGACACGGTTTCTGCCACCCAAGACAGGTAGGCAGAGGAACCCGCCACAATCGGCAGGGCAATAATTTCTGGCAGGTCGTAGGAATGCAGCGCTTGAATGGCTTGCACCAAGACTTCTCCTTGGGCCAAGTTGGTTTTAATCACCAATTGCCATTCGGCATCGTTGCAAAGAGCGCCTTGCCATCGATAAATCGATTGAATAGGCATGAGGCTAACGCAGGCCGCTAGGTTGCGCTCCACCAACGAACGGGCGATCGCTTCCCCTTCTGCCTGGGAGGATACGGTCACCAAAACAACGCCCAGGCGTGGCGTTTCCATGGGTTGGGACTCTGAATCACTCATCAATATCACTCATCAATACCATAGTGGTCGATCGCTGGAGGCGGATAGACTGCCTAGTTGGGGTGCTGGAGTGCTTCGATAGGACGGTGGAGCATAGCTAGGGGCGATCGCTCCCCAATCGTCTTGACGAGGGGCGGGTGGAGGTGAATCCATCGGCGTTGCGGGGGCATCCTGTCTGCTGCTCTGGGACTCAGACGACAGTAGACTGAAATACTTCCGGGCGGCCTCGCTCAAAATCACCGCTTGAAACCGCGCTTCATCTAGCTTAATGCCCAGTAAATGGGCATGGCTCAAATCTGCCCGATCTAAATTGGCACGGCTGAGATCGCTCCAGCTCAGTTCGGCATGGCTGAGATGGGCACCGGATAAATCAGCACCCATCAGGTTTGCCTGGGTCATGCTAGCGCCCTGAAGCTGAGCCTCACTGAGGTTGCTGAGGGTCAAATTGGCCTGGCTGAGGTCAGCTCCGTTCAGCTTGGCTTGACTGAGATTCACCCCTGTGAGGTCAACACCCTTGAGATCCAAACCGTTGAGGAAAGCTTTTTCAAGATTCACACCGGTGAGGAAGGCTCCGGTGAGGTTGGCTCCACTCAAGCGTGCGCCGTTGAGGTTGGCCCAGCTCAGGTTGGCTCCGGAAAGATCGGCATTGCGTAAATTGGCACCCTGTAGATTGGTGCCGCAGAGATTGGCCCGGTGCAGGCAGGCTCCGCGCAAATTGGCCCCGTTCAAATCTGCACCGCTGAGCTTGGCTTTAGAGAGATCGGATTTCACCAAAAAGGCACCCACCAACACCGCCTTGGTCAGGTCTGCATCGACGAGCCGTCCTTCGCTGAGCTTGACGTAACTCAAATCTGCCCAGTTCAGAAATGTTTCCGATAGATCCGACTGCGTGAGAAATGCACGGCTCAAATTTGCGCCCGTTAGGTTAGTTCCCACCAAGCCCAACCCTAGGAGCGTTTGTCGGGAGAGGTCGATATTGCGCAGATCCAGCCCTGTAAAATCTCGCTGACCGCCTTCGTATTGCTCAAGAAGATGACGAATGTCCATACCGCAATCACTCCATGAATCCAAACTGGCAGTGCACATCAAGCCGCTCGGTTGGATTAAATATCGTTAGGTTGAAAGGGAATCGCATCAGAGTTGGCATAAGGGGGCTTTTGCAACAGAGATGGGGCGAGGGCTGCAGCTTAGACCCAGCCTGACAAGCAGGTCTGAGGATCTAAATGAGCGTCTAAATGGGTTGCTAAATGAGCGACCAGTCTCTCGGCAAGGCTCAGGATTTAAATGGGAATCTAAATAATGTCTCAATATTCTTAAGTTATGCCAAAATTCTGCAAAACCGATCAACGGTTAAGATTGCTTGATGTATTGGCAAAAAACTATAAATCTT
>RECH01000315.1 GCA_007694125.1 Leptolyngbya sp. DLM2.Bin15
CGGAGAGCGATCGCCCTCTAGAACGATCGCCTCCCGTGAAATTTTCGTTGGGAATAGCAAGGACTGTTTATAATTCAGAGGACTTGACTCCATAGATAGGGCGTCAGGCTAGGGAGCCTTCAAGTCGGCTAATCGCCCCCTTGTCTTCCAGGTTTTGATTTTGGTTATTGGCTATTGTGCAAGTCCCCAACTTTCCAGAATGTAGTCATCCGCTGATTCGATCGCTGTCTCACTATAGCGATCAAGAGCTGTTGACCCTATTCCAGCGCCATCCTGAAGCGGGGCAATACTTTACTGCAATTTTTTGCCGCTATAGCCCGCTGGTCTACACCCTCATTCGCCATTCAGCGCGATCGCCGGTTCAGGCTGACTATCTCTTTGCCATGACCTGGCGACATATCTATCACGAGCTGGGGGGGCTGGATTTATATGAGCCGGGACGGGAACGGCCGGCAGGAGCCGAAGGGGGAGCCGCCCAGATGACCCTGCAAAGCTGGCTGATTAACATCACGGCGGTGTGCATCAACCGAGCTGAGCTGCCCCCGGTGGAAGACATTCACTATTCCCTAGACCACACCTCACCGCCCCTCTGGTGCTACGTTGACCAAGCTTTGGAACAACTCCCCCCCACAAGGCGCTTGATTGTCTTGCTCAGCCACACGTTTCACTGGAGCGATACCCGCATTTCCGCCTACCTGCAGGCCGAGGGCGATATGCTCACCCCCACAACGGTGCGCGCCGAATTCCAAAAGGGCTGCCAGCAGCTTGAAGACCTGCTGCCGGCGGACATTCGCACCATTTACCTCGACGGCGGCTCCGCCCGCCTCAAGGATGCCCTCGATGCTAGTTCCGCCGCCGCCAACTTACAGATTGACTAAGGGCCCCAGCCGGTGGCAGGAGGGTTGGACGGGGCGATCGCCCCCATCGGCCCATCCAAACATTACCCCCAATCCCTAAGCCAACCGGTGAAAGCGATACCGATTGCAGCAGGGATGATAATCTAATTCAGTACATATCGGTTCCCACTCACCATTGCCACAGCCGTTGATGACGTCATGGCCATCAATCTGGGGCATGAGTTGAGGTTGTGTAGAACAGGACACATCCGTGAAGTATTTCTTTTTGTCTGATGGCTGGGTGATTGGTCGAGTCTGGGGGATTGGCGGGCTGTGGGACGAGCTGGCCTGGCGGCGCAATCCTGAACTTCATCGCATGAACCTCTATCTGGTTGAGCAGGGCGAAACCCTATGGCTCTACCGGGTTGAGGATGCGGTGGTGATGGTGGAAGTGAAGCCGGGTGCAGTCAACTCGCCGGGGGCTATTGGGCAGGTCGTGCTCAAGCGCTTGATTACGGCAGAACAGGTGCTAGAGCGGCTCTGCTCCGCCGATGCCATAACCAGTCTATCGACGACGGCGGCCAACCAGCCCAAGCTTGGCTAGGTATTCCGCGATCGCTCCCCCAGCATTCATCGTCCCGATCTAGGCTTCCTCAAAATGCTGAAACCCTTGCCGTAGGGAAAGGTAGGATGCATCACCGGGCTGAGCATCACCGGGCAGGGAGCGATCGCCCACCACCACATCGAGCGCTGACGTCGTATAGCCAATGATCGCCGCGCCGGGGCACTGGGCGACGAAGAACCGGGCGATCGCCTCCGGCAAACACAGCACCAGCTCAAAATCTTCCCCACCATAGAGCGTCCAGTCTAGGGCCTGCTCTGCCGATTGCCACTGGGCCACCTCCGGCGGTGTCGGGAGGCGCGATCGCTCCAAGATCGCCCCCACGCCGCTGGACTGACAGAGCTGCAGCACCGCATCGGCTAGACCATCACTGCTATCCATGGCAGCGATCGGTCGATCAAGCTGCCAGACTCCCGCCGCCGCCAGCCAGGGCAACACATCCAGCCGAGGCCGAGGACGCTGGTGGGCTTGGATCAACCGCTGTTGCTGGCTCACAGACAGCGGACAGGGATCGTCAGGAGACAGCAACCGCTCTAGCCCAGCCCGGGAAGCGCCATGCTCCCCGGTGACCACGATGGCATCCCCCACCTGAGCCGCCGATCGCCGCAATACCCGCTGGGGATGCACCTGGCCCAGGGCCGTAATCCCCAAGGTGACCACGGGCGATCGGCAAATATCACCGCCCACAATCGCCGTTCCATAGGCAGCAGCACAGGCCGCCATGCCCTGGTACAGCGCTTCCACCCAAGCCACCGGCACCGTCCCCGGCAGGCTCAGCCCAATGGTTAACCCCACCGGAGTAGCGCCCATGGCGGCCAGGTCAGATAGATTGGCAGCGATCGCCCGCCAGCCCACATCCGTCGGCGACGTGGTTTGCTGGGGCAGGGCTAGCCCCAAACTGAAGTGAACGCCATCCACCAACACATCGGTGGTGACCACCAAGTCGTGATCCGGCGGCAGGGACAGCACCGCCGCATCATCCCCCACCATCTCCGGCGGACAGTAGCTCTGCAAACGGCGCAGGAGTCCCTGTTCGCCAATCTCTTGCACGACTAACTCAGACTCAGGCTTAGACTCAAACTCAGGCACCATGGGGGTTGCACTCACACAACAACGAGCCAGGTTATTCCAGCGATCGCCCCAGCCCAGAGAACTAATGTACCCTAACGGCGGGATGATCGGTCAACACTGGCAGGGGTGAGGGCTGTCCTGCCTCCGTGGAGCGTAGCAGCAGGGCAAAGGCTCCAGCACCTAGACCATCCTGGGGAAACATGCGATAGCAGGGGCGATCGCTAAGGGTGGATTGGTAGGCCGCCAGATGGGGCACGGTCACCGCGGCAAACTGGGGAAACCGCTGGAGAAACCAGTCCCCCACCTGCTCATTTTCCTCCGGGGAATAGGCACAGGTCATATAGACCAGGTAGCCCCCTGGAGCCACCACCTGAGCGGCATTGGCCAAGATGCGTTTTTGGCGATTGGCATTTTTATTAATGGTCACCGGATGGAAGCAGCCCGGTGCTTTACTGCCCTTGGCCAGCAGCGACTGTCCTGAGCAGGGCGCATCCACAATCACCACATCGGCGGTGTGGGGCATCAGGTCTGCCAAAACCTGGGGATCGACACTGAGGCTGAGGGCCGGCGAGATGCGGCAGCGCTTCAGGTTCGACCGCAGGGCCGGCACCCGTTTGCCGATGGTTTCATTGGCAATCAACAGCTTGGGCTGGAGCGATCGCCAAGCAAACACACTCTTGCCCCCCGGCGATGCACAAACATCCACCACCAGCGGATCCGGGCGGGCGATCGCTCCCAGCACCGAGGCGGCAAACACGGACGAAAAATCTAGACAGTAGCCATAGCCAGCTTCATGGAGCGGATGTTTACCCGGCTGTTCATGGAGAGCCAGGCGATCGACAAACTCGGGCTGCCAGGGCAGGGGAGGCAGAGTCGCAAAGGGTCGCTCCGGCGGCTCATGGCACCAGAGAAAACAAGGATGAAACGGCTGGGGCTGAGTTAACGCTGCCACAAAAGCCGCTTGCTCATCCGGATCGCGGCAGATCCGCCGACTGAGTTTCAACAATAAATTAGAAGGCGAAGACATGGAGAACCTAAAGCAGCGGCTGCAGTTGAGCGATCCAGGCAGACGGATCCTCCACGGTGAGAATCAGCCGCTTGTAGTAGTCCTGGGACGTCAGATCTAGGGTTAGAACGCGATCGCGTTGGGTGATGTACCAAAATTCGCGCCCCAGCTCAGTGTAGAACGTGCCCGCCACCAGCCAGGGCAAACCCGTTCCCGGCGCACGCAGCACCCGCCAACTTAAGGGCGGCATCGTGCTGCTTACCGATTGAATGTGGGCACGAGGGATGTCAATCCGAGCCCCGAGGTGAAACGCCCAAAAGCGTTCCATGGGCTCCAGCTCAACCGAGAAAGTATCCGCCGTAAGGGTGAGGTTCATGGTGGCACAGATCTAGCAGTTTGATGGGGAGCGCGTGAGTTCGACGGAGGTTATCAGCCCCTTCGTTCATCCTGAGCTAGTTGTGGGGTGCTGTTAGGCGAAACCGGCACCGTCTCGTGGAGCGCTGATACAGGATGCTGCCGCTCATGCATCAACCCATCCATCGGTTTTCTAGTCATAACGTCATCGAACTCACGGAGGGAGAACGGAGGTGGGGCGATCGCCCTGGAAGCCGTTGATTACCCCATAGTCAGGAGTCGTTGGGCAACGCCGGCCGCGAGGCGACCCGTTTCCACAGCACCATTCATATAGCCATAATAAGCGTCACTGAGATGTTCGCCCGCAAAGATTAGGTTACCAAAAGCAACCTGCTGCCGTTCCTCAGGATCATCCTCAGGTAGGCAACTCTTAGGTAGGCAGTCGTGCGGAACCAAACCATCGTCAGCCCACATTTATCTTATCTAGATGAGAGCGATCGCCCCTGACCAACTCGATGCAATACTACTCTTACAGTATCGCTTATCGGTTCACTTCAGCTATTTTTATCTGTTTTTAGAGTCTATTATCTCCCGCCTGTCTTGGCACCCGAGATACACCGAGGCACCCATAAGCACAAACACTCACCGCCGACAGCGCAGATGTGCCCACGTCAGCCCTGATCATCCCAGCGCGCTACCCGATCACCCTTGCATTCGCTGTCCATCAGAAAACCATGACATCGCTATGTCTCACAAAAGTTCAAGATTGTATTGCGTAACTTTATACATTTCTAGGGGCGATCGCCTAGGGGTTGTGATTAAGATGGAGTGGCATTAAGCAATATGCAGGGTGTAAGGCCGTGGATGGGCTAGGGTCAAGGTTGCTCAAGGATGGCGATCGCATCGTTCTTCATCTCTGAGTCCAGATCTCTACCATCGTTCCACCGGTCTGCATGTTTGTCCCGCCTAGAAATTTATCGACACCTAGATAGATTTACGCCGCGCATTGATCCGTCAAGATGGATGTCACACTCCTTCAATGGAGGTGACCCATAGGGAATTGCCTTGCCGTTGTCGTCCTCGTCATGGACTGGAGGCATCGTTTAGCCTGTCCACTAGCTAGCGCTGCTGCATGTCGTCATCACCAGTCTAAGGCTGTGTTGAACATTCTGTCCGCGCAGCCCGTCCCCCATCTTCAGGGACGACGTCATCGGGACTTCAATACGAAACCGACCCATGGGTTGAGGAATCCTCTCCAGCTAGAGAGATCCTAGGGCGATCGCCCCACACCCATCCTGTCGATCCGTGCCTGATCATAACGTCAGTGCCTACTTTAATCCTCAACGACTCAGCTTGATGAGGAACGCCAAACGCCTGCCAGACTGTAGCCATGCAGGCTACGGTCGCACCTAAACGCAGTCCGGCTCTGACATGTCTATACCCACCCATCTTGGGACGTCTGACCGCATCTCTCCCCTAGATCTCAACGATCCACCGGGAGATCTTTCACCCCATGTACTCTAAATTCACAGCATTTTAAGGGGAATCGCCAATGTCCGAATTGATCCAAGCCGTCCTAGACAGCAACGAACGTACCGACCTACGCCAATTTGCCAGCGAACTGCGGAAACGAGACCAGCGCTACCTGCTGCGCAACGATATTCTCACCGCCTTCTCAGACTATTGCAGCACCTACCAACGATCAGACGACTTTCGCCAGCAGTCTCACCTCAGCAAACTCATCTACTATGTCCAGGAAATCATCCTAGAGCGGGAGAGCCTTTGTCTAATCATTCGTCCCAAAATTGCCAACGAGCAAGCCTACTGGGTCTTTGAAGACCTAACCGTTGAGCCGATGACGCCCCAAGACTTGCTGGATCTACGCGATCGCTTCGTCAATCGCCACCATCCCCAAGAGGGAGACGTCCTAGAAATTGACTTTGGCCCCTTCTACGACTATTCTCCCGCCATCCGCGACTCAAAAAATATCGGCAAGGGCGTTGACTACCTCAACCGCTTTATGTCGAGTAAGCTCTTCCAGGATCCAACCCAGTGGTTAGAGGCGCTATACCAATTCCTCAGCCTACATCGCTATAACGGCACCCAACTGCTGATTAATGGTCGCATCCAATCCCAGCAGAAGCTTTCGAGCCAGATTAAGCGCGCCATTAACTTCGTCAGCCGCTATGACACCAACGAACCCTACAACAAATTCCGGTTTGAGCTGCAGGAACTAGGATTTGAACCCGGCTGGGGCAACACCGCTGGACGGGTGCGCGAAACCTTGGACATGCTCGACAGCTTGATCGACTCCCCCGACCACCAAGCCCTAGAAACCTTCATCTCGCGGATTCCTATGATCTTCCGCGTGGTGCTGCTATCCCCCCATGGCTGGTTTGGGCAAGAGGGGGTGCTGGGCCGCCCCGATACCGGTGGACAGGTGGTCTATGTGCTGGATCAAGTCCGTAGCATTGAGCAGCAGCTTCAGGAAGAGATCAGCCTGGCGGGTCTGGATGTGCAATCGGCCTATCCCAAGGTAATTGTCCTAACTCGCCTGCTGCCCAACTGCGAAGATACGCTGTGTAACCAACGGCTAGAGAAAATCCACGCCACCCACAATGCCTGGATTCTGCGGGTTCCGTTCCGCGAATTTAATCCCAAGTACACCCAAAATTGGATCTCGCGCTTTGAGATTTGGCCCTATTTAGAAACCTTTGCCATTGATGCCGAACGGGAGCTGCTTGCAGAATTCCAGGGCAAGCCCGACTTAATTATTGGCAACTACTCGGATGGCAACCTCGTCAGCTTCCTGCTGGCCCGACGGCTGAAGGTGACCCAGTGCATCATTGCCCATGCTCTAGAAAAGTCGAAATATCTGTTCAGCAACCTCTATTGGCAGGATCTAGAAGAGCAGTATCACTTCTCCATCCAGTTCACGGCAGACTTGATCGCCATGAACTCCGCCAACTTTGTGGTCAGCAGTACCTACCAGGAAATTGTGGGCACGAAGGAAAGTGTGGGCCAATACGAGTCCTACCATCGCTTCACCATGCCAGAGCTGTACCATGTGGTGAATGGTGTCGATTTATTTAGCCCCAAATTTAACGTGGTGCCGCCGGGCGTCAATGAAACCGTCTATTTCCCCTACCACCGCAGTGAAGATCGGATACCGGGCGATCGCGATCGCCTCGACAAGCTCCTGTTTACCGACGACGATCCAGCCGCCATCTTCGGCACCCTGGATGATCCTAGCAAGCGCCCTCTGTTCTCCATGGCCCGGCTGGATCGGATCAAAAATCTTACCGGCTTAGCAGAATGTTTTGGCAAAAGCGAAGCCCTCCAAGAGCAGTGCAATTTGATCCTGATTGCCGGTAAACTGCGCACCGAGGATTCCACTGATCGCGAAGAAATCAGCGAAATTGAGAAGCTGTATCACATCATTGATCAGTACAACCTGCAGGGGAAGGTACGCTGGCTAGGGGTGCGGCTACCTAAAACCGATTCTGGAGAAGTCTATCGCGTGATTGCCGATCGCCAAGGTATCTTTGTGCAGCCCGCGCTGTTTGAAGCCTTTGGTCTGACCATTTTGGAAGCAATGATCTCAGGATTACCCACCTTCGGCACCCGGTTTGGTGGGCCCCTGGAAATTATCCAAGACAAGCACAACGGGTTTTACATTAACCCCACCCACCATGAAGACATGGCGGAGGTGATCCTCGACTTCCTATCGAAGTGTGCCCATCAGCCCGACTACTGGAAAGAGATTTCCCAGCGGGGCATCGACCGGGTCTACAGCACCTATACCTGGAAGATCCACGCCACCAAACTCCTCTCGCTCTCCAAGATCTACGGCTTCTGGAACTACACCTCTCAAGAAAACCGCGAAGATATGCTGCGGTACATTGAAATGCTGTTCCACCTGCTCTATAAACCCATGGCTAAGAGCCTGTTGGAAAAACATATGCAGGCGTAATCCCAGATGAGAACTCATTCCGCAGGTTTTGGTCTAGCCTGCGGAATGCTGTCTCGCTTCTTGATCAGTAACAGCTCAAAATCAGTAACAGCTCAAACTTTCGCGGGTATCGCGTCCGGTGGTGGGATTGGTGCCTGACGCCAAGTCACAAAGCTGTTCTTGAACATCGCCCCGCAGCAGCACATCGGTGAAATCTGCCCCGCTAATGGTGGCACCATCAAACTTTGTGTTAAAGGCAAAGGCACCTTCCAGCACTGCGTTGGTCAAATTCGAGCGAACTAGGCGCGCCGTATCGAGGGTTGCGTAGCTCAGATCCGCACCCTCTAGATTTGTATTTTCTAAGTTGGCACCAAAAAAGCTAACCCCACGCAGGTCTGAATAGCTGAGATCACTGTTACGCAGATTGGCTTTGGTGAAACTAGAGTCCGTCAAGACCCGATGGGAAAAATCTGAATCCACCAGATTTTGCTTGGTGTAGTCTTCAGCCCAAGCATTGCCAGGGTAGAGAGTGAGGGCGATCGCCCCCCCTAAAACTCCCACCAGGGCGATCGCCCCTAGTCGGTGCCATTGCTGACGAAGAACCTGCCCCATCGCCTGAAAACGGACAACCACTTGTCGGAGATTTCGACCTACTGGAAAACGTTCCATACCCTTGTTCAACACGACGCTGTATCCTGATACTACCGGAATCTGGGGCAGGATCGTTCGATCAGTCATTCGATCAATAAACAGAGGAGGGCCAGAATGGGAGATAACAGCAAGCAGCAAGACCGGGCAGCATTGGGCGATCGCGGTGAACGCTTGGTAGCCCAGTGGCTAATCCAAGAAGGTTGGACAATTTTACAGCGGCGCTGGCGCTGCCCGTGGGGCGAGCTAGACTTGGTGGCCTACCAATCCGACGGACGCAGCCGAGGCACCCTAGCCTTCGTGGAAGTAAAAACCCGCAGCACCGGCAACTGGGATGCGGATGGACGCTTGGCCATCACCCCTGGCAAGAAAATTAAGCTTGGTCGCGCTGCAGAAATCTTTCTATCCCGCTATCCTCACCTGAGCGATATGGACTGCCGCTTTGATGTTGCCCTAGTTCTGAGGCGATCGCCCCCTTTCAATGCAAAACAGCCAGATGCAAAACAGCCAGATGCAAAACAGCCAGATGCAAAACAGCACCGTCCGATCTCTCCAGACAGTGCTGATGGTTTAACCAGTCAACCAGCTTCTATTCAGCTTGGTACACCCATGATCTATGACAACGACTGGCTCACCCTCGATTACATCGTTAATGCTTTTGATTAGGCAAGAGTTTCTGGGCAATAGCCAAGACCTTGCACAAACTGACGGCGAAATTCTTCAATTTCATTGCGGTCGGGCTGCCCATGGGACACCACAGCCACTTGGTAGCGACGCATCACATCTACTGGCGACTGCCCATTTTCCAGACCCCACAGCGCCATACGCACGCGGATATCAGGTTCACTGGGAATGCCAAGCTCAGCAAGAAACGCCTGAAAGTCTCCGTGGCGCTGAGCATCGAGACATCCATCGATCTTAACTTTCACCACCCATCCATCAATTTGATGAATCACGGTCATAAACTGTACTGGCAGCCAAGTGGTGTTGTGTAGACGTTCAATCACCCGAAGCACTAGGCTGGCGTTTGCTAGATAGTAAAGGTATTCCATATCTTTTTGCTCGAAGTTGAGCCTCATTTCTCCCTGTTCTCATTGTGGTTCCTTTAGACAGGGGTGAGTAGGGGAGAAGCACCCGACTTCCTATGGGGAAGTCCACCCAAGTTCTGGATTTTCTGGGTATGGGCCGGGTTAACCGCCCTCGGATTTTGCCGGTTTGTGCTAATCCATCCTTAGGAACGTGCGATATGCTAATCAGCACCCCCTTGCTGCTTCAACCCAACGGATTGGGGCATCCTAGGCCAATTAACCTCAATGTTGTATTGAACCGTACCCTCTTCTATGACCCACGACAGTTTGGCCACGCCCCCCTCTGTGCCATCAGACCTACCCAATGACCTGGATCGATCGCTCTCGGCCTATGATTACCATCTTCCAGAGGAGCGAATTGCCCAAAATCCAGTAGTTCCCCGCGATCGCTCTCGGCTGCTCGTAGTCAACTCGACCACCACCCATGAGCATCATCATTTCCACAACTTGCCGCAGTTGCTCAAACCTGGAGACTTACTGGTACTCAACAATACCCGTGTACTGCCCGCCCGCCTCTATGGCCGCAAACCCGGCGGGGCAGCGGCAGAAATTTTGCTCTTGGAGGAACGGGGGGTGAATCAATGGCTCGCCCTCGTGCGTCCTGGACGCCGCCTGCGCCCCGGTGCCCAGATCACCTTTGGCGATCCTGATCAAGATCCGTCCTTAACCCTCGTCGGCACGATCCAGGAGGTTGATCCTGAAACTAGCGGGCGGATTATTGAATTTCAAACCCCACCAGGGCGATCGCTCCTCTCCCTCCTCGATGACCTAGGCAAGATTCCCCTACCGCCCTACATCACCGAAAGCACCGCCGAGCCCGAGCAATATCAAACCGTCTATGCCGAACGGCCGGGAGCTGTCGCTGCGCCCACGGCCGGTTTGCACTTTACCCCAGAACTCTTCGAAACCCTGCAATCCGCTGGCATTAACCATACCTACCTGACGCTGCATGTGGGCGTGGGCACCTTTCGCCCCGTGGAAGCAGAGGTGATTACCAACCACCAAATGCATGGCGAGTGGCTGGATATTTCCCCGGAAACCGTGGAGGCGATCGCCCGCACCAAGGCCCAAGGCAGCCGCGTGTTTGCGGTGGGGACAACGGTGGTACGGGCCCTCGAAGGGGCGGCCCAATCAGGGCAACTGCAGCCTTTCTCCGGCAAAACCAATTTATTTATCTATCCTGGCTACGCATGGCAGGTGGTTGACGGCATGATTACCAATTTCCACTTGCCCAAATCAAGCTTGATGATGTTAGTCAGCGCTTTAATTGGCCGCGAACGCCTGCTATCGCTCTACCAAGAGGCGATCGCCCAGGCCTACCGCTTTTATTCCTTTGGGGATGCCATGCTGATCATGCCTGAAGCCCGCATAGATTCCTCTCCTGCCCTAGCCCCACCCCCTGTGACGCCCCTCTAACCCCATGATGAACTTTTCCCGTTCCTGCCTGATCCAAGCCCCCGTCACCACCGTTTGGGAGTTCCACGAACGTCCTGATGTGCTCAACCTGCTCACCCCACCCTGGCAAGCCGTGTCTGTGGTGCGGCGTGAGGGAGGTCTGGGGGTGGGTGCGGAGAGTGAATTTCAGCTCTTCTTTGGGCCCATTCCCCTGCGCTGGCTGGCCCGCCATACCGCCTGCGATCTCTACGAAGAATTTATCGACGAACAGGTCACCGGCCCCTTCGCCTATTGGCAACATCGCCATCAGTTCAAGGCCGAGGGCGATCATACTCGGCTCACGGATGCGATCGCCTTTTCCCTGCCCGGCGGTTGGCTCAGCGATCTGATGGGCGGTTGGTTGGTCCAAGCCCAGCTCGATCGATTATTCGCCTACCGGCATCAGGTCACCCAGCGCTATTGCGAGCTCTAGACCTAGCGGCTGTTGCCGTTGTTTTGCAGCAGCGGTCGTACCACTAGGAAGCCAGCTCCAAAGGCGGTGAGCATCACCACCACGATCACCAGCGTCAGCCAGAGCCCATTCATCCTGCGGGACGGACTAGCTTCGGCGGGCTGAGGTGCTTCGGGCTGCTCCGTGAAAAAGGTATCAAAGTTCGGCAAGTCTGGGGCTGCCGACGCTTGCCCACTAGAAGGCGGCGTAGTCACCGTCGAGTTGACCGGAGCCGCTGGGGACTGAGCCACTGGGGATGGAGCCGCTGGGGAGGCTGGGGCAGGAGCTGCTGGAGCAGAGGGGGACGCCGTGCCCACCGTGCCCACCAAGGGCTGCACCATCAACGCTGACTGCACCAGGCTGGTGAGGGCCTGCTGAAGCTGCTGATTGTGCTGGGTCAGTTGCTGGTTTTTATGGCTGACGGAAAGAAGTTGACCTTTGGTGGTTTCTAGCTCCGCCGCAAGCTGCCGATAAACCGAAATGGGGACAGAGGGCGCGTAGCCATTGCCCCCGCTTGCAGCAGGCGGAGTCACAGACGGAGTGGTTTGAGAGTGAAGTTTGGGTGCCATCAGTTACAAACGCTGTCTTAGAATACTGAGCTGAGATACTGGGTGGTGCAAGGTGGGTGAGTCCAACGACCTTGGCAGGTGGCGAGTCCTCATCTGCTGCCCCAACCTGGGGACTGAATCAAGGCAGCCGTAAATGTGTGGACAGGCTGGGGAACAGGGATCTGTGGAAAAGACTGACCTTAGGGTAGCTGAAATTTGCGCGATCGATCCCGTTTTTGCGAAATTGGTTACGGCTTGCCCCACACCTGCCCCTCAAGGGATGATGGTAAACGTAAACCATGCACCAATATCTAGACCCAACCCAACCCAACGCAAGCCATGACGAACTCTGCATCTAGCTCCACCGTAGACAGCCAAGCTAACGCCCAAGCTCCTGACCAAAACGATGAACCCAAATATGGCGAACGGGAAATTGCCGAAGGCAACCTGATTACCTTCCCCAATCCCCGCCCCGGCCGCCGCTATACCATTGCCATCAGCCTGCCGGAATTTACCTGCAAATGCCCGTTTTCCGGCTATCCCGACTTTGCCACCATCTATGTCACCTATGTACCCAACCAGCGGGTGGTGGAACTGAAGGCCATCAAGCTCTACATCAACAGCTATCGCGATCGCTACATCTCCCACGAAGAATCGGTGAACCAGATTTTGGACGATTTAGTCGCCGCCTGCGATCCCCTAGAGATGACCATCAAGGGTGACTTCACCCCTCGCGGTAACGTGCATACCGTGGTGGAAGTTCATCACCAAAAGCCGGCCCAATGACCCCAGCCATGACCGATCGCGATCGCCTCTTCCAAACCATCGAAACCCTGGTGATGCACCATTCCCCCAGCGGCGCTGAGGGTGAGATCGATGGCTATTTGCGAGAGCAGTTCACCGCCCTGGGGCTCGACTGTTGGCAGGATCCAGCCGGAAATGTGATCGCCCGCGTGGCCGGGCAGGATTCTAGCCGGGCGATCGCCATCACTGCCCATAAGGACGAAATCGGCGGCTTGGTGAAAACCATTGATGCCGAAGGACGGGTGCGGGTGGGCAAGCTCGGCGGTGCCTTTCCCTGGGTCTACGGAGAGGGCGTGGTGGATCTCTTGGGCGATCGCCACACCGTCAGCGGCATTCTCAGCTTTGGATCCCGCCATGTGTCCCACGAATCACCCCAAAAGGTGCTCCAGGAGGATCAGGCTGTCCGCTGGCAAGATGCCTGGGTGGAAACCAAGCGCACCCCCGAGGAGCTAGCGGTGGCGGGCATCCATCCCGGCACCCGCATGGTGATCGGCAAGCATCGCAAGCGCCCCTTTCGGCTACAGGATCACATCGCCAGCTACACCCTAGACAACAAGGCATCGTTAGCCATTTTGCTGGGCTTGGGCAAAGGCCTGCGATCGCCCGCTGTGGATGTCTACCTGGTTGCCTCTGCTAAAGAAGAAGTGGGCGCGATCGGGGCGCTGTACTTCACCCAGCATTTTGCCCAAAGCTTCAGCCAGCGGCTGCTCCAGACTCTGGATCAAGACGACACCGTCCCCCGCAATACCCTAGAAGCGATCGCCCGGCAGATTGCCCAATCCCAAACCCTCGACGCCCTGATTGCCCTAGAAATTTGCCCCCTGTCCTTGGAATATCCGGTGCAGGATGGGCCAGCCCCGGTGCTGCTGGTGCAGGACGGCTACGGCATCTATGACGATGGGCTAAACCAAGAGCTGCAACAGGCCGCGATCGCCGCCCAGATTCCCCTGCAGCTTGCGGCCCTCAGCGGCTTTGGCAGTGATGCCTCCATCGCCATGAAAAACGGTCACGTGGGGCGGGCCGCCTGCCTGAGCTTTCCCACCGAAAACACCCACGGCTACGAAATCGCCCACCTGGATGCGATCGCCCATTGCATCACCATCCTGCAGCATTATGGCCAGTCGTTAGGGCCAGCCAGGGATGCCTAGGCTTAGGCCACTGATCCCATCCCCAGCCAATCCCTACCAGTGCCCCATCAAGGGCGATCGCCCCTCCTGACCGCCCAAACCGTGTCGGATGTAACAACCTGTGAATCCCTCAGGGCTGATCCCCAAGCGTCCTTAATAATGGAACATAGATAATCCATCGCCCATTAGGTTCAACTATGCCTGTAACCGTTGCCGAGGTCATGAGTCAGGAGCCGATCACGGTCAATCCCAACTCTCCCCTCAAAGAAGCAATTCAAATTTTGGCGGAGCGCCACATTAGTGGATTGCCCGTGGTTGACGATCAGGGCAAACTGGTCGGCGTCATTTCCGAAAGCGACCTGATGTGGCAACAAACGGGGGTGACCCCGCCCGCCTATATCATGCTGCTGGATAGCGTCATCTATCTCGAAAATCCTGCCCGCTACGACCGCGAACTCCACAAAGCCCTGGGGCAAACCGTGGGCGAAGTGATGACCAAAGAAAGCGTCACCGTGCCGCCCAGCAAGCCGCTGAATGCCGCCGCCCAGCTCATGCACGAGCGCCATGTGCGTCGCCTACCCGTGGTAGACAGTGACGGCACCTTGGTCGGCATTTTGACCCGAGGCGACATCATTCGCTACATGGCTAGCCAAGACTAGCGCCCGCGGATGCTCCTCGATCCGATAAGCAAGCCCCTTTTAGATGAGTGTATTTGCCCATGCCCCATCCAGAGTCGATCCAGGCCTTACTCACTGCCGACGATGCTGGCGATCGCATCAGCGGCATCAATCAACTGCGACAGATTGATCCAGCCGTTGCCTTTCAGATGATCCAGCCCGCCATTAACGACGCCAATGTACGGGTGCGGTATGCCGCCGTCAGCCAACTGGCGTCCTTGGGCATGCAAGATCGGCACCATGCCCTGCATCTCCTGCGCGATCGCCTCCTGAATGATCCTGAGCTCGACGTGCAGGCAGCCGCAGCCGATTCCCTGGGGGCGCTGAAGCTCACCGAGGCCTACGACGATCTGGAAAAGCTGTACCACAGCACCTCCGAGTGGCTGATCCACGTCAGCATTGTGGCCGCCTTAAGCGAAATGGGCGAACCGCGAGCCTTTGAGCTGCTCTGTATGGCCTTGAGTTCTGATAATGAACTGGTGCGCACGGTGGCGATCGGGGCCTTGGGCGAATTTGGTGATCTTCGGGCCATTCCCTTGCTGATCCCCTACGCCAACAGCGATGATTGGCAAGTGCGCTACCGCGTCGTACAGGCCCTGAGCCGCCTCGATAGTCCCGATGTTCGTACCACCCTAGAGCACCTCGCCCACGATCAGGTGGAGTCGGTGGCCCAGGAAGCTAAAGCCTACCTTAACCCGACGTCATGACATCCTGAGCCATGGGCTGACGCTGCGCTGACCCTTGATTACAATAGCTTTTATGGTCAACGCAACCCATTACCACACCCTTGCTGTTAGCCCCTCTGCAACCCAGGCGGACATTAAGCGTTCCTACCGGCAGTTGGTGAAACGGTTCCATCCCGACAGCAATCGGCATATCGGCAGTCATGAAGCGATCGCCCAGATTAATGCTGCCTACGAAATTCTCAGCGATCCCCAAACCCGGCGTTCCTACGATCGCCAGCTTGGCTATGGTCATCAAAAATCCGACCGCCGACCAGACCATGCGCCATCTCCCCGCCAGCGTCGCCGAGGACGAGATGCGGATGAACATCTGCGCCAATGGCTGCAGCGGGTCTATCAACCGGTCAACCGTGAACTGTGCGAGGTGCTGTACTCTCTAGACGAACAAATTGACGACCTCGCCGCCGATCCCTTTGACGATGAGTTGATGGACGATTTTCAAGCTTATTTGGAACAATGCCGAGAAGCTCTAGCCCTAGCCCATCAGCTTTTTCAATCCATGCCCAACCCCGCCAGCGTCGCTGGGGCCGCGGCCAATCTTTACTACTGCCTCAGCCAGCTTAGCGATGGCGTGGATGAACTCGATCGCTTCACCGCCAGCTATGCCGAACATTACATCCATACAGGGCAAGAGCTATTCCGCATTGCCCACCGGCTGCGGCAAGAGGCGGAAGCTGGCATCTGCGAGTTGGGCATGGCGATCGCCCCCTGACTTCTAAGATTGCGAGTACAATAGAAATTTGGGTATTTGAGCAGCGGAGTTCTAAGCAGTCTAGCAATGCTCTAGACTAGGCGATCGCATCATTACGGCGAGGGTGATGGGGGTTCGTGAATGGCTCAGATTTTTACTCGTCTATTCTGAATCACTCTCTATCGCGGCTGACGTCTCACGCATAAGTCTATGGTACTGCCGGTTGTTGCAATTATTGGTCGCCCCAATGTGGGCAAGTCTACGCTGGTCAATCGTCTCGCTGGGGTGAACGAAGCGATCGTTCATGATGAACCTGGGGTGACGCGCGATCGCACCTACAAGCCAGCTTTCTGGCAAGATCGAGAATTTTTAGTCGTCGATACCGGCGGTCTCGTCTTTGACGACGATACAGAATTTCTGCCGCTGATTCGCGAACAGGCCATGGCGGCCCTCGCCGAAGCCAGCGCGGCCATTATGGTGGTGGATGGCCAAGACGGCGTCACCAACAGTGATGAAGAAATTGCCACCTGGCTGCGTCAGCATTCCGTGCCGGTGTTGATTGCGGTGAACAAGTGCGAATCGCCCGACAAGGGGCTGATGCAGGCGGCAGAATTTTGGAGCCTAGGCTTGGGTGAACCCTTTCCCGTATCGGGTATCCACGGTAACGGCACCGGCGATATGCTGGATCAGCTAATCACCCATCTACCGCCGATTAGCGAACTAGAAGAGCTAGACGAAATCCGTGTAGCCATCGTCGGACGACCCAACGTGGGTAAATCTAGCTTGCTCAATGCCTTTGTGGGCGAAGCCAGGGCGATCGTTAGCCCCATTTCCGGCACCACCCGCGATGCCATTGACATGGTGGTGGAGCGAGACGGCAAGCGCTACCGGCTCATTGACACGGCCGGGATTCGCAAAAAGAAACAGGTGGAATACGGCCCAGAGTTTTTTGGCATCAACCGGGCCTTTAAGGCGATTCGCCGGGCCAATGTGGTGCTGTTGGTGATTGATGCCGTCGATGGCGTCACCGAGCAAGACCAGAAACTAGCCGGACGCATCGCCGAAGAAGGCCGGTCCTGTGTGGTGGTGGTGAATAAATGGGACGGCGTCGAAAAAGACTCCTACACCATCTACGACCATGAGCAGAAAACCCGCGATCGCCTCTACTTTGTGGAATGGGCGGAGATGATTTACGTCAGCGCCCTCACCGGACAGCGGGTGCCCAAGATTTTGGAACTGGTCGATCGTGCCGCCGAACAGCACCAGCGCCGCGTCTCCACCTCGGTGATCAACGAAGTCTTGGAAGACGCCGCCCGTTGGCACTCGCCGCCCACCACCCGCCAAGGCCGCCAGGGTCGGATTTACTACGGCACCCAAGTCACCAGCCAGCCGCCCTCCATCGCCCTCTTTGTCAACGATCCCAAGCTCTTTGGCAACAACTACCAGCGCTATATTGAACGCAAATTCCGCGAAAGCCTGGGCTTTGCAGGCACCCCGGTTCGCCTCCTGTGGCGGGGCAAGAAGATGCGCGAAATGGAACGGGGATCCAACCGCGCCACCCGCGTGTAGCGCCATACGCTAGGCGGAATCAGGGTAGGATGGAAAGTCGATTGGGCACCTCTGGTCTTCTATGGATTTATTGCGATCGCTCCCGATTGGGCTCTATCTTGAAACGCCCGTCACCTGGCTGCATAAAACCGATCCACGGGTCAAACTCGGGTGGTTGGTCAGCATTTTGCTCAGCCCGATTGCCGCCAACTCTGCTTGGCGGCTCTCCATCGTTGGCTTTCTGGTCGTCCTCACCTTTATGCTGCGCATTCCAGGACGGGTGTGGCGTCGGCAACTGGGCCTCCTAGCCGCCTTCAGCCTGCTGCTGTTTGCCATCACCACCATTGCCCCCGACGGGCTGAATGTGTCCTACACGCCTCGCTTACCGGCCCAAGATCTCAGCTTCAACATGGTGCGATCGCCCGATGCGGTGGACATAGCTGAGACACCCGCCGACGAAGCCCTTGCTAACCTCCCCCAACCCACCCGCTACCGCTACATTTTGGTGCAGCAGCCGCTGTTTCGCATGGGCAACCGGCAGGTAATCGTCAAAGTTACCCAGCGCTCCCTCGACCTCGCCATTCGCATCGGCACGCTGACCTTTATCCTGCTCTACAGCAGCACGCTGTATCTCCTAACCACCGCGCCCGAAGAAATTGCCGCCGCCTTTGAATACCTCGCCCAGCCCCTGAAACGGTTGGGGGTTCCGGTCACCGAAATTGTACTCACCCTCACCCTCTCCCTGCGGTTTATTCCCCTGGTCTTAGAGGAAGTGCAAAACCTGGTTCGCGCCGTGCGCACCCGAGGCATCAGTTGGAAAAAGCTGGGCTTTCGCGGCTCGGCCCAAGTTTGGCTGACGGTGGCAGAACGATTCTTGGAAAACTTACTGCTGCGGGCCGAGCAAATTGCCAGCGCCATGCTGGTGCGCGGCTTTGTAGGTGCCAATCAGCACCAAGTACGCTGGTATGAATTTCGCCTCAGGCTGAGGGATGGCATCATCATGACCGGCATCCTAGCCTTTTGGGGACTGCGGATTTATTGGGGCGGGCAGGGATGAGCCGAGAGTCCAACAGCCGACCCTGGCACTGGCGATCGCTGCCCCTACAACAGCGCACCGGATCAGACGTTTTTGAGCAATTATTTCGATCGCCCTTCTTCAGCGGCATCGGAGCGATCGCCACCCTGCTAGAAAGCCCTGCCACCTATTCTCCCTACGAGTCTGGCCAACCCTACCCTCAGTCACGCTACTCCATCTGTGCCGGAGCACCCCGCCGCGATGGCGATCAATGGCGCATTTGGACACCCAGCCTCGGTCACATTCTGCCCACCTTGCAGCATCTCCGCCATGCTGACAGCGACATTCCCGATGCCAACCTACCCTTCACCGGCGGCTGGCTCGGCTGGCTCGGCTATGACCTCGCCTGGGAAATTGAACGGCTGCCCTGGCGGCGGGAGGATCAACTCCCCTTCCCCGTTGCCTACTGGTACGAACCCGAGAATTTTGCCGTGCTCGACCATTGGCAACAGCAGATCTGGATTGCCACCACCGACCCCCAAGCGGGCGATCGCCTCCAGCACCAACTAGAAACCTCCCTACCCAACCCCATCCTCAGCCTGCCTCAGATGGGTCGCGCCTCCTATGCCACCCAAGCTAACGACTACCAAGCCGCCGTGCGTCGCGCCCAGCAGTATATCCAAGCGGGCGATATTTTCCAGACCAACCTCTCCCTACGATTTGCCACCGCTGGGTTTGCCGACCCCTGGCAACTTTACCGTACCCTGCATCAGATCAACCCCTCCCCCTTCGCTAGCTATTGGCAAACCCCCTGGGGTGCCGTCATCAGTTGTTCTCCCGAACGCCTAGTGCATCGCGTCGGTCGCCAAGCCCAGACCCGTCCCATTGCCGGCACCCGTCCCCGAGGAACCACGCCAGAGAGCGATCGCCGCTACGAACAAGAATTGCTCAGCAATGCTAAGGAAAATGCCGAACACATCATGCTGGTAGATCTGGAGCGCAATGACCTCGGGCGAGTTTGCGACTGGGGCACGGTGGAGGTCGATGAACTGCTGACCATTGAGCGCTACAGCCACGTGATGCATCTGGTGAGCAACGTCCGAGGGATGGTGAGTCCCGACATTGATGCGATCGCCCTGATTCGCGCCCTCTTCCCCGGCGGCACCATCACCGGCTGCCCGAAGGTGCGCTGCATGGACATTATCGAAGAACTAGAGCCCGTACGCCGCAGTCTCTTCTACGGTTCTTGCGGCTATCTCGACTGGCGCGGACATCTAGATCTAAATATTTTGATTCGTACCCTCCTAGCCGTCCCCGATGAACCATTCATCACCGGCGCACAACCGTTTCATATCTATGGGCAGGTGGGTGCAGGCATCGTCGCCGATAGTGATCCTGGTCTGGAGTGGGAAGAGTCCTTGCAAAAAGCTAAGGCTCAACTGGCGGTTTTGTCCGGCTAGCAGCCACAGCCCATGGTCCATTCGTTGCCCATCAACCTGAGTTCGTTAACGTTAGGCCTACAACAATCTAGCGTATCCACCGCGATCGCCCCGTCACCCTTGATGTCCCGAGTCTGCCTTAGCCTCAGGAGTATTGAGCTTAGCCAGCATCTGAGGCGGGCCCAGATCGGTCAACGCATACCCTTGAGGATAACTACGCTGCGGTTCGTCCATGTAGAAGCTGGGCGTTTGGCGAGGGGGAAAGTACCGGAGAATATTGCCCCGCGATCGCAGCGCTTGCTCTACAACCCGACGCTGCCAGGGCTGGGGCATGGGAAAGCCAAAGGCGTTGATCATGCGATCGTCCATGATCGCATACACAAAGGGGCGCACCAGCGGCCGCAGGGGCTGGGGAAACCAACTGAGAAACAGGTTTAAGGTAGATTCTCCCACCCGTTGATTCGCTTCGCTGTAGTGAAAATGTTGGCGCTCGTAGTCTAGATTATAGGCTTCAAAGGCTTCATAGCTGCTGGGAATATCTTGAATAGTCATGAGCTGCCCTATAGATAACCAAAAATAAAATAAAGCCTGCTTTTCCAAGGAACTTAAAGGACGCCAGCCAAAGCGTTCAATCCATCGCACCGGCTCATAAATAAAGGTTGAGAGGACGTAGAGAAAATCAGCATTTTGAATAGGATAGTGCCCATGGATCTGATTCATCCGCTGAATCACAGCCTGCCCCTTAGGAGAGTCATAGCCCCATTTGAGAATCATGGAGACCATCAGACCCGTGTCATCGTATCGTTTTTGAGGGTGACGATGAAATTCCGCCGTCCGATCGAGGAGCGTCGCAACACTCGGAACACAGAAGGTACGGAATAAGGCAATTTCTAAGGCACGAGTGATATCCCAGGGAAACTCATAGCCAGCAAGCTGCCGACAGATGTCGCAGGTATCCTGCACTGGATCGAGCTGTTGAATGGCATGGAATCGATCAAGTCTTGGCATACAGGTTCTCCCATGGGCATCAAAGAGACTACATCCATCACGTGACTCTCATTCCAGCCTGTGATTGACATCACAGAATAGGCATTCATCGATCACCTTAAAGACTGACCAATTTCACACAGCAAAGGCGATCGCCTCACGTCGCCCCAGCGCCACTTCGGCCACAATACGGTCACATCTACAAATCAGGGTTTAGGAGTTGAGCTATGGATCCCGTTAACAGCGATCGCTCACCGTCTCACTCAGCATCTGCCATCCCGGACAAGAGCAAAACGACCATTCGTCAGCGCAAGCGCCAGCACATTCAACGTTGCCAGCAAGAATTCGAGCGATCGCTCCATGTGTTAGGTCATCTCTTTCGCGAGGCTTCTAGCAACCAACAACCTCAGTAGACCGTAGTCCCTAGGCCTGATCTACCCAGCCAACAATGGTGAGCAGATCACCGTTGCTTACGCTTGAGATGGTCAAGTTCCTCATCCATCTCCCACTGCTGAAACCTGGCTTCCAAGGGATCGGGAGAAGATTGAAACGTATAGTCCTTCTGGCTCCAGCCCGTCGCCTGCCAAGTTTGCTCGGCCTTAGCGCTAGTGCGCACAGCCTCAGTCTCAGCTCGCTTAGACTGCACTTCTTTTCGACGCTGCTGAATCTGGTTTTGGAGAGCGATCGCCTGCTGGATGCGCTCCTTCGTCAACTGCATCTGCCCCCAAAGCTGATTGCCCTGGCGCAATAGAGCTGCTTCCCGTTCCTCCGCAGGCTTCACCAAATCAAACCGTTGAGCCGCTTTCGCCTTTTCCACCCGTCCATGCCAGCGCTGCACGTCCTGAGCGGTTTCTAGGATTTGATCCTTGAGGTGCTGCTCACGGGTCTGTAGTTCTGCAAGTAAATTGATAGCATCCTCCTCTTGTTGGTAAAGCTGCTCTTCTAGCGCCATCAACTCAAGATGGGGATTATCACGAAGAAACTCCTCTAATCGCGTTTCCAGAAAGCGGCTAAAGTCTTCAAATACGCCCATAGTCAGACCCAGGTTGACGCTGCTCCTCTATCCTGCCATAATCCCACGCGGACTGCCCTAAACCCGTGCAATGGTCACCGTCTCAGATTGATCTTGATACTTGCCCTGCCGCGCTTCGTAGCTCACCTGACAAGGCTCTCCTTCCAAGAACAGCAGTTGCACAATGCCCTCGTTGGCATAAATGCGGCAGTCGGCACTCGACGAGTTGGAAAATTCCAGGGTCAAATGGCCGCGCCAGGCCGCTTCGGCGGGCGTTAGGTTGGCAATGATACCACAGCGCGCGTACGTGGATTTACCTATACAAATCACGGTGATGTTATCAGGAATACTCAGCCTTTCCAGGGCAACACCTAGACCATAGGAATGGGCTGGCAGGATGAAAAATTCGCCGCTTTCGTCTTGATGGAGCTGGGTTTGCACCAAGTTGTCGGGATTAAAGCATTTGGGATCGACCACCGTGCCGGGTATGTGTCGAAAGATACGAAACTCGGCGGGCGATAGGCGAATGTCATAGCCATAGGAAGAGAGGCCATAGCTAATCACCAAGCGATCGCCCCCTGCCGACTCCAAGCGCCGCACAAGGGATGGCTCGAAGGGCGCAATCATGCCCTGGTTGGCCATTTGATGAATCCACGTATCGTTTTTAATCATGATGGGCTTACGGCTTGCAAAGCAGGCAAAGAATAGGTTTAGGAACGGTAACTGCGGCGCAGTTCGGTGATTTGATCGGCAATATTGAGGATGGATTCGGGCATGTCGGGGCCGGTCAAAATCACATCTACTTGGCTGGGGCGCTGGTGCAGAAACTCTAGAACCTCGGCTTCAGGAATGAGCCCAAACTTGGTCGCTAGGCTCAGTTCATCCAGCACAATCAGCGCATAGTCACCGCTGTAGACGGCCGTCTTGGTATAGTCCCAAAGCGCCTGCAGGGCGATCGCCTCCGCTTCTTCGATATGGGGCGTATCAATACAGCGAGGTAGGTCACAGCGCAGCCAGGTGAGATGTTGGCCAAGCTGAACGGGGTGGTCGGGCCCTTGCTGAATCCCACCTTTGAGAAACTGAACCACCAGCACCGGTGTACCTTGACCTGCCAAGCGGAGAGACTGAGCCATCACGCTCGTGAAAAAGCTTCGGTGCGGCCCCGTAAACACCTGAATCAACCCTTCAATGGTATGGCAGAAGGGCCGGTGATCATTCAGGGCATGGGTTTCAATTTGGGAAACCATAAAACTACTCTACTGAAAGAATCTGGGAGAACCAGCAAGCAAACGGGCCACAAAATGGCCGCAGGCAGCCAGGGCGATCGCGGCAGACGACGCCGTTGGGTTGAAGATTGCATCACCCTGTTCGAAGAAATGCCTCTCTCACAAACCGCTGATAATAGGGCAGTATAGCCTAGATTTTGGTATCGGTTGGTAGCTCAGCAGCCGGGAAAATACTTTCCAAATATAGCGCAGATTTTAGGCGGAAACTGGATTTATGACGCTATATGTAGCATTAGCATTCCCAGTTCAGGATCCCGAACGGGCTTGAATTAGGGCGATCGCCAGTTGGCAAAATCCATCAATTTCCTCCCCCAGAGTGAGGTAGGCAGGGCGATAGGTGAGGCGATCGAGGTAGGGCTGCAGATTGGCCACCCCCACGCCATTGGGGAAGTCCTGAAACAATTCTTGATCATTGGGGCTATCGCCCACGGTCACCACTAAATGTGGAGGGTACTGGGGAAAATAGTGCTGTAGCACGGCTAGCAATCCTTGCCCTTTGTTTTGCGCTAGCGGTCGAATGTGGCACTGCACGGTGCTGTAGGTGAAGCCCCAGCCCTCCTGCTGGCAGCGATCGCCCAAGCGCTGTAGATCCACCGCCGATAGCCCCCCTAGGTCAAACGTCCAGTCCGTCAGCCGAAAGCGGTTATCGGTGGATTCCTGCAGGTGGGGATACTCGGCCTGGAGGCGGGCAAACATCTGGCCCAGGGCTGGGCGATGGTTGTGCCGATCGGGGATCTCGCTCAGCCATTCTGGCGCGGCATTGCCATGGGCGTAAAAAAGTCCGCCATTTTCAGCGATCGCCCCCTGCACCGGCAGGTAGTTGACCAAGCCCTGCACCCATCCCGCCGATCGCCCCGTGGTGATCACCACGGGAATATTCGCTGTTTTCAGCGCCTCCAAGGTCTGGAGCAACTGGGGGGTAAATCGCCCATGGCGGGTGATTGTGCCGTCCATATCGGTGGCAATTAGGCCCACTTTTTTGAGAAAATCGGGAGCAAAGTTAGGCAAGCGCTCGGTCAGTGGGTAATCCTGCATATACACTTGGGGATGAACAACCGGTATGCGATCGCCTGGCAATCTGTCGCGATCGCGCAGGGATCATCTCGATACTACGGAATCATGGGGTTGGCTATGGCAAAACTGTCTCCCGATCAGCGCAACTACTACTACCTAATAGAGGCTGAACGTAACGGTATCCATAAACCCATTTTGGCGGCGCTCTATAGTGCCCACGGCGCGCCCCAGTTGGACAGTGGCGAAACGGGGCTGGGCGTCTATCCTATTCATCGCATTCCCGCCGCCGATCTCGCCACCTTTGCCGGACAGGTTCAGTATGCTGCCAACACGGTGCGCAGTATTACCGATCGCCTGACGGCCCAAGGATGGCGGGGCACCGATCTGTGGAATGCCGATCGCGGCCGCTATGCCGATCGATTCATTCAAGCGATCGCCGAAGGCTATTCACCGCCATCCAACGACACCGAAGCGGCCTTGCTCGAAGCCACCGATGGTCTGCGGCTCATAGAAGCCTACCTTGAAGACCTAACGATTGACTATCAAGGGGCAGAACTACCGCAGAACTTGGTCTATCTCGACGGTGCCCTGCTCACCTTTGCCGAACGAGTGCCCCGCTACTACCAAGGGCTGCAGTTCCAGCGAGATGCCTTGCTGGAAGCCTTTCGCATGTGGCGCAAGCTGGGCAGCCGTCAGGCGGTCTTCGCGGCCCTGCAAAATACCACCAACGGCGCTCCCCCTGCAGACCTGAGCAGCCTCGATCAACCGCTGCTGCAGTTTATCTTCAACGTACCGCGCTACTACAGCGGCTATCCCCACCAGCGAGAAGCGATGATTCGCATGGTGCAGCTCTGGCGACAGCTAGACTCTCGGGAAGACGCGATCGCCTCCCTTCGCCAAAATAACTCCGCCCTGTCCAGCCCCAGCATTGTCGATCCTGCCTTGGTGGCCTTCATGCAGCGCATTCCCCAGTTCTATGCTGGGCGGGCCGAGCAGCGCAATGCCCTCACCGAAGGCGTACGGCTCTGGCGTGAACTCGATTCTCGCACCAGTGCCCTGATTTCTCTAGGCGTCAGCCCCCAAGTGTTTTCCGGGGATGTCGATCGCGATCGCCTGGCCAGCATTGCCGCCCAGCTCGATCGCGAACTCGTCAATTTTGTCCAGCGGGTGCCCGGTTCCTACCAAGAAAAGGAAAGCCAGCGCAATGCCTTGATTCGCATGGTACAGCTCTGGCGCAATGTAGACTCACGGGATGCAGCCATCCAGACCCTGCTCGAAGACGTGCGTCGGATGCAAACCGCCCAGCGCGGCTCCCCCGATGCCGCCCCATCCCCCCAACCGCCGCCAACGCCGCCCCGTCCAGCTCGATGGACACCATCCAATATTCAAATCCACGCCTCGATTATTCCCAACGGCAACTTTACCTGGGCAGAAGCCACCCACGGCGGCACGAGGATGCCCCCCGATCAAGCCACGGTGAATGCCATTATCCGCATCGCCACCCTGGCTCAACAGGCCCGCGATCGCATCGGTCGCCCCTTCCGGGTCACCAGTTGGTATCGTCCACCTGCTATTAACCGCCGGGTGGGGGGTGCATCGGAAAGTCGGCATATTGTGGGCGATGCCATCGACTTTTACTGCGATGGGCTCACCGGCGATCAGATCTATTGGTCGCTCGATCCATGGTGGCCCGGCGGGCTAGGTCGCTACACCAGCTTCCCCAGCCTCAGCCACCTCGATGCCCGAGGCTACCGAGCCCGCTGGCGACATTAACTATCCCAGCCAATCTGGGGTGTTTGGGTGGATACCTAGGCTGAACCTAACCTTGGTGCAACTCACCAGGGTCATCATTGATTGACAACCATCGGTAAAGTAGGACGAAAGAACGGAGGATCTATCGGTAGGATTAAAGCAGTCCTCTGTTGTTTTTACCCTCTCCTTAAATCGTCCATGCCCGACTTCCAGGATGCTTTTATCTCCTACGGCCGTGCCGACAGCCTCGTCTTTGCGCGCAAACTCCATGCTCATTTGGTAGACCATGGCCTTGATATTTGGTTTGACCAAAATAATATTCCCCTAGGGGTCGATTTCCAAAATCAAATTGATGTTGGCATTGAGCAATCTCATAATTTCTTATTTATCATCGCACCCCATGCGGTTAATTCTCCCTACTGCGGCAAGGAGATTGAGCTAGCCCTGCGCTGCCAAAAACGAATTATTCCGCTCTTACACGTTGAGCAAATTTCCTACGAAACGTGGCAGCAGCGGTACCCTAGTCAGACGATCGCTCAATGGCAAGACTATCAAGCCCAGGGATTGCACTCCAGCTTTCCCAATATGCATCCCGTGATTGGCAAAATCAACTGGGTTTATTTCCGCGAGGGGATTGATGATTTCGAGACCTCGTTTGCGGGTCTATTGGACGTCATGCATCGCCATCGCGACTATGTCCATCGCCATACGGTTTTTCTGAACCAAGCCCTCACCTGGTCTCGCAATCAACAGCAATCGCGTTACTTACTCACCGGTCGCGATCGCTTCCTAGGAGAAGACTGGCTACGCGTTCAGTTCACCACCGAGCAAGCCCCCTGCGAACCCACCGATCTCCACTGTGAATTTATCTGCGAGAGCATCAAAAACGCTAATAATTTGATGGCGCAGGTATTTTTATGCTGTGCCGACAGCGATCGCCCCCGCATGGAACAAATTCGGCGCAGCCTCATGCGCAAGGGCTTTACGGTTTGGACAGACACCACCGACATTCGCACCGGAGAAGATACGCAGGCGGTGAGCGATCGCGGCATTGAAGGAGCCGACGCCGTTGTATACCTGCTCTCCCAAGCATCCCTCAGCAGCGACGATTGCCAGCACAAGTTAGCCCATGCCTTCAGCCACAACAAGCGGATTATTCCCCTACAGCTTGAAGCGATCGACGCATTAACGTCATCCTCTCGGCGCAACCGACGCGGTCTAGATGCGATTTATACCAAGCTAGAAGAAGATGAGCCGGTGCATGCCCTGCCGCTACAGTTGCGATCGCTGCAGTTTATTGACTTCACCCAGGGGAATGATCCAGTTCATTACCACGCTAGCCTAGATAAATTAATCGCTACCCTTCAGGATAATGCCCAGTATTATGAACTTCACAAAATCTTGCTCACCCGAGCCCTCAAATGGCGCGATCAAAATCGAAATACCAGCATCCTATTACGAGGCTATCGTCTAGAACAAGCCGAGGCATGGCTCAAGAGCACCCAGCAAAATCCCGACCATCCACCCACCTCCCTGCAGCAGGACTATATCAAGGCCAGTCTCAGTCATCCGCCTGAAGAATCGCTAGATGTCTTCATTTCCTATCCCATGGAGGAAGCAGATTTTGCGCGGCGGCTGAACGAGGCCCTGCAGCTTCAAGGAAAAACAACCTGGTTTGATCAAGATAATATAGAATCTCGTCTTGGTGCTGAGGCTGAGGTACTGCATGGGTTAGAAACCTGTGACAACGTTCTGGTCGTCATTGCTCCCTATACCCTCGACCTGCCTAACCATGAATCAGAAGTACACCACGCTCTACAGCTTAATAAACGCATTATTCCCGTCTTACCCTACGGACTCAGCAACGAGCTACCGGACATCCTGAAGGGAATCCCCACCATTGACTTTAGTGACGATGGTGGTAGCTTCACGATCAACTTTAGTGAGCTGGTGCGGATGCTAGAGGTCGATCGCGACCATGTCCATAGCCATACCCACTGGCTCCAGAGGGCGATCGCTTGGGGAGATAAACAAAAGAGCCCTGATCTCCTGTTGCGGGGCAGCGAGTTGGCGATCGCTAATACCTGGCTCAGAGAGGCGGACGATACCCAGAAAAATCCCCCCGTCACCAAGCTGCAGCGACAGTTTATTCATGCCAGCCAGCAGCTTGCCGATACCATCACCGCCGAGGAAAGCCGCAAGCAGGCTATTCTGCTAAAGCTCCAAGAAGAGCGAGCCCAGGAAGCTGAAGGGCGGCTAGCGGCTGAACAACAATCCTTCAAACGTCAGCGCCTGCTGCTGCAGGTGGTCACCCTTGGTCTGTTTGCGCTGCTGGGAGCGGTGGGCGTGGCTCTGTCAGAATATCGTCGCTCATCCATCCAAACGGTGAAGATCACGAGTCTCTATAGCCGTATCTTATCCAATGACAACAATCATCTAGATGCGCTGGTCGAGGTTCTGCAAGCGAGGCAACGCAGCGATTACTGGCTGACTCAGCAAGCCGACACCGTGGCAGCACGCAACCAAGTCGATCTGGCCCTGCGGCAAGTTGTCTACAGTATTCAGGAATTGAACCGTCTAAGAACGGAAGACATCCCGACCAGCGTTGCCTTCAGCCCCGATGGGCAATGGATGGCCGTATCGTACGAAAATGGCACCGGAACGATCTGGACAGTTCAGGGGACTCCTAGGGCAACGTTTGGCCATAGGAGCGATCGCCCAATCACCCAAGTTCTGTTTCATCCCACCAGTCAGTCTGTACTAACCGCCAGTGAGGATGGCACCCTCAAACAGTGGTCGCTGGACGGAACCCTCACCTCCACCATCCCAAATGCCCACATTGGAGGCGTGGTCAGCATGGTCTACAGTCCTGATGGGACACAGCTTCTCTCCGTAGGCCAGGATCAAACCCTAAAGCGCTGGACGCTCGATGGCCAAGTCCAGCAAACCACGCCCCTCCCCAACAGATCCGTGACCCAAGTCGCCATGATGCCCGATGGTCAAACCATCCTCACCAGCCATGACCGTGGGATAGACCAATGGTCGCTGACGGGAGACCTACTACGACAAATGACCACGGAGACAGGATCGATTTCAGCGATCGCCCTCCATCCTGACGGCAACTTAATTGCAGCGGGCACTCAAGATGGCACGATCACCATCTGGGATGCAGCAGGTGTCCCGATCAGAACCATCTCCGCCCATGTCAGCAGGATCGAAGCCCTGGCCTTTGCCGATCGCGATACCCTGGTCTCCGCCGGGCGCAACCGACGCATTCATCTCTGGTCTACAGAGGGCATCCTCAAGGAAACGTTTTTAGGTCATGAGCATCAAGTCTTAGATCTGGCGGTGCATCCCACCGGGGCGATCGCATCGGTCAGTGCCGATCGCACCCTACGACTCTGGCAACGGAATACCCGCCGCCGCATCATTGACGCCCACCCAAATTGGGAAATTAATGATCATGCCATTCATACCGCCAGCGGCATCATCGCCACCGCCAGCGGCGATCAACGGGTACGCCTGTGGCGGCAGACAGGTCAACAGCTTCAAGAACTAACCGAGCACAGGGATACCGTGGAAGCTGTTACCTTTAGCCCCAATGGCAGCTATCTGGCCTCAGGAGACCATGAGGGGCGCATTCTTCTATGGGCGATCGCCGATGACATGAACCAAATCACCGCTGCCGGGGCTGTGGATACGCTCAACATGACCTTGGCACACAGTTTAGAGGGCCACGAGGGAGCCATTCAAGATCTCACCTTCAACCCTCGGGGCGATCGCCTCCTATCCAGTGGAGCAGATGGCACCGTGCGGATTTGGGATCTCAACGGACAGATGCTGCAGGTGCTGTCTACCGAGGAAGGCGATCGCTTGCAGGGTCTAGATGCCCATCCCACCGAAGACTGGGTGATGGCTGGCAGCGGATCAATGATCTACCTTTGGGATTTAGAAGGCCGACTGCTGCAGACCACGCCAGTTCATAACCAAGCGATCGCCGATGCCGCCTTCAATCCCCAAGGGCAATCCCTGGCAACCGCCAGCATCGACGGATCGGTGAACCTTTGGCAGATCGACTCGAACGGCAAGCTCACCCCAACCAGTTCGATCACCACCTATTCCAGCCCCATCCATCGCATTAGCTTTAGCCCCAGCGGCAACCGTCTAACCGCTAGCCGGGAAGACGGCATGATTCAGGTCTGGGACTTAGACGACAATGCCCGCAGGGCCGCCCACAGTGCCACTCTCAGCGGTCATCGCGGCAGCATCTTCGCCCTAGGGTTTGGCGAGGACGATCGCCTCATCTCCGGCGGCCATGACGGCAGGCTGATGATTTGGGATCTGGCCGAAATCCTTGAAATCTCCGAACTCGACTATGCCTGTGCCTGGGTGCAGGACTATCTCCGCCAGCTCGATGGCGATCGCGCCCTCTGTCGCAACCTAGATCAAAGCGATCGCCCCTCATTATTTGATGTCCAGACCGAACCCTAGCCTACGCCAGCGCCTTTCTTCTGAACAATGACATGATCATCTCAGCGATCGCCTCCTTGCCCTCTGTAGGAAAATCAGTCACAATACGGGGACATTAATTACCGTTATATAGATACGTGCACGATGGAGATCGGGCTCCGGTCACATAGGTCGCGATTGAGGATCATCAACCCCTTATCCTAGAAGGATTGGATGATTTTCTCGCGAAGGCTACTTGTTCAGCCCACGATCTCAAGCCGACATAATTATTGTTTTTCACCCTTCATGACTGACCAGGACTCAATCGGTGACTCTCCAAACCCAACTTCCGCCAGACACCCAAGCCACTGAGCACATCACCCGCCAGATGATTGTGATCCTTGACTTTGGCTCACAGTATTCTGAACTTATCGCTCGACGAATTCGCGAAACCCAAGTCTATTCTGAAGTGCTTTCCTACCGCACCACGGTTGAGCAGCTCCAGCAACTCAATCCTAAGGGCATTATTCTGTCGGGTGGCCCCAGCTCCGTCTATGACGACAACGCTCCCCACTGCGATCCCAAGATCTGGGATCTGGGCATCCCTGTTCTAGGGGTGTGCTACGGTATGCAGCTAATGGTGCAGCAGTTGGGTGGCAGCGTTGAGCGGGCCCTGCGCGGTGAGTATGGCAAGGCATCACTCTACATCGATGATCCCACCGATCTACTCACCAACGTAGACGACGGCACCACCATGTGGATGAGCCATGGCGACTCCGTCAAGGCGTTGCCAGATGGCTTTGAGCTGCTCGCCCACACCGACAATACTCCCTGCGCGGCGATCGCCCACCATGAACGCAAGCTCTACGGCGTCCAGTTCCACCCCGAAGTGGTGCATTCCATTGGTGGTTTGGCGCTAATTCGCAACTTTGTCTATCACGTCTGCTGCTGCGAACCAACGTGGACCACCGAAGCGTTCGTAGAAGACGCCATTCGCGAAATCCGGGCCCGCATCGGCGACAAGCGGGTGCTGCTGGCGCTATCCGGCGGCGTTGATTCGTCTACCCTAGCGTTTTTGCTGCACCAGGCCATCGGGGATCAGCTCACCTGCATGTTCATCGACCAGGGCTTCATGCGCAAGTATGAGCCAGAGCGTCTCGTGAAATTGTTCCATGAACAGTTCCATATTCCGGTCGTCCATGTGCAGGCCCGCGATCGCTTCTTGGCGGTCATTGAAGGCATCACCGATCCTGAAGAAAAGCGCAAGCGCATTGGCCACGAGTTCATTCAGGTTTTTGAGGAAGAATCCAAGCGTCTTGGCCCCTTCGACTATCTTGCCCAAGGCACCCTCTATCCTGATGTGATCGAATCAGCCGATACCAACGTCGATCCCAAGACTGGGGAACGGGTGGCGGTGAAGATCAAGAGCCACCACAACGTAGGCGGGCTGCCCAAAGATCTACGCTTTAAGCTCGTCGAGCCCCTGCGCAAACTGTTTAAAGACGAAGTGCGCAAAGTCGGGCTATCCATTGGCCTACCCGAAGAGATTGTCAAACGCCATCCCTTCCCGGGCCCGGGTCTAGCCATTCGCATTCTGGGCGAAGTGACGGCAGAAAAACTGAGCATCCTGCGCGATGCTGATTTCATCGTGCGGCAAGAGATCAACCAACGCGGTTTGTATAACGATTTCTGGCAAGCCTTCGCCGTGCTGCTGCCCATTCGCAGCGTTGGGGTGATGGGTGATCAACGCACCTACGCCTACCCAATTGTGCTGCGCTGCGTTTCTAGCGAAGATGGCATGACGGCTGATTGGTCGCGCGCCCCCTACGATTTGCTGGAAGCAATTTCCACCAGGATTGTCAACGAAGTGAAGGGCGTCAATCGCGTTGTCTACGATATTACCTCCAAGCCCCCAGGCACCATCGAGTGGGAATAGGCAGGGCAGCGATCGCCCCTAGATAGAGTCCACCAACGACCCACAAAACTTGAACGAAACTTGAGGGAAACTGGATCAATCCAGCCCCTCAGATCGTCTACAATGGATCGCCGGGGTGCGATCGCTGGGTCTCCAGGTAAGACGACACTTCATCAGTGAGCAGGGCATGGGCTCAAGCAGCACTGCCACCCTCTAACTTCAATCATCATGTTGGTTTTCCACAAGTTTTCCACAGGTTTTTCCCAAGCGCCTGTGGAAAACTATGCCATTTCCTGTGGAAAACTCGCTTTTCCTGTGGAAAACCTGTGGAAAACCTCCGCGAAAATGTGGAGAACTGTAATCATTGTTCAGGGACTCCTGAAGTCAGGATCACCTCAATCACGCCGGCGATCGCCTCAGACTGAACAGAACTGCTGCCGTCGCAGTCAGCCCCATATCCTTCGAGCTGATCTACCGCGACCTCTTCTCCATCCTTCGACAGGCTCAGGATGAGATGAGCGGAGATGCTTTTCCTCCTCATCAGCAACCAAGGACGGATCATTCAACACTGCGTCCTTCGATCCAGTGGGCTTGGGTTAACGATGAATTGCGCTTCATACTTCATCCCCCATTCATCCCCCAACTCAATCATTTCTTCACAATCGCTCCCAACCATGGATCCGCAGAATTACCTTTGGCACGTTTTCTTACAACACGTAAGATGACAGTAAGAACCATTGTCATCCTCACCATTCTTTCTACGGTTATGGCTGAGCGCTGAAGCCCATTACTTTTTTCTCCCATGTGCGGTTTAAGCTCCTCCAGCGGGCAGATCACCCTTGCGATTGCCCGCGATTTACCCTTGCTTTCTACAACAACAACCCTGGCTAAGGCGATCGCTGACATCGAACGGTTCCGGACATCTCACCATGCCACGGTTACATCGTCAGCTTGCTGTGCCTTCGTGATGGAGCAAGACACCTTGGTAGGACTGGTGAGCGATCGCGATATTGTAGCCGCCTTAGCTGCAGGACGGATACCCGCCCAAACCCTCGTCGGCGAGATCATGGCACCTCCCCCGAGCCCCATCCCCTTGGCAGAGGTGACCCATCTTCCCAGCATCCTGTCCCACCTACAGCAAGCAAACCGATGCTGTCTCCCAGTCATCGATCAGGGTCAGATCATCGGTTGTCTCAATACGACCCATATACTGCAAGTGCTTGGGCCCCAGCTCCTCTCCTCCCCACTCCCCTCTCAACCAATTCTTCTGGGTATTCCAGCCCCCTGCTCTCGCCTCCAAAACATGATCGCCACGAGTCCTGCGGTCATGTTTACCTGCCGCCCAGAGGAAGACTACAAAACCACCTTTGTCAGTGCCAACATCCAGGAACTGCTGGGATACTCGCCCCATACATTTGTCCAAGAGCCTAACTTCTGGAGCGATCGCCTCCATCCTGACGATCGCGATCGCTTCCTCAGTGCCCTAGCGCTCTTGCCTACCCAGGGTGTTCAGCACCATGAATATCGTTTTTTGCATCACGACGGTCACTATGTCTGGCTCGGTAGCAGTTTGCGGATGGTGTTTGACAACCAAGGCAAGCCCGTCGAACTTGTGGGATATGTCATTGATATCACGGAGCAAAAACACATTGAGCAGCGCCTGAGGCAGCAAGCGGCCCATCTCAGCGCCGCCCAACGCATCGCCAATCTAGGCAGTTGGGAATTTGATATCCATACCGGAGCGATTACCTGGTCACCCCAAAGCTTTGTGGTCTTCGGCTTTGATGAAGCAGATGGCGAACCGACCCTAGAGCAGCTTGAGGCCCGCTTTAAACCAGAGGCCTGCCTGCAACACCGCCACGTGTTGGAACAGGCGATCGCCCAAGCAAGCTGCTATGAGCTAGAAATTGAATTTAACCGTCCCAATGGTTCCCTCGGCTGGGTGGCAGCTCGGGGAGAACCTATCTTTGATGCTAGCGGGCACCTCAGCCACTTCGTCGGCACAGTCCTGGATATCACCGATCGCAAACTTGCCGACCTGAAACGCAAGTGTAGCGAAGCTCGCTACCGCGCCGTCGTGGAAGACCAAATGGACTTAATTTGTCGTTTCTTGCCAGACGGTCGGCTCACCTTCGCCAACTATGCCTACTGTCAATACATCCAGGTTGATCCAGAGGCTGCCATCGGCCACTCTCTTGAGCAACTCGTGCCCTCCGAAGAATATGCCCGCCTCCAGCAACTCCTATCCCACCTGACCCCCGCAACACCGACCACCACCAACGAGCAAAAAACCTTCACAGCTAGCGGTGAAGAACGCTGGCAACTATGGACGGATCGGGCCATGTTTGACGATCAAGGGCAGGTGATCGAGTATCAATCGGTGGGGCATGACATCACCGATCGCAAACGAATTGAACTAGCGCTGCAGCAAAGCGAAACCCGCTATCGAGCGATCGTGGAAGACCAAACGGAGATGATTTGCCGCTTTCGCCCCGATGGTTCCCTCAGTTTTGCCAACACCGCCTACCGTCGCTATTTCAACATAGACACCACCTTGCCAGATAAAAATGCCATCTGGCAATATATCCCTGATGACGAACTCGATTTTGTGCGCACGAAGGTGCTAGGTCTGACCCCAGAGGCCCCCACCGTGACCTATGAACACCGTGTCGAGCTTCCCGATGGCACAACGGCTTGGCAACTGTGGACAGATCGCGCCATTTTTGACGACCAAGGTCAGCTCTTGGAATATCAATCCGCCGGACGCGATATTACCGATCGCAAGCACGATGAGCAGCAGTTGCGGCAGTTGTCAGAACGGTTAGCCCTAGCGCTCAAGTCCGGCGCGATCGGCATCTGGGAATGGGACTTGGTGCAGGATCATTTAGTCTGGGACGAGCAAATGTATCGCCTGCACGGGCGATCGCCTGATGATCCTGTCCAAAGCGGAGCAGATTGGCAGCAAAGCCTTCACCCCGAGGATCGTCAAGCTACCGAAACCGTTCTAACGCAAGCGCTCCAGGGAGAGCAAGAGTTTGACGCTACCTTTCGAATTGTCTGGCCCGATGGCAGCCCACGCTTCATTAAAGCCTACGGGCAGGTGCAGCGCAGTCCCCAGGGGCAGCCCGTGCGCATGGTCGGCATTAACTTTGACATCACCAAACGGCAAGAAGCCCAGCAGCGCATCCAAGTTCAGAACGACCAGCTCAGCCGCGCCAATCTTGAATTAGAGCGGGCCACCCGCCTCAAGGATGAGTTCTTAGCCAGCATGAGCCATGAACTGCGCACCCCCCTCAACGCTATTTTGGGCATGTCGGAGGGGCTGCAGGAGGATGTATTTGGAGCGCTGAATCCTCGGCAGCAGAAGGCGATCGCCACCATTGAGCGCAGTGGGCAGCATTTACTGGAGCTGATTAACGATATTCTCGACCTATCCAAAATTGCAGCAGACAAGCTAGAACTTCAGCCTAGTCTTGTTTCTGTGAACACCCTTTGCCAGGCCAGCCTAGCCTTTGTGCAAGAATCGGCGCTGCGGAAGCACATTCACCTGGAGCATGACATCCGGGGGGTAGCATCCCTCTATGCCGATGAGCGGCGGCTGCGGCAGATTTTAATTAATTTACTCGTGAATGCCGTCAAATTTACGCCGGAAGGTGGCCATGTCTCCCTCACGGTGAGCACAATCTTATCTAAGCAAGATCAGGAATCCTCCACCTCATTACAACCTGAGGTTGTTTTCTCCATTCGAGATACAGGCATCGGCATTGCGGAAAGCGATCGCAACAAACTCTTTCAACCCTTTGTACAAATTGACAGTGCTTTAAACCGGCAACATGCTGGTACGGGGCTAGGGCTATCGCTGGTGAAACGGCTGGCAGAACTGCATGGGGGGCATATCTCGGTAGAAAGCAGCCTCGGTCAGGGGAGCTGCTTCTCCGTGCACATTCCTAGTATCATTGGCTGCCCCATACCTACTGTCACGGCCAAGGAAAACCTATCATCGGCTGCCGTTTGCCCCACCGCAGCCGTCCCCATCCCAAATGTACCATCGGTGCTGATTGTGGAAGATGCCGACGACGTGGCGGATCAAATCAAACGGTATTTGACAGAGCTAGGCATCCCATCAACGGTGTGCAGCCATGGCGAAAATGCGATCGCTCAAGCCACCCAGCTCATGCCATCGTTGATTATTCTAGACCTACTGCTGCCGGAGATCTCAGGGTGGGAGATTCTAACGCAGCTGAAGCATAATCCAGTGACAGCTCCCATTCCAGTCATCATCGCTTCAGTGGTAGATGAGCAAGGCCAAGGGTTAACATTAGGAGCAGAAGACTACCTTGTGAAGCCGATTACCCGAGTCCATCTCCATGCGGCCATTCGCCGTCTGCAGCCATCACTGTTATCAGATCAAGGCTTGAGCGATCGCCTAAGTCCTACCATCATTACTCCCAACCATCATCCTGACGCTGTCATTCTCGTCGCCGAAGACAACCCAGCCAACATTGAGACGATCGCCGACTATCTCACCCTCAAGGGCTACCATCTCATTTATGCCCATAATGGGTATGAGGCCGTCAACCTGGCCCAAGTCCAAACACCAGACTTGATCCTCATGGATATTCAAATGCCTGGCTTGAGCGGGCTAGATGCCATTCATCGAATTCGGGCAACCGTTTCCCCAACCCTGCCCATTATTGCGATGACGGCTTTAGCCATGCCTGGCGATCGCGATCGATGTCTCCTTGCAGGAGCCAACGATTACTTAACCAAGCCGATTCGGTTAAAGCTGATGTTAGAAGCGATTCAACAGCTTTTGCCACATCCTGAATGGGCGGCCCTCAGCACCCATCCAGAGCTCTAGGCTCACCCCATTCACCTGTAACACTGTTTTGAAAACACTGTCGCACATCATCTATGACAACGGTATTTTGGTATGACAACCTCAGCGTCCATTCTCGTCATCGATGACGAACCGGATAATTTCGATGTCATCGACACCTTTTTGCACGATGAAAACGTACAACTATACTATGCGTCCAGTGGCGCACGGGCGATCGCTCGCTTACAAGATATCCAGCCTGATGTCATTTTGATGGATGTGATGATGCCCAACATGAGCGGCATCGAGGCCTGTCAGATCATCAAGGCTGATCCCCAGTGGCAAGGGGTGCCGATCATTATGGTGACGGCATTAACCGCCAAGGATGACCTATCGCGTTGCTTGAACGCTGGAGCCGATGACTTTATCAGCAAGCCGGTCAATGGCACAGAACTGCGAGCAAGAGTCAGCTCCATGTTGCGCATCCGCAAGCAATACGCAAGCGTGCAAAACCTGTTAAGGCTGCGCGAAGACATGGTCAATATGATTGTGCATGATCTGCGCACGCCCCTATCAAGTATCGTGCTATCGGCAGATATGCTGCAAAGCGGTCAGCTCCCTGGAGACAAGCAGCACCGTAAAGCCGAGCAGATTATGACGGCTGCTCGCCAATTACAAGCCCTGATTGATGACCTGCTGATCATGGCACGACTGGAAGATGGTCAGATGTTGGTCGATCGCACCCCAGTGGATCTGGGGCATCTATGTAAGACAGCCCTGTCAGAATTTGAAGCGATCGCCCAGCAGAAACATCTAGACCTTGTGGGAGAATTGTCTGCTCAGTTGAATCCAATTCATGTCGATGCCACCATGTTGCGCCGGGTGATTGATAACTTACTGTCCAATGCCGTCAAGTTTTCTCCCAAGGGCAGCCAAGTTGTCCTTAGAGCCGATTCGTTGGATCAATCCACCATTATTCAGGTGGCGGATCAAGGTATGGGCGTACGCATTGACCTCAGACAAATTATCTTCGAGAAGTATGAGACTGGCCTCAATGCTGAGGGCGTTACCCAACTGGGGCTAGGGCTAGCCTTCTGTAAGTTAGCGGTGGAGGCCCACGGTGGCGATATTCGGGTTGATGATAATCATCCTCGGGGGTCGGTGTTTACCATTTCCCTGCCGAGTTAGATCCAATCCGGTTGCATGTCCATAGCTAGGGCCTTCAACCGGATTGAATCCCCTGCTGCGCCGCCCTTCGCCAAGGGGCTACAAGCATCCGGGTACTATCCCTCCAAGCAAGGCTAAGGCTCTGACTAGACCGAGCGCGGGGCAGCCTGTTTCCATCGAGCCAAGAGGGCCAGGATCAAGACCACAGAGGCAGCGATCGCCACCGGTGCCACCAGCCCTTGATCGGCATGACGAACTGCGATCGCGACAAAGGCCCAGATTAAAACACCGGAAAACACCGCATCGCCATAGAGAAAAGTCATCACACTACCGAGTACTGTGGCTACTACCAGCATAATCACCGTCCACAAGGGTCTTCCTAATCCCAACTCCGTCCAGCCTGTACTGTAGAGGGCGATCGCGCCATTGACGATCGTAGCCACACTAATCCAACCTAGGTACAAGCTCAGCGGTCGGTTGACAAGCCAGCGATCGCGGCGGCTGGGCGTCATGGTCTGTCGCTGATGGTAATAACCATAGGCTAGGGCAATGAGAATAGCCGCCATGGCAATCATGGAGCCCCAAAAGAAGCGGTACAGAAATAAAAACACCCAAACGCCCTGAGCCACAGAACTGAGGATCAAGGCGTGGCGCACGGGGTTTAGATCGGAGCGCGATCGCTGGCTGGGCAACAGTTGATAGACACCAAAGGCAATCAACCCTAGATAAATTAGCCCCCAGATAATGAAGGCATAGTTGGCGGGAATGATCATCACATCCCCAAAGACCCGGTTGGAGATTGAGCCAATGGACTCACCCTTGATGGGGTCAATGTTCGACCAAGCATTCACTAGGAAGGTGCCCACAATGGCGATCAGGGTCGCGTAGGGGCGAGCTTTGGCGATGAAAGTCGGCTGGACTGGCATGGGCGATCGCAATTCATAACGGTACTTCTAGTATGGGAGACATTCCCAAACCTTGCCCTGTACCCACCAGCCGAAATTCCCGAACCGCGGCCTATGCCCTGCGCTAGACCCACCCTAGGCCACCACAAAGTTCACCAGCTTGCCCGGCACCACAATCACCTTCTTGATCGTCTTGCCTTCGAGGTAGCGTTGAGCCACCTCCGACTCTGTGGCAAACTGCTCCAGTTCCGCCTTGCTGGCCGCGGCGGGAACCTGGATGGTGCCTCGGGTTTTGCCCATAATCTGAATCACCAGGGTGATTTCGTCCACCACCAAGGCGTCAGGATCATGGCTGGGCCAGGGGTGCTGATGCACCGACTCGCTGTATCCCAAGCCCTGCCACAGTTCTTCAGCAATGTGGGGGGCGAAGGGAGCCATGAGAATCACCAGGGTTTCGATGCCCTCGTGGTACACCGCCGAGGTCTTACAGTCGGCATCACTCAGGGCATTGCTCAGCTTCATGAGTTCCGACACCGCCGTGTTGAACTGGTAGTCGCCGTCGATGTCCTCGGTGATGTCCCTAATCGCCAGATGCACCGCCCGCCGCAGATCTTTTTCCACCTTCGTCAGAGTCTCAGGCAAGGTCGGCGCTGGCGATGGCGCACGGTAGTCGGTCACCAGCCGCCACACGCGGTTCAAAAAGCGGGACTGCCCTTCCACGTCGGCATCATCCCACTCCAGATCCTTCTCCGGCGGCGCTTTGAACAGGATAAACATGCGGGCAGTATCCACCCCATACTTGGCAATCACATCCTCCGGAGCTACGCCATTGCCCTTAGATTTGGACATGGTGGCATAGAGACGCTCTAGGGGTTCGCCGGTGTCTGGATCGCGGGGATCGCTTGGATCAGCAACGCGATCGGAGGGAATCCACTGGTCTTTGCCACCCCGGTTGGGGTTGCGATAGGTGAGCCCCTGCACCATACCCTGGGTGAGCAGCCGCTGGAAGGGTTCGTCAAAGTTCAACAGGCCGCGATCGCGTAGGAACTTGGTGAAAAACCGCGAGTAGAGCAGATGCAGAATGGCATGTTCAATCCCACCCACATATTGATCCACCGGCAGCCAGTCGTTGGCCTTGGCTGGCTCAAACACCTGGCTTTCATTGCGAGCATCGGCGTAGCGCAGGTAATACCAGGAGGAATCAATAAAGGTGTCCATGGTATCGGTTTCCCGCTTGGCCGGCGTACCGCAGGTAGGACAGGGCACATTCACCCAGTCGTCCAGCTTGGCCAAGGGCGAGCCACCCCGCCCCGACAGCTCCACATTATCCGGCAACACCAC
>RECH01000312.1 GCA_007694125.1 Leptolyngbya sp. DLM2.Bin15
TGAGTTGGAAGAGTCCCGGTTACGCTGTGAAGCAGCCTTGGAACGACTGTATTTGTGGCGGCACTGGTTCTGCTCTATGCCGCCGCCCAGGGCATGTCTGTGCAAATTGCTGGTTTACGCCAACAGGTTGCCCCCCACTGGCGGCGTGGCATTAGCTACCTCAAACTTGGGTTGCGCTGGCTGCAAGGCATTGTCCAGAAAGGACGCCAACTTCTGTATCCCATCCCCTTGCTCCCCCGTGACCCAGAACCTTGTTTTGCCTCGAATCAGGCTGAGCAAGATTTTTATGACCAGATTTGGTTTACTCGAATTCGTTCCCTAACCTGCAAGCCTTGATTTACCTTTCATTCACTAAGATGTGTCAGGCAGTCAGGGAGCAGGGTGTATCGGTTTCTGCCCATGACTTTATCCTGGAAGCACTGGTCTATGCAGCTTCTCATCAAGCTGGTATTAACCAAGGGATTTTTGCCAGATCCCCACATCAATGTAGCGATCAAACTTATAGCCCACCTGCTTGAGCACACCCGTTTCTTCAAATCCTAACTTTTGGTGTAGTTTTATACTGCCTTGATTGGGTAATGCAATGATGCCAATCATCTCCCGAAAACCACGGACGGCTGCTGAATGTATCAGCTCTCTGTACAGCAACGTTCCCAACCCTTGACCTAGCCTATCATGTGCCAAATAAATAGTAGATTCTACTGTATGGCTATAGGCTGGTCGAGCACGGAAGGCACCATAATAGGCATAGCCAATAATCTCGTGGTTCACCTCCCCCACCAGCCAATCATGATGCACTAGTTTTTCCTGGATGCGTTGTTGCATAGCTAAAGAACTGATGGTCTCCAGCTCAAAGGTGATCGTCGTGTTTAAGATATACCAGTTGTAGATGTCAGTAATAGCGACACTATCATCGTCTGTGATGGGTCTGATCGTCATACGGCTGATCCCCTAGCGCTGTTAACGAATAGGATAGGATAGATGGGGGACAGTTGCTGATTGGGACCACCCAAATCCTCCCTGACGATGGAGCATTCTCTAGGGTGTTCACGATCGCTTTCATGCCCACCTCAAGCTAGGAATCCTTTATAGTGGTCAATAATGACCCATCGTTGACTACCATTGCCCACCTCCATTCTCGATCTCAAGCAGCTACAACAAGCGCTCCAATCCCATCTTGAGCGCCAGGATGCCTATAGCCAAACCTGCGACCTGCGCCTGCTGGCCCATGGGGAAGCCAATGTCACCTTTCGCCTGAATGCTGCGCAATTGGTGCGGGTGGCGGTAAATACCCCCAATCAACGGTTTGGCGGTGTCTTTAGTCGGATTACTCAGTTTGAGCAAGCGATTCTCACCTATCTCAGCGGTAGCGGCATCAGCCATGAGCTATGCCAGGCTCAGCTAGCGCCAAGCGACGATTTTCCCTGGACTTATTTAATCACCAATTATCTAGAGGGGCGATCGCTCAACTATAGTCCAGAGGATCTGAAAAAAGCAGCGCAGACCCTGGCCCAACTGCATCGATTGCCCCTGTCGCCCAACCATGATCTATCCACGCTCATGCCCAAGGTGCCCGTGGTAGACCAACCGCTGTCCTTGTTCTACCAAGAATCCCAGGCCTACGCTCAGCCCTACGTCGAGTCGCCCCAAGCCGATCCGCAGATCGTGGACTTGCTGAACCAGGTGCTGGACTTAGCCCAGCAGCGTTTGTGGACTGAGCAATGGCTGACCGATTGGCCCCATCGCTGTCTGGTGCATAGCGACCATACCTATGAGAACTGGGTGGTGGGCGGCGATCGCGCCTATTTAATTGACTGGGAATGGGCGGAGATTGGATCACCTGCGGGGGATCTGGGGCATTTTCTATCGCCGGTGACGGTGCAGCGCCGTCCTGGCTATCACATGCCCGAGAGCGATCGCACCTTGTTTTTGCAAGAGTACTACGCAGCCCTAGACGACGATCGCTTAGCAGCAACCATTCAGCGCCATTTCACCGCCTTCGGCCCATTTCCAGCGGTGCGATCGCTCTGCTGGACGGCTGGTTATTGGATCACGGCTAACCGCTGGTATGCCGATGCCGGTAGCGCCAGTGCAACGGAACGCTTAGAGCGGTTGGAGCAAAGCCGATTGCACTTTCCGTCCCTCTGCGCGGCGGTGATCGCTTGGCTGGAGGACAAGCCGGTGCAGCCAGGATGAGGTCTTGGGTCAGGCAAGACGGCAGAGATTCAGCCTCTCCTCAGCCGATTTTCAGGAAGACGGCGGTGGTTTCTGCTAAAGTAAGCGCCTAGTGGCGATCGCCTTTTGTGTTCTATCTATGGTTGGTCTTACATCTAAGTTATCTCGTCAACATCTGTTTCAGTGGCGTCGCTGGCCCACCTGGGCACGCGCCTACCTGCTCTTGCTCCCCGCCGTCGGCATGATTGGCCTGTTGTTTGGCGGCGGGTTGATCCTAGCCTGCTTGCAAAGTATTGGCATCATCGGTATTTTGGGAGACACCCAGCCCTCTCTAGCCGCCTACGGTGCCGCCTTCTCCCATCCAGAATTGGGGCGATCGCTCTGGCTGAGTTTCTATCTGGCCATGGTAGCCACCGGGCTGTCTACGGTGATTAGTATCGGTTTGGCGCTGTTGCTGCGATCAGCAGGGCGCTGGACCACGATCGCCTGCCAAATTACCTTACCCATTCCCCACCTAGTGGGCGTAGCGGGTATTCTGTTGCTGCTGTCGCCCAGTGGTTTTTTGGCGCGGCTCCTGATGGCACTTGGCTGGATTCAGTCGGATCAAGATGTGCCGTTGTTGGTGAATGATCCGAACAACTGGGGAGTCCTCCTTCACTTTCTATGGAAAGAGATTCCCTTTATCACCCTGATTTTGCTGGCGGTTCTCCGGGGCATGAATCCCTACTACGAACATCAGGCGCGGGCCCTAGGAGCCAATCCCTGGCAGTGTTTCTGGAACGTGACGCTGCCGATGATGAAGCCCGGCATTCTATCCGCTAGCCTGATCGTATTTAGCTATATTTTTGCATCCTTCGAAGTGCCCTTTCTTTTAGGATCAACCCGCCCGCGCACCCTACCCGTTTTGGTCTACCGCGCCTTCACCGATACAGACCTAGGCAAACGCCCAGAAGCCGTAGCCCTAGGTTTAATCTTGTCTGGGATATCCATGGCCGTCCTCGCCCTCTACCTAGGTCTGACAGCCAAAAGTCGGCAAACCTATGCAGAGCGAGGTGATTCATGATCACCCTACCCCGCTATGGTCTGATCACAGGGGCGATCGCCCTCCTGCTGCTTCCCTTTTTGCCCCTGTTGATTTGGTCCGTTGCCCAGAGCTGGTTTTTTCCCCAGGTGTTGCCAGATCAATGGACGATGATCCACTGGAGACAGATTTTTTCCCCCAGCTCCCGCATTGGCGAAGGGCTGCTGCAAAGTTTAGCGATCGCCCTTGTCACCACTAGCCTATCCCTGGTCGTCGGACTGCCCGCCGGTCGTGCCCTAGGCACCCTGGACTTTCCGGGCAAAATGGCCCTGAAGCTCTTCTTACTGATGCCGATTATTGTCTCGCCCTTAGCAACCCTGATGGGTATCCAGTATGTGTTGATCCGCCTGGGCTTAAGCGGCACCGTCCTCGGCGTGATTCTGGTTCACCTCATGCCCACCATTCCCTACATGACCTTGGTTTTGTCCAGCGTCTTCGCCAACCTCGACCTTGGCTATGAACTACAGGCGCGATCGCTAGGGGGCTCGCCCTGGCAGGTGCTGTGGACGGTCACCCTGCCGCTGATTGCGCCGGGGGTTGTGGTAGGGTCATTATTCGCCTTTTTAATCTCATGGAACGAATTTTTACTCACCTTTATCATCGGTGGTGGCCGCGTCTTTACCCTGCCGATGGTATTATTCACCCTGCTGCAAGGGGGAAATCACGGACTGGTGGCGGCGGTGGCCATCACCTCTGTGATTCCTGGTCTGGTATTTCTGGTCTTTGCCAGCCGGGCCCTGCAGCAAGACCATGCCTTGGGCGGTCTTGGCAACGTTTAGCAGCCCCCCTTCCTGATCTCGTTCCTCCTGTCGTGACAGCCTCCAGCTATGGACTATCTTGTTGTTGAACATTTAACCAAACAGTTTCAGGGTCATGTTGCCGTGCATGACCTCTGGCTGACCATGGCTCAGGGGGAGGTGCTGGCCCTGCTGGGCCCCTCCGGCTGCGGCAAGTCTACGACGCTGCAACTGGTGGCTGGATTGCTGCACCCCGATGCCGGGGCCATCTATTTAGAGGGTCGTCCGATGAACCATGTGCCGCCAGAACGGCGGGATATGGCCCTGGTGCTGCAGCGCGGCTTACTATTTCCCCATCTCACCGTGGGGGAAAATGTCGCCTTTGGGCTGAAGATGCGCGGTATGAATCGGGTGGATCGAGACAAGGAAGCGATCGCCATGCTGCATCGAGTACAGCTTCAAGGCTTTGAACATCGCAGACCCTCAGAACTGTCCGGCGGCCAGGCCCAGCGGGTGGCCCTAGCGCGATCGCTGGTGATTGGCCCCAAGCTGCTGCTGCTCGATGAACCCCTCTCCGCCCTAGATGCCAACCTACGGGAAGAGATGCAGGACCTGATCCTCAGCCTACAGGCCCAGACCCAAGTCACCATGCTGATCGTCACCCACGACCAAGCCGAAGCCACGGTCATGGCCCAGCGCATTGCCCTGATGTTTGATGGGCAACTGCGCCAGGTGGATGCCCCGGAACGCCTCTATCGCTACCCCTGTGATGAAGCCACCGCCAGGTTTATGGGCGGCGTCAACTTCTTCACCGTCCAGGCCGAGCAGCACCAATGGCACCTGCCCAGCGGTCAGCACCTCACCAGCTCCCTCGCCCACCAAGGGCCCCTACGGGTGACCCTACGCCCCGAGGCTCTAAGGCTCTATACCGACGCCGCCCACCTGCCCGACGTACCAGGCAATTGCCTCCAAGGGGAAGCGATCGCCAACCGATTTACCGGCACCCAGCGGCGCATCACCGTAGCGATCGCCCCCAACCTCACCCTGCAGGTCTGGGGATCCCCCACCCAAGACATCGCCCTCGGCCAATCCGTCTGGGTATATATTCCTGCCGATGCCCTCTGGGGGCTGCCTGGCGAACCCTGCCCACCCGTCGCCATGCCATCACCTGCCGTTCAGTCATGAGTTCAGTCACCACCTATGTCCTACCGTTTACTGCATCGCCGTCAATTTCTTGTCCTAGCCACCGCCGCCGGCCTGGCCACCCTCACCAGCAACTGCAATCGCCAAACCGCTACCCCCAGCCTCGATCTCACCACCGCATCCTGGGATGACGTTGTGGCTGCAGCTCGGGGCACCACCGTGCGCTGGGCCATGTGGGGCGGCAGTGACGTCACCAATACCTACGCCGACCAATGGGTGGGCGATCGCCTCAAAACTACCTACGACATCACCCTCAACCGCATCCCCCTCAACGACACCGTAGAAGCCGTCAATAAAGTGGTGGGCGAAGTGCAGGCCGGACTCACCAGTGGCGGCGACATTGACCTAATTTGGATCAATGGGGAAAACTTCCGCACCATGAAGCAGGGCAACCTGCTCTATGGCCCGTTTACAGACCTGCTGCCCGCCATGGCCTACTACGATTTGGAGGATCCCGCCGTTCTCAATGACTTTGGTCTACCCATTGATGGCTACGAAGCGCCCTACACCGGCTCCTACTACATCATGGCCAAAGACAGTAGCCGGGTTGATGCCACGCCGCAAAGCTTCGCCGACCTGCTGGATTGGGCCAAGGCCAACCCCGGCCGCTTTGCCTACGTCGCCCCGCCCGCCTTTGATGGCAGCCGCTTTTTACTCACCGTCCTCTACGGCGTCACCGGCGGCTATGAGCAATATGCCGGGGCAGACTTCAACGAAGACCTGTGGGAGCAAAACGCGCCACAGGTGGTGGCCTACCTGCAGGAACTCAAGCCCTACCTCTGGCGCGGCGGCGATACCTATCCTCCCACCCAAAACCGGCTGCATGAACTGTTTGCCAACGGTGAGATTTGGATGCTGCCGATCTTTATTTCACGGGTGGTCGAAGGGTTAACTACCGGACAATTTCCCGCCAGCACCACCGCCTTCAGCTTGCCAGGAGCTTCCCTCAATGACCCATCCTTCACCGCCATTCCCATCAATGCAGGCAATCCCGCTGGGGGTATGGTGTTAGCCAATCTCCTATCCAGTCCCGAGGGGCAACTGGAGAAATTTAAGCCCGAGGTTTGGGGCGATCCACCGCTGCTGGACGTGGAGAAGCTCCCCCCAGACTTACAAGCCCAATTCGCCCAGGTGACAGCCGACTATGGTCTACCTCTACAAGAACTTACAGAGAACACCGTGCCCTTGGTGAATGCCGAATACACCACCCGCCTAGAACAGCTCTGGGAAACAGAAGTAGCCGGGTAACCCCCAGCAATTCTCATGGTGATCAACCTGCTCAATCCACCCAACCCTGAACCCGACATTCCGCAAGAGAAGAGTCGCAGGAGCCACCAAGACAGGTGGCAACGCAGGAGCGCTGGCACCATAAAGAAGAGGGTTGAGCGGAGTCGAAACCCGGCACCCTAAAGAAGAGGGGAAGAGGGTTGAGCGACGTCGAAACCCGGCATCAAATCCTCAGAAAAAGAGGGTTGAGCGGAGTCGAAACCCGGCACCCAAACGAATAGGGTTGAGCGGAGTCGAAACCCGGCACCCTAGCTTCATCGAATAGAGTCCACCTGCTATATGGAGAACACCATGGTCTTTCAAGAACGAGCCTCCCGCGATCGCGGCGTGATTCAAGATAACCGCCTGATGGAGCTGCATCTCTATCCCGGCAACCGCTGCAACCGCGACTGCGACTTTTGTACCGTCTTTGGCTCCCCCAAAGGCTGGTACCACGACTACACCAGCGACCACCTCGATGCCGTTCTGCGTACCGTGATCTTGCATGACCTAGGAGCAGTGAAATTTTACGGCGGCGAACCTACGCTAAATGCCGATAACGTCATCTGGGCGATCGCTTATCTGCGAGACCATGGATTCACCGGCGCGATCGTCATCTATTCCAACGGCATCCAGGCCGATCGCCTCCTGGCCATCCTCACATCCGACCCCCTCGGTAAAACCACCGCCTCCCTCAACTACTCCATCGCCACCGGTGATGGAGCGCCCCAAATGCCCTTGACGTCTCTCCACAAGCTCGAAGCCTATGAGACAGCCCATCCAGGAGCGATCGCCATTGGGCATCCCGACATCGTCGATTCAGGGCGCGGCATTGATCCCTTTACTGGCCAAGAATCGCGCCCCAAAGCTAGCCACCAATGCCCCCATTGCTACCCGGTGCTCAAAACCGATGGCACCGTCCACGCCTGCCCCTTTGCGGTGGAAAATCCTGCTCCCCATTTTCAGCTCGGCGATCTATCCAGCGATCCAGAAGCGATCGCCCAGAACTTCCGCGCCTTCTTTACGTGGCTAGAGCAGGTGCATGAACCCTATGCCATCGAACATAACCTACCCGCCTGCACCGTTTGTGGCTCCCACCTAGATGACCTGCCCACACCCCAGTTCCTAGAGCCCGCTGCATCAGGCACTCCCTAGGTGGGTCACCGTTGGGGCTAGACTGGCCGCCCTGCATCCCTTTGTGACCAACGAGGGATGCAGGGCGATCGCTGATCTATCTATTTTGTTCATACATATCATTCATGGAAGCTTTTGTATGATTGCATACAGTTTTGTAGGCTTAACATAGAGTAAAGCGATCGCTTTTATTCATTCATCCTTCATTCCATGGACAATCCTATGACCCAGTCTTCATCCGCCTCCTCCAACCCCACAGCCAAAACCTTAATTCAGATCAGCCAAGCCCTGTCCGATGGTTTGGCCCTTGATCCACATACCACCGAAGACACGAGCGATCGCGACGCCTGGACAACCGAACGCTTGATTCACATGAGCCAAAGCCTTGGACAAGGGTTGGGTGGATAATCAAGCCTGCCTTTGCCTGCCCAAGAACAAGGCGGAAGGTCAGTAGAAGCACAATTTGGGTCAACCAGCGGAATAGGCTATAAATGAAGACAGCCTCCCATAGCAAATGCCATGTCTTTCTTCAAACGCCTAGGATTAGCTGCAATACTGGTTGCGATCGCTAGCATGGGCTGGATGGCTCCGGCCATGGCTCAGGCTTGTCCCTACGCAACAGTACGCCTTGAAACTGAGCGGTCGGTAGACGCTGACCTCCTTTGTCAAGCGGCCCAACCCTGGTCAAACCGAGGATTTCAAGTTTTAATCTACGTCACCGACCAGGCATCCGCCAGCGAAGATGCTTGGTTCGACCACTTAGATCAGGTAGAAGCCAACGCAGGTCTGCGGGATCTCAGCCAGAACGATGTCTTTGCCCGAGACGGCCTATCCTTTGCAGCTAGCACCGGTAATCCTCGCTTATGGGCTGCGACCGTGACCTATGGGGAAAAACTCTACGATCGCCCCATCGATCGCAGTCCCCAAATGGACGACATCAAGCGCCAAGTGCATCAGCAGATCGGTATTGATCCGACCCTGGCGATGGCAGAATTCCTCACCGCTACCTACGAGGTCAATTATGCTGTTTCGCCGGCCGGGAAGATTGCAGCGGGGGTTTTTGGCCTAGGGGGAGTGGGTGTTACCGCAGGTCTTTTGGCCCGGCGGCGACGTAACGTGAGGCAGTTGCAGCAACAGTTAGCCGATCTGCAAAGCCGGGTCGCCACGTTATTGATGGCTGGGGAATATCTGTTCAGCGGTGACCAGCCCCAGAACATGCCGTCGTACCAACTGTTTGTGGCATCTGGGGGCGATCGCTACCCCAACCATGCCCAGCAGTTAGAACAACTCCTCAGCCAATGTCGGGCCAGCCTCGACGAAGCATTTCTGATTCATCATCAGTTGACTGAGACGACATCGACGCCGATCGTGGAGCAGATCACGGCTTGGGAGCAGCTTTATGTGCAATGGGTTGGCAGTCGCCCCAGTGTCATGGCCCTGAGTGACGAGCAGTTGCGTACTCTGCTCAACCCTATGCAGATGATAGAACAGCCTCAAGGAGCCCTAGCCCAGCAGTTTTATGACCTTCGTCAGCAGCTCGACGGCAGGCCGCTGCAGATGAAGCTGATGTTTGTGGATCCTGAAATGGAACACATCGACGGCATTCTAGGGTATCTAGAAGACATCAAACGGTTGATTCTACGGCTGCAAACAGCGCCCCAGGAAGCACCTAAAGCACTGCAAAGGCTTCAAGATCAGCGCTTGACGCTCCTCGATCGCCTCAACCCAGTTCCGGGAATTAACCTAACGCCACTGGTCACGCTTATTGATGAGCAGCTTCAGAATGCTGAACGGGAATTGCACAGCGATCGCGCCCTGGACGCCTTAGATACCTGCGATCGCATTCAGGCGAACCTAGACACCGTCCAACAGCTTGTGGAGGCGATCGCCCTGCAGCGCCAGCAAGAAGCTACCGTCCAGCAATGGATGGCCCAGGGCTACCGGTATCCCGACTATACGACCTATCGAGCAGCCATGGATGGGGCGATCGCCACCCTAGAGACGAGGATAGCCGGGGGGCAATGGGAGGCGATCGCTGCCAGTATTAGCACCATCCAGCTTGGCTCAGAGACCCTGCTCAAGGGCATGGAACAACGGGTTGAGCAACATAAGCAGTTGAACACCCAGATCAAAACCTATGCCAGCCGCCTGGCATCCCAACAAAACCGGTGGAAGCGCTGTCAGGAGGCGACAGTACCCTACGTGCAGCAGACGGCACCGTTGTATAAGCTACATCAACCGACCGCAACCACAGTAGGCTTAACGTTGCAGACCGTTAACCAACTGTTAGGCGAAGCCCAAAACCTCCATGCAGAGGTAACCCAGACCAGCGTAGCTCCCGAAAACCTTGACCAAGCCGTTCAAGCCATGGAGCGCCTAGAAACCATCAGCCAGCAAGTTGAGCAGCACCTACAGGAGATTAACCAGGTAGCCTCTAGCCTTCGCCAGGAAGAAGAACGGTGTACCCCCCCAGCCTTCATGTTCTCCCATGAGTCATCGTCGTATTCCTCCTCTAGCTCCTCCTCCGGCTCCTCCTCCCGCCGATCCTCATCTAGTTCCTCCCGAAGCTATAGCTCGGGCAGTTCCTCCCGGCGAGCTAGTTCCGGGGGCAGCAGCCGGCGATCCAGCTCGGGCGGGTCATCCCGGCGATCCAGTTCTGGAGGCAGTAGCCGACGTCGATGATCATGCTAGGCTGATTTGACCTGCAATGATAGCGGTTGAAGATGCTTCAAGCTTCGTCCTGACCGGATGAAGTTCGGTTAGACCTGTATAACGACGGTTAAGTACTCTACTCTCAAGCATCTGGAACTCAGCCGATAGCTCCATAGGCTCACAGACTAGAGTCGAGCGATCGCTGTTCTCATACCTTGTCTGGTTTTTGGCTACAACTGCATGGCTATCCAATCCTTTCTCCAGCGTGCTCTTAAAATTCGCGATCGCGAACTCAGTAAAGTCATCCGCTTTACCTTGCTTGGAGCTATGCTGCAAGCCGGTTTAGCCATTGGCATCAGCAGTGCTGATGCCCTTTTTATTGTGGAAGTAGGCTCGGTCAACCTACCCATCGTTTACCTGCTGCTGCCCATCGTCATGCTGGTCTATACGCCCATCTACTCCTACTTGATTGGGCGCTATGGCATTGATCGGGTCTTTAATCTCACCCTGCTGGCGTTAATCCTTGGCGGCAGCGGCTTTTTCCTCCTACTCACCTTATTTTCAACCAGCACCGGCTTAAATGCTCCCGCCTGGTTTTTTTACGTTGCCAAGCTCTATACCTGGCTGTGGTACATCGCGCTTTATTCCCTATTTTGGAACTTTACCGATGGCTACTTTGATATCCAAGACGGAAAACGGTTATTTCCCATCTTCAGCAGCGGCACAGCCCTGGGCACCTCCATCGGCGGCGGCATTGTCACCGTATTCGCCCAAGTCATTGCCACCCGATACCTATTTCTGATCTGGGCGGCGATCGCCCTACTCACCTTTCCCGTGCTGTACAACATCAAGCAAAACCTGCATCGATTGGATGAGGAACCCGAGGAAGCGATCGCCACCGAAA
>RECH01000230.1 GCA_007694125.1 Leptolyngbya sp. DLM2.Bin15
TTGGCGATCGCGAAGGTGAAGCTAACTCCTTATTTAATATGGGCATTGCACTAGCTCGGCTCGATCAGCATGATGAGGCATTGCAGAGCTTTCAACAGGCTTTGGCGATTTATGAAGAGCTCAATCTAGACCATAGGGTTGAACAATGCAAAGCCGCTATTGCAGAGTGAAATAAAATCATCACAACTCAGCAGCGATGGCAAACCTGGGGGTTGTGGTTTGCGGTGGGGTTGGCGATCGCCCTCCTGATTTGGTGGTTGCAATAATCGCTGCAAGAACTTGGATGATGGGCTACTGGAGCGATCGCCAACCTCACATGAGCTAAACCGTGGGCTGGGTTTGGAGCTGAAGTTCTAGGCGATCGCCCGGTTGGGGTTCGATAACCTGGGTGGTCAGATGGCGATCGCGGAGCCCAGCTCGCACCTCATCCGTATTGCCCACCGCCCGCAAAAACGACACCAGCAAACCCTCATACTGCACCTGCCCCGCCGCCGCCGTGGGCAGCATCACTTGCGGCGTCAGCCATTCCGCGGCCCGCAAAGCGCTCTCCCGTCCCTTAATGATCGGCCCCAGCAGCGGCAGTTCCAAATTCATCATGGGCGTAATCGCCACATCCACGGGCGCAAAGTCTTTCAGCGTCTCCGAGTGGAATCCATGGGGCTCATAGTAGAGCGATCGCCCCGTTTGTAGATCCTTCAGAATGTAGCCATTTTCCACCAGGGTTGGGCCAATCGGCGATCCGGGTACTGCCCGAATCTCCAAGCGATCGTCTAAACAATAGGTCTCGCCGTGGGGCAAGGCCACCACGCGGCTGTAGCCCATTTTTTGAACCACCGATGCGGCATTCGGCGATCCCACCACCAGCCAATCGTGATTGAGGTGAGCTAGGGTGGCAGGGTGGGCATGGTCTTCCAGCCCTTGGGAGAGCAAAATTACATCGACATCCTCTGGCACCGGCACCGGCTGGGGGTGCGTCCCGCGAAATAACCAGGTCGCGCCACCAAACACCAAGTCGCCCACCAACCAAGGGTCTAGCAAAATGCGCTTACCGCCCAGTTCAATCAGCCAACTGTTGCTGTCTAGCCAGGTTACATGCATGGGAACTCGCCAATAGGTCTACTCCTTAATTGTAAACACTTGTTACGCACTGTGTCGGTCAGGACGATCTAAACTGGTAGGCCAGGGCAATGGAGGCTAGCTGTCGGGCGATCGCTCTAGATGACGCCCAGATCCATTCACCCTTGGTTGAGCTTCGGCTCGGAACGTATGGTACGATTATCTGTTTGTGACGTCTTGTGGTGATGGATCGGTTGAGTGCGGTTGTGCTCATGGCAGGGTCTATCATTCACCAGGCAAGGTTCAGACTTCAGCTAGCCCAAGATGGCTAAGACTCACAATTTGCCAACCGTGGGGATCACGTCCTGCCCGGTTTGCGAGAAAAGTTGCGACTTCCTCTCGCCCTGATCACTTGTTTCACGAGGTTTAGAATGGCCAAACGCCGCAATCCGAAAAAAGAAAAAGCACTTAGAAACCAAGCCTACGCCCGTAAGTTCCGCAAACGTTCATCTGGTCGCTTTAGCCGCAATAGACGCTACGGCAACAACAGTTCGTCCGGTGGAGATGACGAGACCAACTCGGATGAGTCGGAAGAAACGGAAGGTGCGTCTAATAACTAGACGCCCTAAACCGTGATCCCTTCCGGGTTCATAAATCCTATGCGCCGATCGGGTGAGTCATGATAGGCAACCTGATCCGTCTTGTAGGGTGGGCATTGCCCACCCTATTTGTGCTTTTAGGGGTCGTGCCTGCTGCATCGCCTTCTAGATCCTCCATCTAAGCAGGTTCCGCCGAGTAGCGATCGCATAACGCTTGCACCAACTCATGAAAGGAGAGCGCCGCTGGCGTATCTCCCAATTTTTGCTGGAAATAGGTCGCCGCTTGTAGCCCCGAGGCGATCGCTCCCCCCACCTGCTGCCCTCCACACCAATCGCCACAGCATAGTAGGGGTAAGGGTGTCTGCGTGGCAATATAGGGGCCAGGGTAGGAGCACTGGGCAAAGGCATAGCGCCAGCGATGGACGTAGAGATCCACAGGCTTATCGAGCCAATCATAGAGCGCTTGGGCGGCCTGCTGGATAAGGGTGATGCCAGCGGGCTGCAGATCCTGAGCATCTTGGTATTGTTCGGCAAAGGCGGCCGTGCTTTGAAAGACGAACACCGGCGGGGTAGCCTTATCCGGTATCAGGCTTGGACGTTTACTGGTTTCAAAGGAAATCCAGGCTAGATCGGGGTGGGTATCAAACTGAATGCCGTGCCAAGCCTGGGAATAGTCTAAAAATTCTCCCTGTTCATGGCTGTAGGTGGCGATCGCACTGATGCAGGGGGAAAACTCCACCGCCCGCACGGCGTCTAATACGGGCAGGGGTAGCCCCAAGGGCGTCAATGGTGTGAGCAAGTCAACGGCTTGGGGCGCGGGAATGGCTAGCACTAGCGCATCGGCCCAAGTGTCGGGGTGTTCGTCTGCAAACGTGATCTGCCAGCCCTGCTTGGCCACCGGGGCGATCGCGGTCACCCGATGTTGCCGACGAATATCTAGCCCCACGGCCAGCCATTTGGCAACCGCATTCACGCCCTCTCGGGCAATATAACGACGGCTGGGGGTGAGAAAATGGCAGCTTCCATCCGACAACATTTGGGCGATCGCTCCCCGCCAGGCCCGCACCACATGGTGATCATGGAGCACTCCTAAGAGGTGGCGCAGGGCTTCTCCCTCCGGCTCTAGGTAACGAACGCCGTGATCAGCACAGGTGCCTGCCAGTCGCCGGGTGGCCATGCGTCCTCCCACACCGCGAGACTTTTCATAGACCACAACCTGATGTCCGTACTGCTGGAGTACCTGCGCGCATACCAAACCCGCTATTCCAGCGCCCACTACTCCAATCGTTGCCATAGGCTCACTATTGCTCAATGCACTGACGTTTAGATTACCGCGTCTTTTACCGGCGCGTCTGCTGTCTCTGCCGATCAAGATTAGGGGGTGAAGCAGAGAATCCACACCCCATTGCTGGATTTAAGCATGGGAAATCAGCAGAATTTGAGCTGACCTTGGTAGACTGAAAACAATCCTAGGGCGATCGCCCCTCGTGATACCCCTGGCTTGCATCACTAAAGGGTCAAACTTGGGACACAGCTTGTTGGTGTAGGTTTACTGCTGGTTGGAGGATGCTTGCGTGGATGAATTGAGAACCGCTCTAGAATTGGCAACGGATGAAGAACTCTCGGGGTTAACCAATGTTCTTTTCCACCGTCAGCTTAACCCGTTGGATTATCTCTGTGCGCCAGACCCCATCGATGTGCAAAGTCAAGATCGCTTGACCTGGTTGGATAGCTTAGAAGAACGCTTTCGCTTTCTTGCCGCAGATGGGGTCACCGTGATTCGTGGCCAGTCTGCCCAGGTCAGCTACCGCCAAGTGCTCATCCAGGTCTGCCGATACCTGAGAATTCCCTACGCTCAAGATTTCTCCACCCTCGATCTAGAATCCGAAATTTTCCTCCATTTACTGCAGCGGGCCTGCAAACGCATGAACGCTGATGAACGCCGCCAGCTCAATCAGCGGATGCAGCGATCGCTCTCCCAACTACAATTTGCCCAGCCCCTGCCCGCCAACCTACAGCACAATCCCATGGGCGTACTTCTGAAGGGCAGCAGTGCCCTCGCCCTCAGCGCCGTGGTGCGACCGCTGGTCTTGCAGCAGCTAGCCCGCCAAATTGCCATCCACATGGCTACCTATCAAGTTGCTCAGCAGGCGATCGCGAAAGGCGGTGTGGCGATCGCCACCCAAATTCAGGCCCGGGCCGCTATGCAAACTGCCACCCGAGGCATTGTCCTCAATACGGCTCGCTATACAGCAGTGCGCAGCGTCTTAGCCGTGCTTGGCCCCGCCATGTGGGCTTGGTTCTTCGCCGATCTAGGCTGGCGGGCGATCGCCACCAACTACGGACGCATCATTCCCGTCGTCTTCACCCTGGCCCAGATTCGCCTAACCCGAGCCGACTGTTTTGGCACCGCTTAAGCTTAGACCCAAAATCGACCCTAGAGGGTTTCTTGACGGCTCAGCGATCGCTAGAATAGTTCAGTAGCCTGGCTAAAGCGTAGCGCTCCTAGCCGTCAAGCTGTTATAGATTAATCCTGAGAGAGAGACGCGGTTGTGACAACTGGTCATTCTGCCCAACCTTCTACCCCCGCCACTGCGCTCAACTACTACCAACTGTTGGGTACCGATCCGTCGGCCTCGCCCCAAGTCATTCGCCAGACCTACCGAGATCTCAGCAAGCTCTACCATCCAGACACCACAACCCTACCGGCAGCGATCGCGACGGCCAAGTTTCAAGACCTCAACGAGGCCTATGCCACCCTCAGCAATCCCGATCGCCGCCTCGCCTACGACCTAAAGATGGGCTATGCGCGGGTCTCGGTGATCCAGCCGCAGCCGTCCCTTTCCCAGGCGGCCTCGTTCCGCAAGTCTTCTGCCTACCTCGATCCCACCGATCGCCCCCTCTCTGCCGGGGAGCTGTTTGCCCTACTCATTTTGACCGTCACGTTTATTGGCTGTGTGCTGCTGGCGATCGCCGTGGGCCTTACCCGTGGAGAAGTCACCCTCCAAACCCCGGTGCCAGCCGTCCAAGTTAGTTCCCCAGCAGCCAACCCCCGATCATCCGCCTCGCCAACCGCCGAGCAAATCTGAGAGAGCCCGATGGAGAGAGTAACAGTTCGATACAATTAACTATCGGGGGGCGATCGCTGGCTGCTGTGTTGTAGCGATGCTTTGGATACTCCGATGATGCCAACCGTGGCTCTGCTGTGCCGTTTATGCCGTTTACGAGTAGGTTACCTATGATATTACCCTCTACAGATACACCGCTCTATAATCATCCCCTCCCCGATATTGAGCGGTGGCTAGCGTCCAAGGGCTGTCAGCAAGATGTCACCAATCTACACTGCTGGTCGTTGCATACGCCCGATTGGCAGGCCGAAATTACCATGGAGGTTGATTCCTTGGTGGTTCGTTACCTCAATGCCGGAGACGACGGAGAAGATATTCAGCGATCCTTCAAATATTCCCTAACCCGCCAAGACTTGGAGGAGGTGATCTTCTCCGATCCGCTCACGACCACATCCAAGCAAGACGCCTAGAGTCTACCTAGCTCTGCTCACGCATCGGCTGTAAACAGGTCTAACGGCAGATGCCCATACATCTCGTTCAGACCGTCCGCATAGGCAGACTGGCAGGACACCAACACCCCCCGATGATCGCCCACGTAGCGATCGCTGTAGAGCAGGCCGGTTTTAGGATTGAACTTGATGTAGACAGGGCCTTCAACGGGCGTTAGGGCATCGGGCTGAACGGGATAGCCTAGGGCCGTTGCGTAGGCGACAAGGGCTGTCTTACCCTGATCTAGGGTGTCGGCACAGATGCCCAACATCTGATAGTCGCTGTGCTGCGCCACCTGCTTGAGCGCTGCCTGCACCTGTTGGGGCGTGCTGGCGATGGCTTCAGAGCGATCGTAGTCAAACTGCTTGAGCGTGGCTTGAGCCTGCTCTAGGGATAGGTGTTCAGAATTGGTTTGGATCATGGCGATCGCTCTCCTCTTAGGTCAAGCAGCATACAGAGTGCCGGGTATGGCTGCCTTGATTCAACCCGGCCTTGTTTTCACAATAGAACAAGAGCATCCCTGCTCAACGTATTAGCGATAAAAATCTATGACCCACTCGGATTCTAGCTCCACCTCCATGACCCGCCTGCGCAACTTAGTGGTTGTGCTTGTCGCCGTAGCGCTGTCGGTGTCTGTCTTTTTAGGCATTCAAACCAAGTCTACGGGAACGTCTCTGGCCGCTCTTGCCGAAGCATCAGTTCCCCTAGACCTGGCGTTGACCAACGGCAAGCCAACGCTGGTGGAGTTTTACGCTAACTGGTGTACGTCGTGCCAAGCCATGGCCGGCGACATGGGAACGCTCAAGCAGGCCTATGGCGATCGCCTCAACTTTGTCATGCTGAACGTAGACAACACCAAATGGCTGCCGGAAATGCTGCACTACCAAGTGGACGGCATTCCCCATTTTGTCTTTCTCGATCCTCAAGGGGAAGCGATCGCCAGCACCATTGGTGAACAGCCGCGGCCGGTGATGGCGGCAAATCTCGATGCTCTGATCGAAGGCGGCCCCTTGCCCTATCTGCAAGGTCGGGGTCGTGTCTCGGATGTGGAAACTCGCACCGTGGCACCCTCCAGTAACGATGATCCCCGTAGCCACGGCAGTCAGGTGGTATCGCCCACGTAGATAGTTTTAGGGCACAGGCGTAATCGTGATGCGATCGCCCACTTCCAGACCCAGTTCTTCTGCTCGCCCGCCGCGTAGCTCAATCACCTGGGTGATTTGGGTATCAGGGCCGTAGGTGGGGCATACGGTTTCCCGGCAAGGCGGTACATCCTGGGCGATCGCCACCACCTCATCCCCAGTCAGGAAAATCATATCCAGGGAAATCTCAACATTCCGCATCCAAAACCGCGTAAACCGAGGGCGATCGAAGGGAAACAGCATCCCTCGGTTGTCGGGCAGGCTGGTGCGATACATCAAACCCAGGGCCTGCTGTTCTGGGGTTTGGGCCACTTCCAGCTCAATCACCTCCCCAGCTATCAGGGCGGTAGCGGTAATCGGCAAGGATTGGGCCTGGTCGTTGAGCTCAGGACTTGGAGGTGCCTCGGAGGGCGGCGCTGTATCGGGAGAAGAAACAGTCACGGGCGGTTTGCTTGCAGGAGTGGACTCAGCCGTCGAGGGAGCCGCACAGCCCATCATCATGACACTGAGGCCCATCATGAGGGCGATCGCAGAAGCAGAGTAAACCATAGCTTGCAGTTTTAAAGTAAATCAACGCTAGGCAGTGGTTGAGATCCGAAGCGATCGCGGTGAACCCAACTGGCTCTTTTCCCTTATTCGCTTGAATCTAGGCCCCACCCGCACTAATTGGACAAGTTGCTTGTAGCGGGATGGCGATCGCTATCCATCGAGATAGACAGGACCCATCGTCCCATCTATGCTCAACTACACTGGTTCGATCCCAAGGGAGCAGGTGTAGTTCAGCAGACGGCTAACGCTAACCTTAGGTTTCGCGCAGCACATACCCAACGCCGCGCACGGTTTGAATGAGGCGCTTGTCTCCATCATTTTCAATCTTGAGGCGGAGGTAGCGCACATAAACCTCAATGACGTTCGATTCACCCACAAAGTCATACCCCCAAACATTTTCGAGGATTTGCTCCCGCGTCAGCACATCTCGGGGATGTTCCATGAGAAACTTGAGCAGCTCAAATTCCTTCATCGTCAAGTCAATGGTGCGATCGCCCCGGATCGCTTGACGGGTGGATAGATCCAAAATCAAATCCCCAAAGCGTAGCTGTTCTGCATTGGGCATATCCGGCTGAAGGTAGAACCGGATGAGCCGCAGAAAGTCATCCACTCGGTAGGGTTTAAGAAAATAGTCATCGGCTCCAGCCGCCAGGCAAGCCACCCGATCCTCCACCGACTCGCGCACCATCATTAATACAATGGGAATTCGGCTACCGGACGCTCGTACTTGCTCACAGAGGTCTATGCCCGACTCATTGGAGAGCATTCGATCCACCACCATCAAAGCTGGCTGAAAGTCTTTGACCTGTTGTAAACCCACCATCGCATTGCGGGCGATCGCTGTTTCATAGCCAGCTTCTTGGAGGTCAAGGCTAACTTGCTGAGCCAGAACGTCATCTGTCTCAACGAGTAGGATTCGAGGGGGTTGATCGGCGATCGTTAGGTTCATCCCGATGTCGCTCACGCGGTAGAGCAGCTCCACTATTGAGAGGGTTACGTTACGCTAAAAAGATAAAAGCTGCTGAAACTGAAGGTCTCCAGCGAGTCTTACTTTATCATTGCAATGGATCACCATACTGATAACCCGCCATCATTCTAGCGATGGTTGGTGAAATCAGGGTGGTCGGTGCAATCAGGATAGCTGATGCTTGGATCAATCGACCGTGGTCATGAACGTGAGAGTGCCACGACGCCCAAGGCTTGGTCTTTGCTCAACCAGCCATCGCCTGTCCCATGTCATCTTGTCACCCGCAAGCCTAACTCGGTTTGCCACCCACAGATATCGAAAGCTTTCAGCCCTAGGCTCTTTTGGTATACCCTAGTTCACTCATCCTTCAGAGCCGCGTTGTGTAATATCTATGTCGATAGCCCGCCTCCTCAGTGCAATTGTTGCGATTATCCTGGCTCTTGGGATGATCTTTTTGGGTGGATGGTATTTCACGGCTGGGTTTGGCATCATTGTTTACCTCGGTCTACAAGAATACTTCCAGCTCGCTCGGGCCAAAGGCATTGCGCCTGCTGCCAAAACGACGTTGATTGCTAGCCTCACCATGCTAGTGGTTGCTACTCTTTCCTCGGAGCTAGCCGATGCGGTGATGCCTGTTGCTGGCACCATGATTTGCTTTTATCTCCTCTTTCAACCCAAATTTGCCACGATCGCTGACATTGCTACGTCCGTCTTGGGCTTGTTTTATGGTGGCTATCTCCCTAGTTACTGGGTGCGGTTGCGATCGCTGGAAAGCAACGCGGCCAGCTTACCGTTCTGGGGAGATTGGCCGCAAAACGGCTGGGCCCTGGAGGATCTCCCCCTCGGGCTAACCCTGACGCTGGTTACCTTTGCCTGCATCTGGGCGGCGGATATTGGGGCCTATGTGTTTGGCAAACTCTATGGCAAAACTCGGCTCTCCGACCTCAGCCCCAAAAAGACCGTCGAAGGGGCTGTTTTTGGCATCACCGGCAGTGTTCTAGTGGCGATCGCTGGGGCACGGCTCCTAGAGTTTCCAGCTTTCTGGCTCACGGGAATTGCCCTAGGACTCCTGATTGGCGTAGCTAGCTTAATGGGCGACCTGACGGAATCGATGATGAAACGCGATGCCGGGGTCAAAGACTCCGGGCAACTGATTCCCGGTCACGGCGGCATTTTGGATCGCACCGACAGCTATGTGTTCACCGCCCCCTTGGTCTACCATTTTGTGACTCTACTGCTACCCATGTTGGGCTATACCCGCTAGGGCTGGAACGCTTGTCTGGCATGACCCAACCCCATTTAAAAACCCAGGATGCGATCGCATCCTGGGCAGGCGTTTTGATAAGCCAGTCTTTATAAAAGGGTGACTGACGATTTTGAGTGGAGATACCTACACCATAGTCAATCCATGATAAAGAACTATTCATAACAACGTCTTTCTTGACAATCCGTGATAGTCCTTAATATTTTGCTGTTTTCCCATCTGCCACCATCCGATCTCAACACAATCACCCATACTCACCATGAAGAAGGGGTTGGACGACCCCGTCATCCAACCCCAATCCATAGAATCTAATCGTCTTCGAAACAGGCTTAACAGAACTGGACTAACAGAGCATCCATCCTATCCAGGGAGAGCGATCGCCCTCCACTTCTCTATTGCTCAGTCGAGCAATTCAACATCCGGAGAGTAGCAGCGGCTGCGTAGTTCCGTTGAGCAGCGCTATCCGGTGCAAAGTTGCTTCCCCGTTCGTTCAATGGCGAGGCAACGCCGCAGTAGGTAGACATTTGGCTAATCAGAGGGTTGGCCCAATGTCCATTAATATCAACGAAGTTGAACGACGCTTGATTGCCTGGCAAGGTCGTGGGTTGACCTTGGAGGGTTTGGGCATATTCTGCTGCGCGCCGGAGCACTGCCATCAGTTCGGCACGGGTCACGGCTTGGGTTGGGCGGAAGTTGCCATCTTGATAGCCGGTGACGATACCGCTTTGTTGAGCAAACTGGATCTTCGCTGCGCTCCAGCGAGAAGCTGCCACGTCAGGGAAGGGGTTGCGAGAGGTGGTGGTGGGCAGTTCCATGTCCACGTCGGGCAAGGTTTGCAGCGACTCTAGCACCATGGAGACCAGTTGTTCCCGCGTTAGCTGGGCTTGGGGGCGGAAGGTGTTGTCTTCCATGAATCCGGCGATGAAGCCCATGGATACAGCGGTATTGATGTCTCGGGCATAGATGTCGTTGGAGATGTCGCGGAAGCTAGGGGTGCCACCGGGATTGGGCGCGGGTGTAGCGCCACCATTGCCGGGATTGGGCACAGCGGCGGTGTCACCATCATAGGTGAGGTAAACATGGCCGAGGGTGCGTCCATCGTAGGTGCGCTTGGTGAACCGCCAGCCATCATCCAGGCTCAGTTTGGCGAAGTTATTGGTGACACCGTTGGAGCGACCAATTTCTAGGGTTTCACCCTGACCTCGGAAGGGAACGCCCACCAAGACCATTTCGCCATTCTTGCGGGTGACCCGTAGGCTGTACTGCATTCCTAGGTCTTGACCATTCATGCGGATGGAGTAGCCGTTGCTGTCGGTGCTGCGACCGCAGATGCCGGTGAAATCGAAGCTCAGCAAGAGGGGATCGATTTCAACGGGAGCATTACCCACTTCATTCCAGCAGCTTCGGGAGTTGGAGACTTGTTCGAGGATCAAAAGCTGGTGGGAATTGCCGCTGCCGATGGGAGATGCCACGGCGACAAATTTGTTTTGATCAACGTCTTGCTGACCGAAGGGGCTGGAGGCGATCGCTGGGATGGCTGAGAGCGCACTCACGGAGAGGGTGGTAGCGGCGGCGGTCAGGGCAGCGATGCGGTGGAGGAACGATTTCATAGATGACTCCTTAACAGATAGACGAGATTCTTTGGATGGGCAAGAACGTTGGTGTCTCTTGCGATGAATTCATCATCATCTAGCTGCCTAGAGGTTGGGGGAGCGATCGGTCGGCTTTTTCAACTGGGCCAACTTGCCCGCTGGGTTGGTGACGTTATTGATCTAGATCCATAGCACTCAAACCCTTGCACATAGGGGGTTAACAAGCGATCGCCCCTCAGGGAGAGCATCATCTCCTCCAAGGGGCGATCGGGGACCAGTTGGCTATCTGTCCTGTGGTGTGGAACCTGTGGGGTAGAACCTGTGGGGTAGATTGACAGATCCTTAGGCAGGGTCTGGGGCCGTCAGGGTGGGTTCGAGGGTGGCATAAACGGCGTCTACCTGGTCTGCCGCTTCCGCCGTGGCCGCAACCAACAGCAACAACACCCGCCCGGGCACCTGCCGCGCCAGCATCACCCCCTGCATGGGTTGGGTATTGCGGCCCATGGTGAGCGTTCCTGTCCAGGGCAAGCGGGCTCCATCGGTGACCGGTTCAAAGGCACCGACCTGTAACCCTTCTCCAGTGCGGAAGGTGTCGATCGCTACCTGAGATAGGGCTCCTGCATTTAAGTCCACATCGGTGGCACGGGGACGCAGGGCTACCGTGTAGGCCAGGGTGCGATCGGGGGATTCAAAAACTGGCACCCCCGCCAGCATGGTTTGGGTATAGTCTGCCAGTAAGCCCACCTGAAAGCGCTGTCCTGGATCTTGATACCCCTCCTCTGCTAACGCCAAGCTAGGGGCTGGTGAGGTGGTGGCTTCAGGGCTAGCCGGAGGTTCCTCAGCCGCTGTTGCCGGAGTCGCTGTTGCCGGAGTCGCTGTTTCTGGAGACTCGTCAGTCGCTCCTTCCTCAGCCGCTGGTGCTGGAGCTTCGCCAGCCGCTCCCTCCTCAGCAGTCTCTGGGGCTTCCTCAGCAGCCGGTGCCTCTTCTGAGACAGCTTCCGGTGTGGCAGGCGCTGGATCTTGGGCATAGACGGGCAGATACCACGGCTGTCCCTGCAGCAAAATCATCACAGCAGCCGTAAGACCAATTAAACCAATGAACCATTGGGTACGTTTCATAGGGTAGAGATGACGCAGTAGGACAGAACGAGATGATTAGCGACCAATGATACTGGTGGGTTCGCCCAGTAGACCAAAGAACACCCCTGCGACACAACCGGTCATTAAGGTGGCGAGGGTCGCGCCCCAGAGAGCCTTGAAGCCGAGGGCAGAAATTTCGGAGCGGCGTTCTGGCACCAGCGCCGACAGACCGCCTACGAAGATGCCGTAGGATGCAAAGTGGGCAAAGCCACAGAGCACGTAGCTCACAATCAGGAGAGAGCGATCGCTAATGGCTCCCGATTGGGATAATCCATTGAGGGCTAGGTAGGGGGGAATGTTGGTTTCAAACAGCCGTTGCCCAATCAGGGTCGATGCCAGCCAAAGGTTTTGCCAATCTAGCGCCACCCCCGTTAAGAAGGTGAGGGGCAGGAAGAGCATCGCCATCAGGTTGCGTAACGGCTGCTGCAGGAATTCGGATAGCAGGGGGTTAACGTCTGCGCCATCAATCCATACAGCGATTTGATTGAAGGGAGCGTTAAACAGCGCGATGACGCCGAGAATGGCAATCAAAACTGCTGCAATCCCCACGGCCATCTTCACCCCATCTAGGGCTCCGATAATCAAGCTATCAACCGGGGAGGGGCGGTTCTCCGGGTTACCTTCTGTTACATCCTCAGGCACATGGCCCATGGTCTCGGGTTCGCCCATCTCGGGCACCAGCAGTTTGGAAATCACAAAGCAGGCGGGAATGGTCAAAATTGAGGCCGAGACCAAATGCCCGGCAATGTCAGGAAAGCTACCCCGCAAAAAACCGGCATAGAGCCCTAAAACCGATGAAGCAATGGATCCAAAGCAACTGGTGAGAATGGCGCAGAGTTCACTGCGGGTCATTCTCGGCAAAAAGGGCTTGACGGCGATCGCTGATTCGATGCCGACAAAAATATTGGCTGCCCCCGACAAGGCCTCTGCGCCACTAATGTTCATGGTGCGTTTGAACACCCAGGCAAACACCCGCACCACCGGTTGAATGATATTCAGCCGATAGAGCAGAGCGACCAGCGCCGCAAAAAAGATCACCTGGGGTAAAGCTCGAAAGGCTAGCACATAGGAGAAGCCTGGATTTAAGGTGTCTGGGCCAAGGCGATCGCCTGGAATGGCTACATAGGCATCCCCCACCGCCCGCGCAATCCAGCGACCGGCAGGCCCAGGGCCTGGACTGGCAACGGGATCTACCGCCAGGATGGACGTTGGCCCACCAAAGAGAAACTTAGCGCCAGCTTCCGAGGCATCGAGAATGGGGTTAATAATGTTGTTGATGCCATCAATCAGGTAGCTGCCCACGCCAAAGACCAGGATGCCCACCAACAATTGCAGCGTAATCCCAACAATGACAACGTTCCATTGAATTACTCGGCGGTGTTCGGAGCCAAGCCAAGCAACGAAGCAAAGGACGAAAATCCCGACTAATGAAATGAGATTAAGGAGAAGGTTCACAGGTTTGACTGACTCCACGATAATTCGCAGGCTGCTGCAGAGGATGAATGCAGCGATCGCCACCGCCCTTCGACGTTGACTCTAGGGAATCATAGTATGATTTCTTGACGTTGCACGGCAGAAAGTTTGCGTTTTTTTGCAATCTAGGTGCCAGTGTCTTGGCTGTAAAAAGTGATGCATCCGAATCGTTCCTATGCTGAGCGTGGGAATGCTCTAAGCGGCGCTCCTGCGCCCAGGCTTCAAGTCGCACGATGAATGGTCGCAGGAGTGACCGAGATAGGTGTCAACGCAGGAGCGCTGACACCATAAGATACTGTTCTCAACAAGCTCCGGCAAGATGCCCATACCGAGAATTGCCGAAGCGATCGCTCCCCAACGTCCAGATTCGAGTAGACCTGATAAGCTAAAGGCAGTCTTTCAGCCGACTCTGCTCCCAACCGATGAGTCGGGCTAGGTGCCCCTGTATCACAGCCTTTGACCCTAGCGATCGCCCCGAAACACAGGGTATAGCCAGCATAATCACCCATACTTCCAGCTCGCTAATTCATGGATGCTTTTGACCCCACGCCGCCTCAATGGGCTGAACCAGCCATTCATGCCCTGTCTTTTTGCTGTCCTCGCTGCGGCGCATCATCGCAGCAGGCCAACCATGTCTGGATTAACCGCCGTGCTCCCGTAATCAGCGATGACTATCGCCGTAAGTGGCAAGAGTTTTATGATTGCGAATGTGGCCAGGCTTGGTGGGCCTGGAGCAGCGATCGCCCGCCCCAGGATTGGCAAAAACAGGATGGAGATGAGTCCTAGTATCGCAAGACAGAAGAACGAAGACAGAAGAACGAAAAGGAAGTCCAGGACACGCCAGGTTTCCCATCTCAGCACCTAGGCGAGTGACTGACACCTCAGGTACTAGAGCGATCAAGGACAGCTCCCTTGGGTACCCTAAGGACTAGAGGTCAAGCAATCAAGCGATCGCCCCTAGCCCTGCAATAGTCCGGACAGGGCGACTCCCTTCTGGAATAAGCAAGCACAGATTGAGATGCAGGAGCCCATGATCCTTGGGTCTACTCGACCATGAGCCTCCCTCCGTAGCCGTTGTTGCTCCTGCTTGCCAATCCTCAGTGAGATGCTCGTGTGAAGGAACTTTAGCCATGGCCAATGCAGAACACTTAGCGCTACTGAAGCAGGGCGTGGACGTATGGAACCACTGGCGAGGTACCTATCCGGCCTATGTCGATCTATCCGATGCTGATCTTCAAGGCATTCAGCTCCAGCGGGCCAACCTCAGCCAAACGGATTTCAGCAACGCCAATCTCAGCCAAGCGAATCTATCTCGGGCTGACCTAGGTCGGGTGATTTTGAGCGATGCCAATCTCACAGATGCCAACCTCAGCGAGGTTTACCTGGGCGAAGCCTATGTCAGCAATGCCAATTTGAGGGGCGCAAATCTCAGTGAAGCGGTGCTGCGAGAGGCCATCTTCAGCGAAGCCTGTTTGACGGGCTGCAACCTGGGGCATACGGATTTAAGACAATCTAACTTCCAGCGTGCCAACCTCAGTGATGCTAACTTGAGCGCTGCTGACCTTCGCTATGCCGACTTCAGTGCCGCTAATTTGACCATGGCCCATCTCCGCTGGGCCAACCTGAGCCATGCCAATCTCAACCAGGCGAACTTGCAAGCCGCCAACTTAAGTGGGGCTAATCTAGCCTTTGTCACCCTAGTCCAGGCAGGCTGTCGCACCACGATTTTCAACCTCAGTGAGCTAGAGCAAGCAGATTTCAGCCAAGCAGACCTATCCGAGGCGTCCTTCGTAGGGGCCAATCTTCTCAACGCGACGTTTACTGGCGTCGATCTCCAGCAGATTGATCTACGGGGTGCCACCCAGGTGCCGATGGATCTGACCGTTAACACCTCTGTGTGACAGACTTATATCTAGACAATTTTTCATCAAGAAACCGCAGCTTAGGCTTGTTCACGGCGTAGCATTCGTTGGATGAACGTCAGGATAGAATCCTAGGCTGAGCAAGGAGCTTGGGTAATAATCCGGCTAAAATAGCGAGCATAGATTCTTCAAGAATCACTCATTCTTGCTGGCAGTCTTCTATACTTTGTCAACGGTGCTATCTGCAATGACTGACAGCCTAGCTTCTGGAGCAATCCTGAAACCGAGAGCAGCCCTGGCATCTACAACCTATCTTGGGGATAACCGAGAGTCTCAGGTGTAGTCTGCGGTTGGATTCCATGGTCGATGGCTTGCTGTCTTGGGTAGCAGCCTAGTTTGGGCAGCGATCGCCTCGCAATGTTATAGAAGAGATAACAACGATACTCACCGGACGTTGGGTGGGATAGTTAAAGATTCATTACTGCAAGTTAGCAGGTTGCCCGTCTCTCTTGAAGACGTTATTAATATAGGGTCGAAGTGCTTTAAGCCACACTGATATCATCACTCACTTGATCATCACGCATTAACCGCCGTGCTAGAGGTTGCATACGGATGGAGTCGCTGAACAATCTACCGAATAATTCTGATTCAGACCAGGGTCATCACCCTGATCAAGTTTTGGCTAAGATGAGCCAAGACTTGCAGCAGCTACAGCAAAGCTTAGTGGTTCAACTGAGCCAAGATGTAAGCCGACTTCAAACCGAGAAGTCGAAGCTGATGAACGATATTGACGCGCTGCAGTCTCGGCGGCAAGATCTAACCACCCATCAAGAGGCCACGCTATCTCAGCAGCAAGTTGCTCAGCAGCAGATTTGGGCTTCGCAAATGGCCCAAGCGATCGCCGATCATCTCCAAACCTTGATGGTACATCGCCTCAGCGAGATGCACCAAGAGCCCGATCGCTCTGAGCCAGCGCCAACCCTAGCCGATCACCCCAGTACGCCAGCTAGCCAGGATGACGCTACCTATCGGGTGCTTAACTCCTTAGATACCAGCCTCAACCAGACCCTCACCTCCGTCAAACGCGACCTGAGCAGCTATCAAAGCTCCCTATCCCAACAGCTCAATCGGATGCAAACGATGCAGCAGCAGGGAGAAGCTATTTTAGAGGTGCTGGTGAGCCGTCTCAATCAACAGCTTCAAGAGGAAGTGCGGCGATCGCAGGTGCGTCCCGCCGACCAAAACGGCTATATGGGATCCTCTCCCAACCCCTGGAGTTCATCTCCCCCACCGGAGGGTGGTGTGGCCACCGCCCATCGTAATGGCTCTCCCCCACCCATGGCAGCTCCTGCTCCATCCAAGCCGCCGGCTCAAGCGCTTTCCTCGTTCCAACTGGGCCTGATTATGGTGCTGGGGTCTACCCTGGCGCTTTCGCTACACAACGTGGTGGTGGGCATCATTGGCAACGAAAGCAGCATTTTCAACATTTGGTCCCTGGGCGGATTTATTAGCCTGTCTAGCCTAGGCAACTCGATTTTGGTGCTGCTGATTCGCATGTTGATTGTGGTGCCGCTGATGGCGTTGATTGCCATGGTGATCTACCCCAAGACTTGGAGTGAAATTAAGGGCTTTTGCCTTTCTCAAGATTATGGATTGATGCGTAGTGTGGTGGGCAGCGGCTTCTTCCTCTTCCTATCGCAGGTCTTAATCTATATTTCCATTGCCGGTGTGGGGCCGGGCGTTGCGGTGACGATTCTATTCATGTACCCCATCATTACCGCGCCCCTCGCCTGGATATTTTTTGGCGATCGCCCCAGTTGGCTGCGCGTTGTGGTGATGATCGCTATTTTCCTGGGTGTTGTGCTCACCAGTTGGCCAAGGCTTGTTGGCACGGGTGAACTATCAGTCTGGGGCATTGGCACGGCGATTATTTCCGGCATCGCCTTTGCCTTTTACCTAATTGCCATGCAGATTAGCTTCCGAAAACTGCATCCGGTGCCGGTCAGCGTCATCCAGTTTTTTACCATTTTTGTCTTAACCTGCCTCAGCCTGATTGTGCTACCGCTCACCAGTCCCATTACAGGGTTTGACTATGGTCTATCCCTCAACCCCCAAGGACGGGTAGGACTCTTGGCCAGCGGCTTTATCTTGGGAGCCTTGACCTTAGTGGGCTACTTGATGAACAACTATGGCGTGCGCTATATGGGGGCGGCGCGGGCGTCGATTATTGCGTCTAGCGGGCCGGTGTTGACGGCTCTCCTGGCCTTTTTGATTACGCCGGGGCCCCGCACGGACTTAGCAATGGTGCAAATTATTGGGGTGTTGATTGTCACGATTGGGGTGACGGCGATGAATTTTGAAAAGATGGTGATGCAACGCCCCAAAAAATCCTAGCCCGATATTCCTAGTACCGGAAGACAGAAGAACGAAAACAGAAGAACGAAAAGGAATCCAGGACATATGAGGTTTCCCGCCTCAGCAAATAGGCGGGTCACGTCCGCCTCAGAGTACTAGTTCAATCTTTCTAGCCAAACACATTCAGATCTGCTTGGGCGGCCAACTGGCGTAGAAACCAAAGGCTGGCCGCGGAGTTGCCGATCGCATCTAGGGCCGGGCTATAGCAAGCGATCGCTCCCTGACGAGGCACCAGAGCCAACACCGCACCGCTCACCCCCGACTTGGCAGGCAGACCCACCTCTACGGCAAACCGTCCAGAATATTGGTATAGCCCGCAGGTCATCATCAAGGCAGTGACCAGTTGCCGATGGCGAGGGGCGATCGCTCCCGCCACCAGCAGCAAACCCAACTGGGCTAGGTCAGACACTGTGCCCGACAGGCAGCAAAGCTGCTCATACACATCCAGCGCCTCGGCGGCGGCGGTGCCGAGGTGATCCGTCACGTCTAAATAACGGGCGATCGCTTGGTTCTGTTCATTGGGGCGATCGCGGACAGAGGCCAGAATTGTTTCATCTAAAGCCAGATGGGTCTGAGCCTGGTCATTCAGCCATTGGCAAAGGCGATGGCAGCGTTCATGGGGCGTAGCGCCTGGCAAACGACTGCAGAGGGCGATCGCCCCACTGTTGATCATGGGATTGCGCGGAAATCCCCGATCGGCTTCGAGCTGCTCTAGGGAATTGTAGGCATAATCTGAAGGCTGAATCCCCACACTGCGCAACACCGACTCTGCCCCAACCTGCTCTAGGGCATAGAGCATGATGAATGGCTTAATCACGCTCATCAACGCAAACGGCAGGGGGCGATCGCCTACTTGTATAGTCTGTCCTGTGATCGTCAACAGGTGAACGGAAAATCCCGATGGATTAGCCTGCCCCAACGCAGGAATATAGGTGGGTAATTGACCCGACTGCGTATGCTGCTGGGCGTTCGCCGCCAAAGACTCAAGTGCATCTACCGAAACCAAATCTAATGGAATCACAGTTGCCCTTTCCTAATTGGTTTTGCTAAGTAGGTGGACTCAATTAGCTGAAGTTAATCAGTTGCCGGGTTTCGACGTCGCTCAACCCTCTTCTCATGAGGGTTTGAGCATTGGAGCAGGGAAACCTGGATCTACGAGCGGCGAATGTTCAAACAACACCAGTCCTTGCGCCGCCAAAGCGTTGCCACAATCCAGCCATGCTGCTCTAAGGTATCGGCAACGGGCTTGGCTTGCTCAATCAGCAAACCGCTCAGCACTGCCCATGTGCTTGGCTTGGCAATGTCTCCCATCATAGGAATCAAATCGAGGATCACCTCGGCCAAGATGTTGCACAAAATGCCATCCACCGGCTCCGTCAATTGCTCAACTAAGTCCGCCAAGCTGCCTTTTTGCACCATCAGCTGATGCTTGGAAATGTTGTTCATATCTCGATTGGTGCGCGTCGAGCGTACGGCCAAGGGATCGGTATCGACCGCGTAGATCTGGGCCGCTCCCATCAAAGCCGCCGCAATCGACAGGATGCCCGACCCGCAGCCAATGTCAGCAATCACCAAATTGTCACCACCTTCGGGCGTGGTAGCGGTAGCGCCCAAGCGCATTTCCAACGCTTCTAAACAAAGCTGAGTGGTGGCGTGGGCACCGGTGCCAAAGGCAGCCCCAGGATCTAGCTGGAGAATTAGGCGATCGCTGTCGGTGGGGGGCTCTATCCAGGATGGATTGATTAAGAGGCGATCGCCAATTTCCTGGGGATGCCAATAGGTTTTCCAACTGCTGGCCCAGTCTTCTTCATCAATCAGTTGCCAGCGCACCGTGGGCGTGGGCAAACTGGCAAAGGTGGCATCTTGCTGCAGCCAAATGGACAGGGCAGATAGGTCTAAGAGCTGGGCTTCCAACTGAGGCAAATAGGCTTTCATCAAGCAGTTGCTGCCGTTGGTTTCACTAGATGTACCCCGGCACCCAAACTTTTCTAGCCGCCAGAAGACGAGCTCCTCGGCATTTGCATCGCATAAAACTTGGATTTCCCACCAGCTATTGACCAAGACAACCGTCCCTCATATTGGATGATGAAACTGCCCTCTACCCCATGATGATGCTCAGAACCCACCTCACAGAGTAGGGGGTAATCCAGCCCTTAAGGCTAATCCTGTGGCCGATCTTAATGATTGGGGCTCACCTATGCGCCACCGCAGTGCTCCCAACCGACCGACCTAAGAAGCGATCGCCCTGCCATCAGCCCATCTGAGCCTGCATCGAGAGCGATCGCTCCGAGTTCTAGGTATTGGCACCCAAGGCCACGGTGTAGGCCTCGCGGATGCCTGGCACCTTGGTGATCTCCGCCAAAATTCCGTCCGGCAGGGGATCATCAATGCTCAAGACCATCACCGCATCACCACGGACAATCTTTCGTCCCACCTGCATACTGGCAATGTTGACATTGAAGCTGCCCAGGAGGGAGCCAATTTTGCCAATAATGCCCGGCATATCGCGGTGTAGGGTGAATAGCATATAGCGATTGGGCGGCACATTCACCGGGAAGCCATCAATGCTGGTGATCCGGATTTCGCCGTCACCCAAGATAGCCCCGGTGACGGAATGGCTGCCCATGGAACCCTTGGCTTCCAGCATCAGCGATCCCGTGTAGTCTTTCACCGACGCATCTCGGGTTTCGATGACGTGAATCCCCCGTTCCTTGGCTTCGATGGTAGCGTTTACATAGTTCACCCGCTCTTGCAGCGCATGGGAGAGCAAACCCTTAAGGGCCGCAATCACCAAAGGCTGACTTTCATTGACCGCTAGGTCACCCTGCAGACGAATGTTGAGCGACTCGATGCGTCCGCCCGCCATTTGACTGACCAAGTTGCCCAAGGTTTCTGCCAAGGCCAAGTAGGGACGCAGTTTTTCCAAGAGATCAGGACGCAAGCCAGGAATGTTCACCGCTGAGCGTGCCGGCAGCCCCAGCAACACATCCCGAATTTGCTCCGCCACGTCAATAGCAACGTTCACCTGAGCTTCTTCCGTCGATGCGCCTAGGTGCGGCGTCAGAATGATCTCGGTACCCAGATCCCGCAACGGCGATTCACCCAAGGGTTCTTCTTCATAGACATCCAGAGCAGCCCCGGCAATCTTGCCCTGCTTCAGAGCTTCTGCCAATGCCAACTCATCGATAATGCCGCCGCGAGCGCAGTTGATGATCCGGGCCGTGGGTTTCATCTTATCCAGCATCTCTGCATTGATGAGATGATAGGTCTCGGGCGTTTTGGGCAAATGCAGGGTGATGTAGTCAGAGTCTTGGATGAGCAAATCTAGCTCCACCAACTGGCAGCCAATTTGCTCCGCCCGCTCCATGGACAGGAATGGATCGTAGGCCAACAGGCGCATCCCCATAGCCCGGGCGATCGTGGCAACGTGGGAGCCAATTTTACCAAGCCCCACCACACCTAAGGTTTTCTTATAGACCTCCACCCCAGTGAACCGCTTGCGATCCCACTGGTTTGCCTTGAGGGATTGGTTGGCATCGGGGATATGGCGAGACAGGGACAACATCATGGCCACCGCATGTTCTGCAGCGGCAACCGTATTGCCTTCGGGGGAATTGACGACGATGATCCCGCGTCGTGTAGCCGCCTGCACGTCTACGTTATCAACGCCAACCCCAGCCCGACCGATGATTTTGAGCTGAGATCCTGCCTCAATCACCTCTTTCGTCACGCGGGTACCCGACCGGATCATCAGGGCGTCGTACTCCGGAATGCAGTGAATCAGCTCATCAACCGATAGCTTGGTTTGGACATCAACCTGAGCGACCTGAGACAAAATATCAATTCCGACTTTATCAATCGGATCAGAAACGAGAACCTTTGGCATGATCAGCAGATATGTTGAGTAACACAAACAACCTCAAAGTGGAGCGATCGCACCACTTTGCTTAAATACGGAGTGGCGACTGAGGCATACAGAAGCAATGCGGGAGCAACGAGGGCAAAAACCACTCAAGACCCTATGCGGCTGCACATCAGTCTGAATGGTGCAAAACTTTTGTGGCACTGTGGGAGCAGACAACAACTAGAAATCGCCCAAGTGTCAATTCTACTGGGTTTTGTCCAGCTTCTAAACCGAATTCCAAGAGTTTTCCATAGTATAGAGAGCATACGGAGCTTCAAACTTGATTGACGGATAAAACGTCTGCAATCCTCATGCCCTGGTGGGGTGGCTTAGCGCTAGCCTAACCCAGTGGACGCTGAGCTGGTGCTGGGTTGCCCGTTGCCCAACCCCGTCTATGCAAAAAGATGGGTCAGTCAACCAGGCTGCGCCGTAGATCCATGGGGTCAACCCTGTTGAACCTATGATGGGCAAGATGGTTGAGCACTACCACTGTTATTAGCAATGTCAGTCATTCTTGATACAAAATTTGATACTCTAGTTCAAATATAGATTTGGGGGCGACTCGCGTGACTATACAACTTGGTAGAGGCAAAACTGCTAGACGGGCCTATGGTATTGATGAAATTGCCCTCGTGCCAGGGACAAGAACTCTGGATCCGTCCCTAGCGGATACAAGCTGGAGCATGGGCGGCATTGAGCGTGAGATTCCCATCATTGCCAGTGCTATGGACGGCGTGATTGATGTGGGCATGGCGGTCAAGCTCTCTCAGTTGGGAGCCATGGGTGTGCTTAACCTAGAAGGCATCCAAACTCGCTACGACGATCCTAACCCCATCCTCGATCGCATCACCTCGGTGGGCAAGGATGAGTTTGTACCCCTCATGCAAGAACTCTATGCTGAACCCGTCAAGCCAGAGCTGATCAAACGGCGCATTCAGGAAATCAAGTCCCAGGGAGGGATTGCTGCGGTTAGTATTACCCCAGTCGGTGCCACTCGCTTTGGGGCGGCTATTGCCGAAGCTGGTGCAGATATTGTGTTTGTTCAAGCGACCGTGGTGTCTACGGCTCACCTATCGCCTGAAGCCGTAACGCCTTTGGATTTAGCTGACTTCTGCCGCGAGATGCCGATGCCTGTGGTGTTGGGCAACTGTGTCACCTATGATGTGACGCTCAACCTGATGAAGGCGGGTGCTGCTGGTGTGTTAGTGGGCATTGGCCCTGGCGCTGCCTGCACGTCTCGCGGTGTTTTGGGTGTGGGGGTTCCTCAAGCAACGGCTGTGGCCGACTGCGCCGCCGCTCGGGATGATTATTTCCAAGAAACAGGGCGCTATGTGCCGGTGATTGCGGATGGTGGTCTGGTGACTGGCGGCGATATCTGCAAGTGTATTGCCTGCGGTGCCGATGCCGTGATGATTGGCTCTCCCTTTGCTCGGGCCCAGGAAGCACCGGGCCGAGGTTTTCACTGGGGGATGGCCACCCCTAGCCCCGTTCTACCGCGTGGTACCCGCATTCGTGTGGGCACGACGGGCACGCTAGAACAAATTCTGCGGGGCCCAGCTCAGCTCGATGATGGTACCCACAACTTCCTAGGGGCGTTGCAAACCAGCATGGGCACCCTCGGCGCGAAGGACATTCGTGAGATGCAGCAGGTGGAAGTGATCGTGGCACCCTCGCTGCTCACGGAAGGTAAGGTCTATCAAAAGGCACAGCAGCTAGGCATGGGTAAGTAATGTGCAACTCTGGAGGATACCTGAGTCCAGGCTAGACTTAGGTATCCTCTAGGAGGAAAGATATGAAGCGATCGCCCTGTTCTACTGAGCCTAGAGTGGTAGAAGGCGATCGCCCTTCAACATCTGTTCTAGACTAGAAACCACGATGACATGCTAGCCTATGCAGATTCTCTCAGTTACTCTGACGAATTTCAAAACTCACCAGGATCGCCACTTTGTATTCCAGCCAGGGGTAAATACTATCTGTGGGGAAAATGGAGCGGGCAAAACTAGCATCGTGGAAGCGATCGCTTGGGTACTCTTCAATTACCGTGGATCCTATAAGAATGAAGACTTAATTCGCAACGGTCAAAGCAGCACCCAGGTGGCGGTGGAGTTTGTGTCTAGCCACGATGAGCGCACCTATCAAGTTCAGCGCTGTACCACCAAGGGCTATCGCCTCTACGATCCACAGCTTGACCAAGTTCTCAACTATCGCCACATTGAAGACGAAGTCACCCCTTGGCTACGGCAGCAGTTGGGCATTGCTCCTGGCATTGATCTCGGCCAGCTTTTTGCCAATACCATCGGTGTTCCCCAAGGTACCGTCACGTCTGACTTTTTGCAGCCGCCCACCCAGCGTAAGCAGATTTTTGACGCCATCTTGAAAGTTGAAGAATTTCGCTTGGTCTACAAGGAAACGGGGGCATTAGAGAAGTATGCCAAGGCTGAACTGGATCAAGTGAAGCAGGCGATCGCTCAATACAACGAAAGTCTAGAACCTTTACCGGAACTGCAATCCCGGCAAGCAGCACTGGTGGAAGCGATCGCTCAGGATGAGACTCACCTGGCAGCCCTGGAGCAAGAGCTGGCCCAGCTTGAAGAACGCCAAGCGGCGATCAGCCAGCGTCAGCAGCAGTTGCAAACCCTCACCGCTGAGAAACAAGCGATCGCTGCCCAGGTGGAGGCCAAGCAAAGCGCCCTGAAGATTCTAGACCAAGCGCTGCAGGCGGCCCGGCAGGCGGCCAACTTCTGCGCAGAAAATCGGGAGAGCTACGACCTCGTCCTGCAGGCGGAGCAGATGCTGGCCGATCTAGAGCAGCAGCGTAAGCAACGCCACCAACTGCAAACCCAGCGGCAAGACCTACAGCGACAGCTCACCCTAGGGCAAAACCAGCTCACCCGCTATGCCCTGCAGCTTGAGCAGGTTGAAAAGGCCGAACAAGACTGCGATCGCCTGCAGCCGTTGCTCGAAACCCAGGGACAGCTAGAGGAACAGCAGCGTCAGATCGATCAACAGATTCAGGCCCTCAGTGCCCAAACCGTTGAGTTTCAAAGTCTAGAACAGCATTTAAACCGTCTGCGAGGCCAGTGGAAGCAGGTATCCCAGGAGATCGATCGCATCCAGCCCTTTGAAGAGGCGATCGCCGCGATCCCCGAGCTAGAGCGCCAGCGCGATCGCCTCCAGCAACAGTTGAGCCGGGTGGAAGCCGCCAAACAGTTTGAAGCCGAGCTGCGGCACCTGGTCACCCATACCCAAGCCCAACGGCAGCCCCATCTTGATCGCATTCAGGCAGGAATTGCCCTATTGCGCCAGCTTCCGCCCAGTGACACCCTGCAAGCGGCGATCGCTAGCATCGAAGCCGATAGGGACTTGACCACCGATCTGATCACCGCTCTGCAAGGCATCCTCTCGGAACTAGGGGAGCAGGTGTCGGCGATCGCCCTGGGGCAGCAGTTGACCCAGGTCACCCAAACCTTGGATCAGGCCTATCGTCAGCGGGCTGAGGTGGCCACCTTGGAGGAAAAGCGGCATCGCTTGGTGGATTTGAAAACCGAGGGTGAACAAACGCGATCGCACCTAGAGCAGTTAACTCAACAGCTCGCCCAGCTCACGCCGTTGCAGACGGAGCGATCGCACCTGGCCCAGCAGCTTGCTGCCCTAGACAATCCCCGTGCCCGCCACCAGGTGCTGACTCAGGAGCTGCAGCGTCGGCCGGCCCTGCTTCAGGATCAACAGACTGCCCAAGATCAATTAGCTAAGGTAGACGATGCGATCGCTGCCTTAGATCTACAACTGGTGCCCTTTGCCCAGCTCGATAGGGATCTTGAACGCCAGCAGCAGCAGCGCCAGCAGCACCAGACCGGGTATTTAGCCTATCTACGCTACCGCAACGATGCGGATCAGGTGCCCAAACGTCAGGCTGATCTAGATCAAGCGATCGCCGATCTCCAGCAGAGTCAAGATGCGGCCCAAGCGATCGAGGAGCAGTATCAAATCCTCATGCAGGACTATGATGCCGAGGCTGCCGAGGGGATTCGCAGCCGCTATGAGGCCACCCGTCGTCAGGTCGATCGCCTGTCGGGAAGTTTGCCCCAGCAACGTCAGCGCCAGGCGGAATTGGCTGAGCAGATCCACATCCTGATGGAGTTGGCCCATAAGCGCGATCAGGCTGAGGTTGATCTCAAGACCAAGGAACGGATCAAGCGCCTGATTAGTTTTGCCCGCAAAGTTTACAAAGAGGCTGGGCCGCGGATCACGGAGCGCTATGTGCAAACGGTTTCCCAAGAAGCCGATCGCCTGTTTCGGGAACTGCTGAATCGCCCTAATGTGGCCCTGGAATGGACGCGAGACTATGACATTGTGGTGCAGGAAGGGCCCCACAACCGACGATTTATGAACCTCTCTGGCGGTGAGCAAATGTGTGCAGCCTTGGCCGTGCGCCTAGCCCTGCTGCGAGTGTTTGCGGAAATTGACGTGGCTTTCTTTGATGAACCCACCACCAATATGGATCGCCCCCGCCGTCGCCATCTGGCGGAAGCGATCGCCAATCTCAAATCGTTCCAACAACTGTTTGTGATCAGCCACGATGACACCTTCGAGCAGGTCACCGAAAATGTCATCTTTGTCGAACGCCTTGCCTAGGTGCCGTCCCTGTCCCGTTATCCAACCAACTCCATGCCGCTCCAGCTTTCCCAAAGTGCGCTGACTGTCCTCAGTCTCTGCCAACGAAAATTTCAGCATGTTTATTGGGATCAGCTCAGTGGCCTGATGCCCACGGAACAGCGATCGCACCTAGAGTGGGGTAGCCGCTTCCACCACCTGATGCAGCAACGGGATCTAGGGCTACCGCTCCATGCCAACTCGGCCGATGATGTTTCCTTCTACCGCTGCATGGAGGCCTTGGTGCAAACCGTTCCCCAGATTTTTGACCCCAGCGCTTGGCGCGATCGCCTCAGTGAACATCGGCGCAGCCTGCGTCTAGGCGATGCTGTCTTCACCGTCGTGTATGACCTGCTGCTGCTGGGTGATGACCAAGCCCAGATTATTGACTGGAAAACCTACCCTCGTCCTCAACAGTCTCACTGGCTCTCCCAGCATTGGCAAACCCGCCTCTATCCCTTCGTCCTGGCTGAAACCAGTGACTACAGTCCCGACCACATCAGCATGACCTACTGGTTTGTACAGCCCTATTTGACGGAACCGATCCCCCAATCCATCACCTTTCCCTACAGCACAGCCCAACACCAGCAAACGCGCCAACGCTTGACCACCCTGGTGGAACACCTGATGGCTAGTCTCGCTGCCTACCAAGATGGACAACCCCTGCCCCAGCTACCTGAGGGATCGGCCGCCTGCGAAGACTGCGCCTTTGCCCTCCGCTGCCAGCGCGGTGCCTACGCTATTGCAACGCCGGCACTGCCTACGCTGACTGATATTGCCGAAGTGGTTCTTTGAGCATCTTCTTAGTCCGGTCGTTGAGCAAACCCGTCGCGCATCCTACGAATGAACGCGTTGGCGTTAGCCTGCCGGAGGCATAGCGTCATGAGCGGAGCATTCACACTTCCTACCCCTCGTTTTACAATGGGAGAGGACTAATTAAAATTTGTAACTAAATTCGCTCGATCAAGCGACGGCGGTTGCTGAGGAGAACAACACTATGAATCCAGCCGACATTAACTGTGCAGAAGCCTGCGTGAATGGGTGTGTCCTAGGGGATCAATGCCCCAATCTAGAGTATCGGGCCCAGGCGTCCCAATTTATTGCCAGTACGTCCCTCGATGACATGCTGGCGATCGCTGAAGAAGCGGTGCGCAAAAAAACCTTAGAAAGAGTGTCAGAAGCACCCCAATGGGTCTTTCCAGAGGATGGCATCTAGGGTCACACCGATCCTAACGGTGGCGTTGCACTGGGCTGATAGAGCAAATCGCTAGGAAAGGGCCCAGCCCTAGCCATCGGGAAACTGCCAGCAATTCAGCCACTCGATTTGACGACTGCCGCAGGTGCAGGCCTCTGGCCCCGACGCCACCCATTCTCGGTCGCACTGGCGGCAGTGACACAACACATTATTCCGACTGGCCTCTGCCAAGCGCGATCGCCATGCCCGACGATCGTCTTCACTTAGATAGAAGGTATCCTCGGCCATGGTTCTCTACACCAACATGCGATCGAGGGCATCAATGTCGGGAATGCAGAGTACATCGCGATCGCGCTTGATTAACTCTTTTCTCTCTAGCTTATTAAGCACGCGGGTGACCGTTTCGCGGGCCAGCCCACTCAGGCTACTCAGCTCACGATGGGGCAGGTTGGGAATTTCCGTTCCCTGCTCGCTGACCGTTCCTTGCCCATCGGCTAAAAATAGTAAGATATCGGCCACCCGCGCGACGCTATCCGCCTCCCGTAGCCGCAGCCGCCGGTTGACTTGACGCAGTCGTCGAGCCATCAGCTTAGCCAAATGAATGCCGGCTTGGGGTTCGGAGCTAATCAGCTTCACAAAATCTTGGGCTGGCATATTGCCAATCACCGTTTCCGCCAAGGTCAACACATCCGTGGAGCGCGGTACTTCATCGAGGGGAGCCATTTCCCCAAACAGCTCTCCCTTGCCCAAAATATTCAGCGTAATCTCCCGTCCATCCAAGTTATAGGTGCGGATCTTGACCCACCCATCCAAAATGAAATAGACCGAACTACCCCAATCATTTTCTAGCAAAATCACCTGTCCGGCGGGATGAGCCCGCACCACGACTTGGCTCGTCGCTTGATCAACAGACTCTTCTGGCAGCCCCTGAAAGAAGGGGGCCTGACGAATAATGGAATTATCTAAATCACGAGAACGAAACCGATCACGCATGGAATCATAAAGTAATGAACTATAAGAGCAAATGAACTAGTGTCTTCTATACAGGTGGGGTCGTCCCTTCAGACACTATTTACACCGATACCCTGTGCATGGTTTAACCTACTGAACACTAGCTTAAGCAGTTTTGCGTCAATAACGTTCACGGTGATGGGTGTTGGCTATCGTTACATTGAAGATGGCTTGATGTGGGATCGAGACTGCCCTAACGTCATCCAGTCTATCCGTTCTAGATACAAAAGACACACTCTTCACCCGCCGCTAGGTTGATCGAATGGCTTCCTAGCGAAGGTTTCACTGGATTGACCCCAGGATAGATGGGGCAGATTTGTATCCCTAGTATCCTAGCGTTGTCAGGGACATTGTGGTTCAGGTCGTTAAGATTATCCTGAAAATTCCCTTGGATGGGCACCTCGTCTCCAACGTCTACTCATCGGGGCTAGACTCATCGGGGCTAGGTGTAAACAGAATATCATTCACCACAAATGGGGCATCAGACATCAGGGCTACTTGGTGCATATTGGGGCCGATCGCATCGAGGGTTAGGCAGGGCAAGGGTAGGGTTAAGTCTCGATGCTGGTGGAGCGATCGCTTGCCGTGAACGGCATGGCGGGCAATCACCTTACCCTGGGCATCTAGGGCCACCAGGCTAATTTGGCGCAGGCCGATCACCGAGGCGCTGATGTGCAGCACGCTGGAGGAGAATCGCATGAGTAAGGAGGTGTGTCCTGCGGTGGGCATGAGAACTAGGGGGTGGGCATAGTGGGAGAAGGCAGGATTGGTGGGAGACAGGGCGATCGCCTGTTCAAACTGAATGCCATGGTCTCGATACTGATCTCGAACACGCTCAAAGGGGCTAAGCGCGTTAAAGGATAGATGTACCGTTGCTTTTGCCGTTTTTGTCGTTTTGGTTGTAGACATGGCCGGATGCACGAGTGAAGATTTTCGAGGATTCATGACGTTCTGTGACAATGATGGCGAGATAGATGGTAGGGAGAACTGGGGGGCGATCGCGTTGTCCTTCCTGTCTAGGGATATCTACGGATCGATACTCAGGTCTACACCTTAGGATTCCGTAGTTTCCGGCTCAACCGCTTAAAGCTGTGGCACTTTATTAGGTGGTTGTCCGGATGGAACTATGGGGGTAGGGGTGAACCTGGGGGGCGATCGCTGCGATGCCCCCAGGCAGTTATCTTCAAGGATCCGGGTTGTGATCATCGATGAAATCCAGCCTTGGCCACCTCGGGATGTCTTGTGCCAGTCGGCTGAGTTGTCTAGGCCAAGGGCGATCGCTTTTAGGGGGTTCGCGGTATGGTTGAGGTCAGATTTGAGTGCAAGCGATTTCACCATGACCGGATACCTGACCACCCATATTCTTGATACGGCCCACGGATGTCCAGCAGCAGGGGTGGCGATCGCCCTTTGGAGCATTTCTGCTGAGGGAGACCGTCTATTACTCGCCCAGGTCACTACTAATGAGGATGGCCGCACCGATGCACCGTTGTTGACCGACAGCGGTTTTAAGGTAGGTACCTATGAGCTAGTCTTTTCCGTGGGCAGCTATTTTGCGCAGTTCAACCAAGCAGCTCCCAATCCACCGTTTTTGGATGACATTCCCCTGCGCTTCAGTGTGGCGAATTCTGCCGCCCACTATCATGTGCCCTTACTGGTTTCTCCCTGGTCTTATAGCACCTACCGAGGTAGCTAGTACTCTGAGGCGGAAGTGACCCGCCTATTTACGAAGACGGAAACCCTTGTGTGTCCTGGATTCCTTTTCGTTTTTCTGTCTTCGTTCTTCTGTCTTGTGATACTAGTGGGGCAGATGTAGCGATGCCCATTTAAAACACGAGAGGCGCAGCCTGGGCTGCGCCTCTCTTCGGTATGCTACCGGAGCTACTGGAACTATCCATAGTGGATTTTAGGTGACCTCAACTCAATAGGGTTAGGCAAAGGGGGCGGCGATCGCCATCCGTTTGCGGGTAAACCAGTTGCCCGATGAGGGTTGAACAGGTTTGTCTGGATCAGACGACTGCGATGGATCTGCACCGGGTTGGGTAGCAAACACTAGCATCGAGTCGCTAGGACGCACAACCATTTCTTGCCGAGCAAGCGCATCACGCCATTGTCGTCCCTTTTTCCATGCACGCAGCTTGGTAACAGTCCAGCGGGGATTTACCGTATATCCAGCAAACCCGGCTCGGAGGGCAGCGTGATTGGCGGCGGGAATGGAGGTGCGAACATACACGCCGGGTGTTAGTTCAACCACCGTGAAGTTAGGCTGGGGCGAGACGTTGGACGCCGAGATAGTGTGAGACATGGACTTCACTCCTTCTCTATTCAATTGACTAGGTACATCTATCGACCATCATACCCCTGTATTACAAATTATTGCACTGCGCAACATGGCGGAACTGGGGCGCAGACCTTGCGGGTGATAGGATACGGATGGTCTACTGATGTTTTCACTCAGGTTCATCGCTGTTCAGGATAGTGTTCAGGATAGGTTAAAGCGTGTTAAGCAATCTTCGCCACTATGCCAGAATTTTGCAGCGGTTTTGGGGAGCAGCGATCGCTGTTGAGCTAGAATACCGGGTCAATTTTGCGATCGCTACTCTGAGCAGTCTGCTGGGGATGAGCGGCAGTCTATTTGGCCTGTTTTTGTTTTACCAGCAAGACTATACCTTTGAGGGCTGGAGCTGGGATGAAGCCCTGATTGTGCTGGGGATGTTCACCCTATTCCAAGGCTTTTCTGCCACCCTCCTGGCCCCCAACCTCAACAAAATTGTCACCCATGTGCAAAACGGCACCCTCGATTTTATTTTGATCAAGCCGGTTAGTGCCCAGTTCTGGCTATCGCTGAATACCATTTCCCCTTGGGGGTTACCCGATGCCCTTTTTGGGATGATTATCATCGGCTATGCGGGACAGCGGTTGGGACTTGCGCCGCTGGATTACCTGCGGGGGCTGCCAGCGATCGCCTTTGGGTTTCTCAGCCTCTATAGTCTCTGGTTTATTCTGGGAGCTACCAGCATCTGGTTCGTCAAAATCTACAACGTCACCGAAGTTTTGCGGGGGCTGATTGAATCGGGACGCTTTCCCATTGTTGCCTACCCCACCGCCTATCGCTTCTTCTTCACCTTCATCATTCCCGTGGCTTTTCTCACCACCGTCCCCGCCCAGATGATCCTCAACCGAGCAACGAGCTGGTGGGTTCTAGGTTCAGCGCTGCTGTCCATGGGACTCTTCTGGGCCTCCCATCGCTTCTGGCGTTTTGCTCTACGGTTTTACACCAGTGCCTCTAGTTAGCCGCGCCGTTGATGCGTTGCGCCGTTCCCTAGTCATGCTGTTCAACGCTATAGGAAAAGCGGGTTAGGGACGCGATCGCATCCACCACCCGCTGCACTTGTGCTTGCTGCAAACCTGGATAGAGCGGCAGAGAAAGCACTTCCTGACACAGCAGTTCTGTATTGGCAAACGATTCGGGTGGATAGCCCAAATATTTGAAGGCCGGCTGGAGGTAGGAGGGAACCGGGTAGTGAACCAATGTCTGAATACCTTGGGCCGCCAATTCCATCTGCATAGAGGCGCGATCTAGGGGACAGGATTGGGTCATCCGCACAACGTAGGACTGGTAGGCGTGCCCTGGCCCACCTTGATTTTCAAGGGGCACAATACCTTGATCCAACAGGGGAGCAAGCAGTTGGTCGTAGCACTGGGCCAGGTGCTGGCGTTCGTTCGTCCAAGCTGGTAAATAGGGCAGCTTGACCCCCAGAACCGCCGCCTGCAGGGTATCAAGACGGCTTTGGGCCCCAATATCCGTATGGTAGTGTTTGCGGGGTGCGCCACAGTTACGGAGCGATCGCACCGTCTGGGCCACAATCCCTTCCCGCGTCACCACCATCGCCGCATCCCCTAGGGCCGATAGATTGCGGGTGGGATGGAAGCTAAACGCCGCCGCCATGCCCACCGAACCAGCCCGATAACCATCGCGCTCAGCAAACGGAGCATGGCTAGCATCTTCAAAAATCATCACATCGTAGGTGCTGGCTAGGCTCAAAAGCTGCACCGGCGATACCATCTGTCCATAGAGGTGAACGGGAATAATGGCGCGGGTTTTGGGCGTAATCAACTTTTCGGCTGCCACCAAATCCATCAGGCCGGTTTCCAGATGGCAATCGACGAGGACGGGCGTTGCCCCTGATCGCACCACGCCCAATAGGGTAGCGATCGGCATATGCGCGGGCAGTAATACTTCGTCACCAGCACCAATCCCACAGCCACGTAGCCCCAGGGTAATAGCATCATTTTCTGAACCCACACCGACGCCATAGTCCACACCACAGGCCGTGGCAAAGGACATCTCAAACTCATTTACGGCTTGTCCAAGAACATAGTCTCCGCTGAGCATCACCTCCTGCATTGCCGCTAGAATTTTTTCCTGCAATGGCTGATGTTGATGCTCAAGATCAAGCATCAGGATTCGATTGAGATGGGTAGTCATAGGGGTGAAAAGGTCTGTCAGTGAAGAGCTCGATGGTCAAGGGAAAATGCAGCCACACATCTAAACAATGGGTATGGGGATAGTGCTGGTGATCCTGATTTTGACTGGGGGAGCTAGGGGATTTTGAGGAGGCAGAATGACCCTAAAGACCTCAGGGCAAGGTCATAGGTGAAGGGGCATCTATGGGCCGCCCACTAGCTCTACAGTAACGCGATCGCCTGGGTCGTGCTGTCGAAGGCAAGGCGGCCCAGGTTTTCCCATGAGGGTTCTGGTGTGGAGCTAGATGGCCGAGGGGCCATCTGCAGGATAGATGCAGTTAGATTACCCAATCTCCTGGCAATTCTACGCACTGGTTGAGATTGGGTTAACGATGTCAGGGTTACGTTTGACCTAGAGAGCTGGTTGACTGACCCATCGTTTTGCCTAGGCTAGGTTGAGCGACGTCAAACCCAGTACCAGCTTAGATGCCGTTGGGTTCCGCTGACGCTAACCCAAGCTACGAGAGAATCAAGATCGTAGGAGTTTTGTTCATCAATCAGCCTTCCATCAATCAGCCTAGAGAGACGTGAGGGGCGATCGCTCTCTAGAGCCTATGAGTTCAATGGCATGGGTTGAACGCCAGATATTTCTCGGTGAATCATAATGATTCATCGAAGGTCTATCTAGTTACATCGGTCAATTATGCGGATGAAAGGACTTGAACCTTCACTTCTTGCGAAACTAGAACCTAAATCTAGCGCGTCTACCAATTCCGCCACATCCGCGTATTGCTTTCCTATCCTAGCAAAGGTCGGAGGAAATGGCGCAACTTTTTTTGAGAATTCGTTGAAGGATGAGAACCTTTGTGGGGATGTGGACTACGACGCCCTTCAGAAGAGCGATCGCTCCCTTGGGTCAAGGTCGCCATCTCTGGGGGTGCGGAAGCTGAAGGAATAGGAGACAATAGGCGGAGCACATTCAAGTGACAAGGTATCGTGGCAAAAGTCGTTCTAGAGAACGTGTACAAAAGTTTTTCCCACCGGACGGGGCAGGCGGGAACGCGCCCGCCTAGTGGGGCAATGGTGGGCGGTGGAGCTGTTCCCGTTGCGGCGATCGCTGACCCTGTGGAGGAGTCGGCAGATGGACGGCAGAGCCATGTATCGGTGCTGCGGCGGATTCAGCTCACGATCCATGATGGCGAGTTTATGGTGCTGGTGGGGCCATCGGGCTGCGGTAAAAGTACGCTGCTGCGGTTGATTGCGGGGCTGGAGTCGTTGACCGGCGGCAATATCTGGGTGGGCGATCGCTTGGTCAATGAGCTACCCCCCAAGGCGCGGGATATTGCCATGGTGTTTCAAAACTATGCCCTCTATCCCCATTTGACGGTCTACAACAATTTGGCCTTTGGCTTGCGGCGCACGGCCCATTCGTTGGTTGATCCCCAAAAGCTAGACGAGGAGCGATCGCTGCCTCCTTGGCTAGAAAAGGGTTTGGTGGCTGCAACCCGCCCCCTACCGCGATTATTACGCTACTGGTCTCCCACGGAGCGGGCCATTGATCAACGGGTGCTGACGGTGGCGGACATGCTGCAGATTAAGCCGTTGCTCGATCGCCTGCCGAAGCAGCTCTCTGGTGGGCAAAAGCAGCGGGTGGCCCTAGGGCGAGCCATGGCCCGCAATCCATCGGTGTTTTTGATGGATGAACCGCTCTCTAACTTAGACGCCAAGTTGCGGATTGAGACGCGATCGCAAATTGTGAACCTCCAGCGACGGCTGGGCATCACCACCATTTACGTGACCCACGACCAAACTGAAGCCATGACCATGGGCGATCGCATTGCGGTGATGAATGGGGGGCAAATTCAACAACTGGCCGCGCCGCTGACGTTGTATAACCATCCCGTCAATCGCTTTGTGGCGGAGTTTATCGGCACCTTGCCCATGAACTTTTTGACGGTGGCCGTGACCGCACCGCTGCTGATTACCCACGATCACTTTCGCCTGACCATCCCCGATACCTGGGAAGATGCCCTGCGCCGCTATGATGGGCGATCGCTCATTCTGGGTATTCGACCTGAACATGTGAGCGTGAGCGTCCCGGCACCCAAAAATCTGCCGGTGACGGTGGAACGGGTGGAGGCGTTGGGGAGTGAAACCTACTTATCAGTACGTCTGGGGCACGGCACGGTTAGCGATCGCATCACCCTCCAGGCTCGCATCGAGCCGGATCGGCCGGTGTCTATTGGTGAAGAACTTTGGCTGGCGATCGCTTCAGATAAGCTACATCTATTTGACCCTGACACTGAGAATGCGATCGCCTAACCTATCTGGACAACTGGGATCAGTTGCTACAGTCTGCACTCAGGCATACCAAGAGAATCGACTGTAGAACGGCATCGCCGCGAAATGCTTGGGTTTCATTGTAGGAACCGCTGGGGTCAGCGTAGATACCAGCGGTTTGGGCACCGTAGCTACCGGTACCAAATAAAATATTATTGGCCGGAAAATTGGCAAACCGCACGTATTCCCGCCCTTCGTTGTCAAGGTTGTAGGCTAAGGTGGCGTCGCCGTAGATGTCTTCTGCTTGGGTAATGGCGCTGCCGACGCCAATGCCCTCCTGGGTTTGGTAGGCTGGGTTTTCAGTTTTCAGCCCCTGAATCACATCTGCATCGGTGAAGGGCGCGCCGCTGAGGTGGAGAATGTAGTACTGAATCTCGCCTGCCTGGGTGACAGCGATCGCATCAAAATCCACCATGACATTGGCGACCGGCGTTAGCTCTTGATCTGCTGTTAAGGTCTCTCGAAACTCGGCCAGGGTCATGCCCAACTGGGCGGTACCGATCCCGGATGCAGAAATTAAGTGGCTAGAGGTTGAAGCCGCGGGTGCTGGCCTAGGGGCGGCCGTGGAGCTGTCATCCCCAAGCGTCTCCGGCTGATCCAGCGGGACACCATCACTCAGGGGTACGCTCGGCGTTCCGCTCTCCACTGCAACTGATTCGGTACTGGTGGTAGGCGAGCTGCAGGCTGTACCCATGAGCAGACCGAGGAGCACAAGGGGTGCAACGACATAAAAACGAATGACGGTCATCATACAACACCTGCTTCGTCTAGGGGAGACTGGGAATCGGGAATTGCTAGGGCCAGTTGATAAAGCTGCCGCCGCGATAGGGAGGTTTGATGGGCTAGCTGTCGGCTGGCCTGCGATCGCGATATTCCCTGCCGTAGGAGGGCTTGGAGTTCGGCTTTGAGCGCATCTTCGGATAGCACCGGCTGCGACAAACAAGCACCCCCCACCACCAGGGTAAACTCTCCTTGGGGGGCATGGGTTTGGTAATGGGCGATCGCTTCTGTGAGGGTGCCGCGCCAAAATTCTTCGTAGCGTTTGGTCAGCTCTCGGGCTAGAACCACGGGGCGATCGCCGCCAAAACTCTGGGCCAGATCCTGCAACGTTGCCAACACTCGATGGGGCGCTTCATACAAAATCACCGTGCGAGGATCCATCTGCAGGGCATCCAGCCGTTCCTGGCGCAGACTGGTCTTGGTCGGCAAAAATCCTTCAAAGATGAATCGATCTGTGGGCAGGCCCGAAGCAATCAAGGCCGTGGTGGCGGCCGTGGCGGCGGGAATGGGCACGACGTCAAGACCTGCTGTGATGCAAGCACTGACCAACTCATAGCCCGGATCGGAAATCCCTGGCATCCCAGCATCGGTCACTAAGGCCAGCGCCTCGCCTCGCTGGAGACGCTGCAGCAACTCCGGCAGCCGCGCCACGCGATTATGTTCGTGGTAGCTCACCTGGGGGGTGGTGATCTGAAAGTGCTGAAGGAGCTTACCCGTATGGCGTGTGTCTTCCGCAGCGATCGCTGTCACCTGCTGCAACACCTGCACGGCTCGAAAGGTCATGTCTTCCAGGTTGCCAATGGGCGTCCCCACCACGTAGAGCGTTCCCGATTGAATCTCCATAGGTTTCCCTCTACTATCATGAAGGCGATGCCCGCCCGGAACGGTTAGACAGGCACTTTGACGATGGCCCACGGTTTATTTATTGGACTCACCACCCTCGACGTGATTTACCACGTAGATGTTCTGCCCCATCCTAACCAAAAGATTGTAGCCGAAGACTACGACATCGCTGCGGGCGGCCCCGCCACCAACGCCGCCGTTGCCTTCCAGCATTTGGGACAAGGGCAGCATGACAGTACGCTGCTCAGCGGCATTGGCAGCCATGCTCTCGGCAGCATCCTGCGCTCCGATATCCAAGCCTGCGGCCTGACCCACTGGGATCTGCATCCCCAGCGTTCTGAACCACCGCCCACATCATCGATCCTCGTCACCCAAGCCAGGGGCGATCGCGCCGTAGTCTCCCTCAATGCTACCCGCGCCCAAGCCGGGGGCGATCGCATTCCAGACCAGCTCTGGACAGCGATCGACAACCGCCGGGTTGACGTGGTGCTGATCGACGGTCATCAAATGGCGGTGAGTGCGGCGATCGCCCCTCGGGCTAAGCAGGCTCAGATCCCGATCGTCATCGATGGTGGTAGCTGGAAACCGGGGTTTGAGAAGGTGCTGCCCTGGGCCGACTACGCCATCTGTTCCGCCAACTTTCAGCCACCCCAAGGCTCGACGCCAGAGGATCGACGACGGTATCTGATCGACCTGGGCATTCCTCACGTCATCGTCACCCAGGGCGATCGCCCCATTCAATGGTGGAAGGGCGATCGCCTGCAGGAAATTCCCGTGCCCACCATCCAGCCCGTGGACACCCTAGGAGCTGGAGACATTTTCCATGGCGCATTCTGCCACTTCATCCTCACCGAATCGGTGGAAACAGCTCTACACCAAGCTGCCCAATGCGCCGCTGCAGCCTGTTTATATCGCGGTACCCGTCGCTGGCGATCGCCCTCCTCAACTGACTCGTATTAGGAATTCAATTGGTATGACCTATAAGTCTGGATTGCAAATGTCTTTCCAGAAGGGTGCAGTGTCAGGGTTTAGAGCCACTCAAAACTGAGCGGTTAAGAAGGATTGACACAAAAACCGTCCAGACGGTATAGTTACTTTTGTGAGCACGTCCAGGTTTTTGGCAATCTCCCTCTTGATTGCCCAAGAGGTTGACTGTGCTTACGTTCTTGCTGCTCTCCTGGCCCCTTCTATGGCAACTTCCAAAACGTCAAAATCTCGATCAGATACTCGTGAATCACTTCTGAAAGCTGCCAGTCAAGTTGTGATTGATAAGGGGGTTGAGGCGTTAACCCTAGACGCTGTTGCAAAACAAGCTGGCGTCAGCAAGGGAGGGCTACTCTATCATTTCCCTAACAAAGATGCGTTGATAGGAGGTATGGTTGAGCACCTGATTCAAGAGTTTGAAGCGGTGCTGCAAACTGAGTTTGACCAGGATGATGCGCCAGGAACACCAGGACAGTGGGTGCGAGCATACATACGAGCAACGCTACGGTTTAGCAAACAATCGCTGGCATTAATTGCCCGTCTTACCTCAATTGCGGCTGACTCACCCAATTTGTTTGAAGCTGCCAACGTTTATGACCAGCAGTTGCGACAGCGGATTGAAGCCAGTGGAATCGACCCCACTAAGGCAACGATTATTATGTTAGCGATCGATGGTTTATGGCTCTCAGAAGTATTTCAGGTTGGCACCCTAGAGGAACCTCGTCTGGCTCAAGTGCTAGAAACATTGCTTGAGATGACGCGCACCGATTAGTGATCTAGATATTTTCCCAATTCATTGATCCAATGCTGATGACTCCAGGTCATTCAGCGAATGTGGTCTGCGAATTTTTCACGATTTACACCCTTAAATCCTATCCTCACCATGCTGATAGCTGAGTACATGACCAAAGCACTGGCTACCTGGTTGGTTGGTTTCTTTCCTTACGCTGAGGTCTATGTCGCAGTTGCAGCAGGAATGGCCATGCAACTGGATGTGGTGTCATCGGTGGTTTGGGGAGTGTTTGGTAACTTTACGCCTGTTCCTTTGATGCTGTGGAGCTACGGTCGATTGATGGGTATTCCTCGATTACGCGCCTGGTTATTGCGGATGGAAATACGCGCCTGGTTATTGCGGATAGAAAAACGGGGTGGACAAAGCGCAAAACGCGCTTTTGATCGCTATGGCATCTGGTTTCTGATTCTGATGACTCCAATTCTTGGCAGTTGGACGATCGCCGTTGTGACTCCAATCATCGGTATCCATCCCAGACGAATACTCCTCTTTTCATTCATTAGCATCACGCTCTATGGCGTGCTTACGGCGGCAGCGATCGCCTCTGGTGTCAGTTGGGTTACACACCGTTAGCGCCAACTCCAACATTCGATTCCTAAACTATCTGATCTACAACGTCTTCTCTCCACGCCAACTCAAACAGTACTCAAGTTATTTATATGCACATTCATCACCTCAATTGTGGTACCAATTGCCCGCTGGGTGGACGGCTAATTGACGGCATTAGCAAAGGTCTAACGGCAAAGCTGGTATGCCATTGCCTACTGATTGAATCAGCGGAGGGGCTGGTGCTAGTTGACACTGGACTTGGCACCGAGGATGTACAACGCCCTGTTCCCCGGCTCAGCGCTACCTTTCTACTCATGAACAACTTCCAACTCCGGCCCCAGGAAACGGCCCTTGCTCAGCTGAAGTCTGCCGGATATAACCCCAACGATGTGCGCCATATTGTCCTGACACATCTAGATTTTGACCATGCAGGCGGCGTTAGTGATTTTCCCCATGCCACGGTGCATGTGATGGCCGACGAGCTACGGGCAGCAAAAGAGCGTCAAGGATTTTGGGGGGTTCGGAGGTATCGACCTGTGCAGTGGAGTCGTGTCGCTAAGTGGCAACTTTACGAACCTCAAGGCGAAACCTGGAACGGCTTTCAGGCTGTGAAGCAGCTTGAGGGTCTGCCATCTGATATTCTTTTGATTTCGCTGATAGGACACTCTAGAGGTCATGCAGGTATCGCCATTCGGCAAGCTGACGGTTGGCTGCTCCATGCAGGCGATGCCTATGTGCATCACTCCGAACTCCAGTACGACTCGATTTATCCAGGGATCGTTGAATATCAGGGACTACTGGATGTAGACAGGAAAGCGCGTATTCAAAATCAGACCCGACTTAGGGAATTAGCCAATAACCCCGCAGCCAAGGTTCACGTTTTTTGCTCTCATGATCCCCTTGAGTTAGCCCAACTGAGCAACGCCTAATGACAAATCCCCCTGAGGGCGAAATCGTGCTAGGTCGTGGTTTAAAACTCATCCAAACCCTGATTCTCTCGTACGAAAGATCAAGAGGTTTAGCAGGTTTTAAAACAGAGCCTAGTACCAATTAAAGGTGAAGCTGCGTCAAACTAGAGAAATCCCTTTTAAGTCTAAAAAACATGAAAGGATGCCCCTTCCAAATCACGGTGACAGAGAGCTTGGAGCAGCTAGAAAAATTCCTGCAAAAGGCTTGGATAGTCAGCCAAAAAGAACGCTCAGAAATGCTGGTATGGTTAAAGCAGGGCGTGGTGAATAGCCGAGGAGAGCTAGCGTCCACTGTAAGCGCCAACCCCTCCACTATCAATT
>RECH01000356.1 GCA_007694125.1 Leptolyngbya sp. DLM2.Bin15
CAGAGACGCTGATCCGTCACAAAAATGCTGTAGGGCTGCTTTCGCAAGTCAGCCGTGAGCAAAAACACCAACATGCGAGTAATTTCGTTGTGGGCAGGGGTTCCCCCAGTCATCGGGATGATTGCTCCGTGGCGGTATTCATGGCGACTATCAGACGCTATTTCCAACGCCAGATATTCTTCGGCGGTGTAGGTTGTGGCAGCGATTAGGGTGCTCATGGCGGTGGTTAGTGAGTGGTGGTTAGTGGTTAATTCAAGTCACGATGACGCTATCCCTCTTGACTAATGAATGACCTGATCCAGTATTTCCTGAAACCCTGCCTCGATCACAGCGTCAAAGTCTGACTGAATCTGGAAAACCTCCTGAAATTCCGCAAACTGCCAGCGGCCATACTTGCCCAGGTTATTCACCCCAGGAATCCAGTAATTCCGCATGGTGTTGGCCTTGTCCTTGGCATCTTCTCCCCGATAGCCCTTAATCTCCACCACCAGATTCAGCAGGTCATCGGGGCCGTGGCCATCATCCACCTGCACGATGAAGTCGGGGAGATACTTACGAGGCGTGGAGCCATGGAGATAGGGCACCTCAAACCCCAACCCTTGATTTTTAACATAGGCCTTCACCCGAGGGTGAGCCTCCGCTACCCGGCAAAACTCTGCCTCCCAATCACTATCACATACCACCCAATTGGTATGACAATGGCGCGGGCTGGTTTGCCAAAGCGTTTCCTTGGATGTATTGAAATTGATATGCATCGTGCTACCCACCGGATTATAGGCATCCAAAATCGCCTTGATGGGCTTATCGCCCATCGTCGCCTCCGTAATGGCAGATCTGATGCGATCGCAGGCCATATCTGCAATCTCCCGATACATCAACTGGGCTGGATAGGTGCCTCCTGTGCAGTTGAGATAGTCCTTCATCCATTGCCGCGCAATTCGTTTAAGCTGGCCAAATAAATGGATTTTAGGATTTTCTCCAGGATCACGATATTTATGATAAATCAAATGCTTGGTTAGCTCATAGAGCACTGTGGATTCGCGCACATCCTCCAAGTGCTTCACATTGAGATCCACACTTTCCCCGATGATGCCTGAGTTCTGAGTTTGGGTGGCCCCAACCAACGTAGGGGTTAACGCCAGCAACGAATCTGGGGTAAATGCCGCCGTGAGCCGAGTATCGGGCAGTTCTACCCGATAGCCTTGAACATTGGGGAACGCGATCGCTCGATCATCCCGCTCAGGACGCACCGCCTTGATCGTCACCGTTCGTTTCGGCGGTTTTGACTTAGCAATCACCGGCTTAGCCGTGAAATCAAACGGAATGCCAAACACATCCGCATATTCCACATCAAACAAACCATCCTCATTCAGCTCATAGGAATAGCGGCGCAAGGCCCGACCAATCACCTGTTCACAGAGTAGCTGCGTGCCAAAAGCCCGCACCCCCAGAACATGGGTGACTGTGTTAGTGTCCCACCCTTCCGTAAGCATCGAGACAGACACCACACAGCGGATCGATTCCCCCAGCTTGCCTTGCTTGCCAACCGTATTCATCACCTCCCGCAATAAATCTTGATCGGTCAGGGCCTCCACCGCCGCCGCTCCATCCCGCTGACCAATCTCATAGCGGAAACGTTCAATTTCATCCGCTGCCATATCCCGAAAGTTTTTGTCTAGCGCATCTCCAGACTCTAGCTGCTCACTATCAATTAACAAGGTTCTCGGTCGAGAATAACGATTGCCAAAGTCGTCGTAGTTGCGGAATAGCTCCAGACGTCCTTCGTTATAGGTTCCTTCTTCGCGCTCCTCATCTTCCCTGTAAAATCCAGAGATATAGTCATAGACCAACTTTGAGGTTGAGGTATTGTTACACACCACAATGAACACCGGCGGCACCGGAATCTGTTGCTCCTGCCAAATGTCATAGGTTTTCACATAATGACCATAGAGGGCATCTAGGGCCGTTTGCAGCTCAACGGGCAAGCTCAGTGGATCTAGGTTTTTCGCCGATCCTCGCCCCTTCTTCGGCATTTTCTTGCCAATATGAACCCAAAGATCCCGAAACTTGGGCATATCGCCCCCTGGCACATTATCCGCGACCGGCACCCGAGGCAGCTTGACAATGCCACATTCAATTGCATCCATCAACGAAAAGTCGCTCACCGTCCAAGGAAACAGCGTCCCTTCAGCATAGCCAGACCCTCGGAGAAAAAAGGGCGTCGCGGATAGATCATAAACGCGCTGCACCCCCAGCTTCCGCTGCACTGCCTCCAGGCCAGAAATCCATAGGCGGGCGGCCTCATTATTCTTTTTTGCCTCCGTCTTATCATCGCCCTTCAAGCCAGCCTCTTCCTCCTCCCCCGGCTTTTCTCGATAGCAGTGGTGGGCCTCATCGTTGATCACCAACACATTCTTACCAAGACCAGCCATCACCCGCTGAATCATCTGCCCTTCGGTTTCCAGGGTTTGTAGATCGGGGCCGCGCCCTTGCAGCATCTTCTTCGTACCCGACGCAATCTGCACCCGCTCCCGTAGCTTGAAGGCATGGTAGTTGGTAATCACGATGTTGGCTTTCTGTAAGTCCAGCACCATATCACTAGGTACCAGATCACGGGTGTTGTAGTAGCTGTTGGCATCATTGGGTTTGAGCACCTGGAGGCGATCGCGGATTGTGATGCCAGGGGTGACTATCAAGAAGTCTTTGGTAAAACGCTTGCTATTGGGATGGCGCACCGCATTCAGAGTCTGCCACGCAATCAGCATAGCCATCACCGTAGTTTTCCCGGCCCCCGTGGCCAGCTTCAAGCAAACTCGAAGTAAATCAGGATTGGCCTCATGATTCACCGTCTGGATATGCTCAAGAAAGGCTTTCTCCTTCTTGCCGCTCTTAGGAGCCACCTCCATCAACCAAATGGCAGTTTCCACAGCTTCCACCTGGCAGAAAAAAGGCCGAATGCCTTGAAAGTCGTAGTGTCGCCAATGGCTTAGTAGTCGTTCGGTTGTGGGGGTAACGTTCCAACGCTGAGGATCAGACAACTGCCGCCATGCATTCACCTTCTCCCGAATATTGGTGATCAAGAAAGACAGATCATAGGTTTGCGATTCGTCAGAAATTCCCTCTGTATCAAACAGCGCTAGAGTTTTTTGCACCGAGTCTTGAGACTGGCGCTGCTTCTTGGGCTTGGGGATGGGGGCTACAAAATCAGCCATACGACGACGAGGAAGCACCTGGCCGGTTGGCTGGCGTGCATCATCCAATTCCCAATGCTGGTCAGGGTATTCGTAGGGAGAATTGAGAATTGGCTGTTCAAAAAATTGGTCGATCATTCCAGGCATTCCAAGGCTAATACGTCTGTGGTGACAGGTCAGCCATCATCAACATAGATTTATCTACGAAGCAGAATAGTACTTACCCGCACTATTCACCCAGACTTGCCTAGGCTATCCTTGAAAACCAGCTATCTGGAACCTCTCGTTACATTTGTTTACACTGAAACTCGTTCGTGCTTGCTGCACAAGATGTACCAGACGCTACATAAGCTATAGGATACTCAGCACCTGTATTGAAGAATCATCACCTGTGAGCAGGACAACGACAAAACCTTCAGCAATATCAGCGGCACATTAAATAAGCATTGAAACCAACTCTAGATAAGAAATCTTGACCAAGCCATGCTTCAGCTTCTTAATGTGCAAGCCGATATGATGATGGCAGGCTAAGCAGCACATCGTAAGTCAGCCCGATACGAGTGGATAGACTTCCGCCAACACTCACCCCATTCGCAAGAGTAGAGGGGCGATCGCCACGCCTAAATTGGGTACAATTTGGACATCGTGATTGACAAAGAGACTCAGAGTACAGCTTGCTTCCCCTGGGGCAATCGGCCCCTCAGCTCTGAGGAGACTGTCAGTCTGCCACCACCTAGTCTATGGCTAAAGGTTGTATGCATAAACTCCCACGACTTCCCCTGCGCCTTGTGTTCATCGTACCCTTTGTGGTGCAGGTTGCGGGAGTTGTACTCCTAGTTGGCTATCTCTCCTATAAAAGTGGGCAGCGATCGGTCAATGCGCTAGCGAATCAACTGATCACAGAGATGGGCGATCGCATTGAGCAAACCCTAGATACTTACTTCTCAGTCCCAACGCTGATGACAGAGATGAATGCGGTTTTGCTACGCCAAGACCGATTAGATGGCTACAACCTGATGATGATGGAGCGACATTTTGTCGAGCAACTTCAGGTCTCCACGCAGCTCAGCACCTTAGCGATCGCCAATGAAGATGGAGAATTTCTAGCTGTTGAGCGTCCTCAGGCCAATGCCTTGGTGATTCGTAGACTAGACGCCAACTCCCCAAACCTAGAGTTTTATAGGTATTCAGCCGACACAGCAGGGCAACAATTAGCCTTGGAAGAGGTACGGCAAAACTATGATCCCCACAACGATCCTCCAGGCGATCCTTGGTATAGAAGAGCCCGTAATGTGGAACAGGGCATCTGGACTCTGACCATTACTCTATCTATGGGCGTTGATCAGCCCATTCTCCAAGTTGTGCGGTTTCTCCCCTTTGATGACTCAGAGGGACAATTTCAAGGAATATTAGGAGCAAGTGTCTACCTAACGCAGGTGGGAGAGTTTTTGCAGCATCTCAACACCGACAGTCACGGACAAGTTTTTTTAATGGAGCCCAATGGCCTACTGGTAGCCACATCGTCCCAGGAAGTCCCGTTTGACAACACTCCCCAAGAACGACTGGATGAGAACGTGGCGGTGCTGCCTCGACGCCTACTGGCAACCCAAAGCCAAGATCCGTTAACTGCCGCAACGGCCCAATTGATCGCCGATCTGGATCTAGATCTAACCCTGATGAGCCAACCTCAGCGGCTGACGCTGACGTGGAACCAGGAGCGATACTTTGTGCAAGTTATTCCCCTGCAGGGTGACCTCAACTGGTTGAGCGTTGTGGTGCTGCCAGAGTCCAGCTTTATGCAGGAGATTCACGACAATGTTCAACGTACAATTCTGCTTTGTATCTTATCTCTCATCAGTGCCGTGGGCATTGGCATCTACACGACCCAACGCCTGACGCGATCGCTGCTGCGCCTGACCCGAGCCACCCAGGCCATGAGTGCAGGCGATCGCAATCAATCATTGCCGACCAGTCAAATTATTGAAGTAGATAGCTTAGCTACAGCACTTCGCCAGTTAGGGTTTGACCTACAGCAAGCAGAAGACTATCGGCTCAACTATGAGCAAAACTTAGCAGAACAAGTAGCTAGCAAAACAGCAGCCTTGAAAGACAGTGAAGCCACGCTCAACGACATTTTAAATAGTGCGCCAGGGGCAATCACAACCATGTGTCAGCTTGCCGATCTGACCTGGATAGCTGGTTACCGTTCTGCAGGCTACAAACAAGTGTTTGGGTATGCCGTTGAAGAGCTGGTGGCAGATCCAAATCTATGGCTGTCGCGAGTTGTACCAGAGGATCAAGGACAAACGATTACATCCAAAACAAATTTGAAGACCTTGCCCGAACGTCGTACTCTCGAATATCGGTTTCGGCACAAAGATGGAGATTTGCGCTGGATTTCTAGCACCCAAGCAACGCGCTGGGATGAATCTACACAATGTACTACCGTCACCATCATTGAATATGACGTGACGGCGCGCAAACAAGCCGAGCTAGCCTTGATACAGAGTGAAGAGCGGTTTAGAGAAATTTCTGAGTCATCCCCAGCTAATATTTACATTATTGTGCGACGGATAGATGGTTCATTTTATTTTGAACATATGAGCCGTGCTATTGAAACGATCCATGAAATATCAGTTGAAGCGGCTCTTGAGGATGCTAGCGCTATTTTGCAGTGCATCCATCCTGAGGATCTGACGAGCTATACTGCAGCAGTGCAGGTCAGCCTCGAAACCCTGCAGCCCTTCCGCCATGAGTGGCGGATTATCAATCCATCCGGTAACATCCGATGGTTGCAGGGCAGTTCTCGGCCGTTACGTCGAGACAATGGTGAGATAGCTTGGTATGGTGTGGTGACAGATATTAGCGATCGCAAGCAGGCCGAGGCCCAAGTCAGAGAAAAAGAGGCATTCCTACGCAGTATTTATGACGGTATTGAGAACGGTATTTTTGTGCTCGATGTCACAGATGTTGGTGATTTTCGATTCATTGCCTTTAATCCTTATCTACAACGGATCACAGGACTATCTGAAGTAGACTTGATAGGGAAGACTCCACAAGAAGCAGAAATCCCAGCTTGGGACGTTGTAACTCATCATTATCAAGCATGTTTAGAGGCAGGGCACTCCATTGCCTATGAAGAACAGGTGGTGCTCAACGATCAGGAAACGGTTTGGTATACAACCCTCACACCTCTGCAACATGAGGAAAATCAAAGGATCTATCAAATTATTGGCACGAGTCTCGACATTACCGATCGCAAACGGGCAGAGGCAGATCTACAACGGAAAACGGAAGAGCTTGATCGTTTTTTCTCCGTTGCCCTCGATCTTCTCTGCATTGCCAGCCTAGACGGAACCTTCCTGCGCCTCAATCGCCAATGGGAAGAAACCCTAGGCTATAGCTTGGATGAGCTAGAAGGCAGCAGTTTTCTAAGCTATGTTCATCCTGATGACTTAGATGATACATTATCTGTTCTCTCGCAGTTATCTGACCAGCAATCCGTTTTTAACTTTGTCAATCGCTACCGCTGTCGAGATGGATCCTATCGCTGGATTGAGTGGCGATCCTATCCGGTTGGCAATCTTGCCTATGCCGCCGCACGAGATATTAGCGATCGCAAGCAGGCTGAACAAGCTTTGGAACAGGCTCGGGATGCAGCGGAGGAAGCCAATCAAGCGAAGAGTACGTTCCTGGCCACCATGAGCCATGAATTACGCACTCCTCTGAATATTATTTTGGGGTTTGCTCAACTGATGGAGCGCGATCGCACCCTGAGCCCAGACAATCAAGAGCGGGTTAGCTTTATTCGTAACAGCGGTACTCATCTACTCCAACTGATCAACGAAGTATTGGATTTATCAAAAATTGAATCCGGTCAGATGGCTTTAAACGTAGAGCAAATCAATCTAGTTGAGCTACTAAAATCCATTTGGGGCAGCCTGCAACTCCGTACCCGACAACAAGGAATCAAGATGATCTTACAGATCTCACCGGAGGTTCCCCAGAGAGTGTTCACGGATGCTAAACGACTGAATCAGATTTTGATTAATCTTTTGGATAATGCTATCAAATTTACGCCCCAAGGCCAGGTTGCTTTATCCGTTGCGTTAAGACTTGATGACTCAGACCTAGCACAAGCATCCGTAGAGTCTCAGCTACAGATATTACATGATACTCACCTCTGCTTTACCATTACCGATACGGGCGTAGGCATCGCATCTGAAGATCTAGAGCTGATTTTTAAAGCTTTTTCCCAAGCCGAAGCTGGCAAGAAGGCCCTAGAAGGTACAGGACTGGGTCTCTCTATCAGTCGTCGATTAGCCCAACTGATGGGCGGAGAGATTACGGTCAGCAGTACGCTTGGAGTAGGCAGTACCTTCCAGGTCATCTTACCCGTTCAATTTTGAGGGTTGAGATAATTAGCTAGGAGCGAAACGACTACAATGGGCAAGGCTACGCCTCCACAAATTAACCATTGATCCCATTGGAGAGGAGCCGTTCTAAACAAAAAGTTCATCACATCCCATTGGCTAAAGACAACTTGCAACACCACAGCCGCGATGATGCCGTAGGCTAGGGCAGATACATTGCCTAGGGGAACTGAAATGCCTTTAAGTTTAGCAACGACGGTATGCCAAAATTGACTAATGCTCAATAGATAAATAATTCGTCCTGCCACCAAAGCCTGAATAGCCATGGTTCGAGCGATCGCTAAGGTATAGTCTCCCGCTGCATCACTGCCTAAATCACTGGGAATCCAGCCAAAGTCGCTAGCATTTTGGCGCACCCACTCAAACATACCAAAGATCAAAATCCAGTTGAAGACGGATATGAGGGCAATGCGCTTCAATAGGTTTTTGGACAGCAAAGGCTCATTGGGCAGGCGCGGCTCGCGGTTCATCAAATTATAGGATTTGGGCTCAAAGGCTAGGGGAACCGTCATAGCAATTGAGTTGACCATATTCAGCCAAAGCACCTGCAAGGACAGAATGGGTAAAACATCTCCTCGACCTATCAACACGCTTAACAAGATGGTCATCGACTCACCACCATTCACCGGCAAGATAAACGCGATCGCCTTCATCAGATTACGAAAGACGGCCCGCCCCTCTTCCACAGCTGCTTCAATGGAGGCAAAGTTATCATCCGTCAACACCATGTCGGCAGCTTCCTTAGCCACCTCGGTTCCTGCCTTACCCATAGCAATGCCAATATCTGCTTGCTTGAGCGCTGGCGCATCATTCACCCCATCCCCGGTCATAGCTACCACATGCCCGCGCGATTGCAGAGCTTCCACCAAACGTAGCTTTTGCTCGGGTGCAACTCGGGCAAAGACTGTCCCATCTTGGACAGCATTGACTAACGATTGGGCGTCCATCTCCGCCAAATCTTTGCCCGTAAAGGATAAAACTGTATCCTGAGAGCTTAAGTTCATGCGCTTGGCGATCGCTGAGGCCGTCACCTGATGATCCCCAGTAATCATTTTCACCTGGATTCCCGCTGATTTGCAGGCCTTCACAGCGGCGATCGCCTCCGCTCGCGGTGGATCGATCATACCTTGGAGCCCGAGAAAGATCAGGCCTGTTTGAATATCATCGTGATCGAGAGTCTCGCCACTAGCCGGTTTATAGGCAAAGGATAAGACCCGTAAGCCCCGAGAGGCCATATGCTCGACCTGCTCGAAAATATGCTGAGGATCAATAGGATGGGTCGATCCATCCGCAGCCAAAACCTGTTGACAGCGAGACACAATTGCCTCTGTCGATCCCTTCACATAGATCGCCCTGGCATCTCCATCCACCCGATTGAGTGTCGCCATATACTGGTACTCAGACTCAAAAGGAATGCTATCTAAACGAGGATAGGAGCGATTCAAATCTGCTCGATTGAAACCTATCTTGCGAGCTGCCACCAGCAACGCCCCCTCGGTAGGATCCCCAACCACGCCCCAAAGCTTATCCTTTTGCTCTAGCTCAGAATCATTACACAACATGCCAACCTGCAAGCATTGACGTAGGGGAGGCGGTAGTTGCTCCGGAGCAATGGGTTGGTCTTCGCCATCGCGCACATCCCCCTGAGGCGTGTAGCCATCTCCAGTGACGTAGTAGTGATGCCCACCGGCAAACACCATCTGCACGGTCATCTGGTTTTCGGTCAAAGTACCGGTTTTATCTGAACAGATCACCGTGGCGCTACCTAGGGTTTCAACGGCTGGCAGCTTGCGCACAATGGCGTTGCGGCGAGCCATCCGGGAAACCCCAATCGCCAAGGTAATTGTGACCACCGCCGGCAGCCCCTCTGGAATTGCACTCACAGCCAGGGCGATCGCCGCCTCAAACATCTGGATAGGAGAATTACCATATCCTAACCCCACAACAAATGTGAAGGCCGCCACAGCTAAAATGGCATAGAGCAGGGTTTTACTGAAGCGATCGAACTTGCGGGTCAGGGGTGTCATTAAGGAGGTATGTTCCTCCATCAGCTTTGAAATCCGACCGGTTTCGGTTGCCCTTCCCGTGGCAATGACAATCCCTTCTCCCTGGCCAAAGGTGACAAAACTACCGGCATAGGCCATATTCAGCCGTTCGGCTAGGGGCGTATCCTCTGCTAAGAGAGGCACATCCTCTCCGGTCTGTTTTTCTACGGCTACAGATTCACCCGTTAAGGCCGACTCGTTGACCTGGAGATTGCGGCAACGCACTAGTCTAAGATCTGCAGGCACTTTATCTCCAGAGGTCAGCAGCACCAGATCGCCTGGCACCAGATCTTTAGACGATACTTGAATACTTTGTCCATCTCGGCGAATCATGGCATCGGTTTCCACCGCCGACGCTAGGGCAGCGATCGCACTTTCTGCCTTGGATTCCTGGATAAAACCGATGATGGCGTTAATCACCGTTACGCCCCAGATGACACCGGCATTCACCCACTGCCCCAAAAACGCCTTGATTAAACCAGCTACCAGCAAAATGTATAGTAGGGGCTGATTAAACTGCAGAAGAAATAGCAGGATGGGATGCTTGCCCGACTTGGCCTTAAGCTCATTGGGGCCATACTGTTCTAAGCGTTTCTGGGCATCTTGAGACGTAAGCCCCACATCCAAATCTAGCTTTAGCTGATCTGCGATCGCCTGAACGCTAAGCTCATGCCAGGTTTGTTGATGTTGAGGTGTCAGATCTGGTTGAGCCGATTGTTTTGCCACAGGCTTTATCTCCTTAAGGTTTGGGTCTACCATGATTTACGGAAGGCTGAGCCCATAGTATTACCATACTCCTAAACCATCCAAGCGGTGATCGGCCTCAGCGTGAATCTATCTAGAGGATGATTGTTTGGCTACATCGGTGGCGTTAGCCTTTGGCTAACCATTGTGATCCATATATCTAGCCCAACCAATATCCATCATTCATTCATGGGAGACCAGAACATCCCAGTGCCCACAACAGACAACTGTTCTATCACCGGCTCATATGGCATCATTGTTAAACTAGATCCTAGCAGATAAAGCTTTCGTCTCTTTCTACAATCTCTTAATATATGTCCATTCATAATGTCTATATGTCTATGTCTACAATTTGATCCCTGTCAACCCCCTAAGCGATCGCTTTCCAATCTGCATCTTCATCCCAATCGATATAGACGAAGTCCTAGCCATCGATCTACGGTGAAGGCAAGCAGCTCTTCATCCTTGCATCCCTTGGCATTTTTTCATCGAGATAGGGGGGCCGCCAAACAGGCGATAACCTTGCTGATGGGCCAGAGCCATCGTGCCCTCACCGATCCTCGCATTCTGCCACCACAAACCCTGATTGACGGACAAAACTCCTGCGATTTTGATTCTCACGTAGGCTGGGTTAGCGTCAGCGTAACCCAACGGAATCTAAGCTGGTAATGGGTTTGACGTT
>RECH01000359.1 GCA_007694125.1 Leptolyngbya sp. DLM2.Bin15
CAGGCAATCTCAACGTAAGTCGGGCATTAGTGCCTTCACCACCATCGTCATCTACAGCAATACCTTCACCAGTAGGGCCAAGCAGCACTAACAAAGCGTCAAACTCATCACTGATTAGGTCAATAATGATGGGCTGATCTGCTACCCCTTTAAACCTGTGGCTATTTGAAGAGCGGCCATTGTCTAAAACTGCACTGTTCTTATCCAGCACCCCCTTAATAGTCAACGGCTCAAACTCAGGAACCGACTGAGCCACCCTCGTTGCTTCCGCCAGGGTAGAGGGCCGCGACCAAGCGCTCGGACTCTGACCCACCAGCAGCGTTGTCAACAGCGCTAGACTCACCACGCGGGTGGGGCGACTCATCTGCCGTTTGGCCCATTGCGTCATCCGGTGTCCGAGTGGGTTCATGGTCATGGGGATACTCCTGGTTGATGATCGGCTCTAACCGAAGGTCACTGACTTGAGGTTTTTGGTGACCCGCTGATTTCAGTGTCATACCTACCTATTCCTGGACAGGCTGGACGTATGCACCCTAGCCCACCACCAACGCCATCATAAGTCGCCATTTACACATCTAGATTTACACATTTAGACCATGGCGCAGGGTGAGCTTAGAAACCATCTGCAATCCTTGGCAGGCTAGCCCCTCAAATCTGCTTGGAGGAGCATCGTGAACTATCCTGCATTCGATCCCCCGATTTGCTTGGCAAAAGGGCTATGGACATCCAGGTACGGTTAAGAGCTTAGATGGTTCATGAGCAGGGTCGGTTTCAACTAAAGCGATTGCAGAGGGTTGTACTCCGCCTTGAGCAACTTCAGAACAATTTGCGACTCATAGCTCACGACACCGGAAACCTGCTGGAGCTTTGCTAAGAAATCCAGAATTTCCCCATGCGTTCCGTAGTACACATCAGCAATGATGTTGTATCGTCCAGCAGCTACCGCCACAAACCGCACCTCGTCCATCGCGGTAAGCTGTTCAGCAACGGACATCACCTGGCTATTGTCCACTGTTAAATAGAGCATCAAAATGTGCGGCGTTCCCAGCTTTTCGGGGTTGGGCCAGGCATGGATTTGGATTGCGCCGGACTGGAGCAACCGCTGCACCCGGTAGCGGGCAGTGGCTTCAGGGATGTCTAACCGCTTGGCAATCTCGGTGAAGGTCATGCGACCATCAACCCGTAGGAGGGTGACGATTTGCTGATCGACAACATCAAGGGATGGAGATGGAGTGGAGTTCATGGCTAGTCCTGCGAAAAGCTGAATAGTGAGAGTATTTTATTCATGATTCCATCATCTCTAAATGCAATTTTGTGTTTGTATTAAAATTAACAGTTTTGGGTTTGTGTAATCCTTTACTGTTGATACCCAGAAAAGATCCGCTGTGTTGTTACTAGTTCTTGAGTGTTGTTCATGGCAGACAATCCGGTTTCCAATTCTGAGTCATTTCGCAGTCAGGCTGAGGAGGCGCTAGAGCGTGAGACTCGGTTGCCGATGAGCGGCTGGCAGCAGGAAGTCGATCGCGGCTTGGAGTATGGCTTAGAGGGAGCAGCTAGCATACGCGATCGCTCCATCCCCACCTTTTCGCGGGGAGAATTGCCCCACTATGCGGGCATTAATACCTTTATGAAAGCGCCCTACCTAGAGGATGTACGCAAGGTAGGCGAGTATGACGTTGCGATCGTTGGCGTTCCCCATGACTGTGGTACCACCTACCGCCCTGGGACTCGTTTTGGCCCCCAAGGTATTCGCCGCATCTCCGCTCTCTACACTCCATACAACTTTGAGCTAGGTGTCGATCTGCGGGAGCAAATTACCCTCTGTGATGTTGGCGATATTTTTACCATCAATGCCAACAACGAGAAATCCTTCGACCAGATCTCTAAAGGCGTTGCTCATATTTTTAGCTCCGGTGCATTTCCAATTATTCTTGGTGGCGATCACTCCATTGGTTTTCCTACGGTGCGCGGTGTTTGTCGCCATTTAGGAGATAAGAAAATTGGCATTATTCACTTCGATCGCCATGTGGATACCCAGGAAACCGATCTAGATGAACGGATGCATACCTGTCCCTGGTTCCATGCCACCAATATGGCCAATGCACCGGCCAAGAATCTGGTGCAGCTAGGCATCGGCGGTTGGCAGGTGCCTCGGCAAGGCGTGAAGGTTTGTCGGGAACGGTCTACCAATATTCTCACCGTCACCGACATCACCGAAATGGGGATGGATGCCGCCGCAGACTATGCCCTAGAGCGAGCCCTAGACGGCACCGACTGTGTCTATATTAGTTTTGATATTGACTGTATTGATGCTGGCTTTGTCCCTGGTACTGGCTGGCCCGAACCCGGCGGACTACTGCCCCGAGAGGCTCTATCCCTGCTCGGTAAAATTGTCCAGCGAGCGCCTGTCTGTGGCTTGGAAATTGTGGAAGTCTCTCCCCCCTACGATGTCAGTGATATGACGTCTCTGATGGCCACTCGGGTGATCTGTGACACTATGGCCCATCTGGTGGTCTCAGGGCAGCTCCCTCGCAAGGAGAAGCCTAGCTATATCCATGAGGAAGCCAATATGAACGTGGATCAGGCTTGGTCTTAGGAGGAGCGATCGCCATGCATGAAACCGATATGACGAAAGCCTTGCTGATGACCGTGGAAGAGTGGTGGGAATCCCAGCCCGATCGCCCTGATATTGAGCGCATCCATCTGATTGTGGGGCAGTTTACCTGTGTTGAACCCGCTAGTTTGCAGTTTGCCTTTGAGGTGCAAACGCGCAATACCTTTTTGGAGGGCGCAGAACTGGTCATCCGCGAAATACCGTTGATTGCCTTTTGTCATACCTGTCAGCAGGAGTATCAGCCCGTGCTAGGTCTGCGCTACGCCTGTCCCACCTGCCGTAGTCCCATGGATGATATTCGTTCGGGTCGAGAGCTGAAGATCGATCGCATTGAATATGCTCAGCCTGCTTCGACCTTGGATAAAGAGCTTATCTCGTAGCCATGACAGTGGGTTTAACGCCAGGGCTTGGATGGATGCGTTACGGCTGCGCCTAACACATCCTACGCTTGATTGCTTATGTCGTTGATGGTCTAATCTATCTGCTGATTCTATGAACACTATTCTGCAACCCGAAATTGACGCTCTGAAAACATCCCTGGAAAAGCAAGGGGTGAAATATGCCCTAGCGAGCTATGTCGATCTGCACGGCATGTGCAAGGCCAAGATGGTGCCCCTGAGCCACATTGGCCAGATGATGGGCGGCTCGGAGCTATTCACGGGGGCGGCTTTAGATGGTGTGCCTCAGGAGGTCAGCGATGAGGAAGTGGCGGCTATGCCGGATCCGGCTACCGCGACCGTGCTGCCCTGGAATTCTGAAGTGGTCTGGTTTGCCAGCGATTTGCACCTCAAGGGGCAGCCCTTTGAAGCCTGTTGCCGCACGATTCTTAAGCAAGTCCTTGCTCAAGCAGCGGAGATGGGCTACACCTTTAACCTGGGCATTGAAACCGAGTTTTTCATCCTCAAAGATCATCCAGATGGTTCCTTTGGGCCGGTGAGCGATCGCGATCTATTAGCCAAGGCAGCCTACGATGTACCTACGCTGCTAGACAACTACCAGATTCTCGATACCATCGTCAGCGCCATGAATTCCCTAGGCTGGGATGTCTATTCCTTTGATCACGAAGATGCCCAGGGACAGTTTGAAACCGACTTTGCCTACTGCGATGCCCTGAAAATGGCCGATCGCCTCACCTTTTTCCGGCTGATGGTGAAAGAACTGGCGCGATCGCAAGGCTATTTCGCCTCCTTCATGCCCAAGATTGCCTCGGACAAGACCGGCAGCGGTGCCCACTACAACATGTCTTTGGCAGATTTGGACACCGGCAAAAATCTCTTTTTTGATCCAGACGATCCCCGAGGCTGCAAGCTCTCTAAACTCGGCTATCAGTTCATTGCCGGCGTGCTGCGCCACGCGCCCGCCATTGTGGCGCTCACCTGCCCGACGGTGAATAGCTACAAGCGTTTGGTACGTCAGGGCAGCATGTCTGGCTTTACCTGGGCACCGGTCTATGTTTGCTATGGCAACAACAACCGGACGAATATGCTGCGGATTCCCCTGGCCGGAGGACGGGTGGAATGCCGCGCCGCCGATATTTCCACCAATCTCTATCTGGGGGCAGCTCTGATGCTGGCGGCTGGTCTGGAGGGAATTCGCGAAAACCTGGATCCGGGCGAACCCCATACGGAAAACATGTACACCTATAGCTTGGAGGAACTGAAAAACCTAGGGATTGATCTACTCCCGCGTACTCTAGACGAAGCGATCGATGCCCTGGAAGCTGATCCCCTTAGCCAATCGGTGATGGGGTCTCTGATGTTTAATGCCTATGTGCAATACAAGCGTCAGGAATGGCAGGAATACCATAACCACGTATCCGATTGGGAAATTAAGCGCTACCTGAAGTTTTTCTAGTTACAGCAATGGAGAGGCTTGGCTTCTGGGAAGTGGCATACATTGTCCTGATGAAAAGGGACTTAAACAGTCTCCTGACGTAGTCCTGATTGAAAGAGACCTTGGTTTCGATGCCCACAGTATAGGTTGACATCCTATCTATGACCTAGCCCCTCTAAGATTCCAGATCGTTTCACCCTACATCACCTAAACCCATGCACCAAACCTTTGACGCCGCCCTCGGCATTAATCTCCTCCACGCCAACCAACAAGGCGCAGACCACAACCGCACCCACTTTGATCAATGGGGCATCACCTGCTTCAACATCATGAGCAGTCCTGGTGCGGGTAAAACGGCTCTGCTGGAGAAAACCCTGGAAGCGATCGCCCCCGACTATAACGTAGCGGTCATTGAAGGCGATATGACCACGGAACTCGACGCCGATCGCCTGCGCCAGTACGGTGTACCGGTGATTGCCATCAACACCGGACGTTCTTGCCACCTCGATGCCAAGATGGTGGCAGGTGGGCTGCATCGCCTAGAGCAGGACTATGATCCTGCCCAGTTTGACCTCGTGCTGGTGGAAAATGTGGGCAATCTAGTCTGTCCTGCTGAGTTTGAAGTTGGTGAACATCAAAAGGTGGCCTTGCTCAGTATTACGGAAGGGGAAGATAAACCGTTGAAATATCCGGTGATGTTCCAAGAGGCAGATTGTTTGCTGATTACCAAAACTGACCTAGCGCCCTACCTAGATGTAGACATTCAGCAGATTATCGCCAACGTTCGCCAGATGAATTCCCACGTCACCATCATTCCCATCTCTGTGAAAACGGGTGAGGGCTTAGAGGATTGGTATCAATGGGTGCGATCGCAGGTGAGTTTAGCAGCCAGACCCGTTGTTTGTTCTTGAATCCGTAGACATGGAGAGACAATTACCGGAATCCTGAAACATAAAGTTGGGTCGAAGTGAAGAAATCGTAGCTTCCGTTACCGTAAATCTTGCCCTAAATCGAACACATTAAGACAACATGAAGTGCTCAGGATTTCATCTCTCAACCACTGTCTAGAGGTCTATGTCTAATCATCACACCAAGTTGGTGAGGACAAGTCTCTCAATTCCTAACTCAGGCTGCATAGACTAAGTTTTGGGATCACGTTTCGGTTAGGTAGCAACGTCTCTCAGGCTCTCTTTTATCCCCTATTGACGAGAGAGAATGAGAGTCGCGCAAGCTTGCAGAAACCGGGTCCCAGGGACAAGGTGGCTCTCTCCTCGTTCCCTAGTCTCAGATGATTTCGATGTCGTTGTTCTATCCACATTCAGCCCAAACCTATGAGAATTCCTAAGTTTGTATCATTACTCCTGGTTTTTTGTCTCAGCCTCACAGCGGCGGTTGGCTGTAATCCCTCCGCTGAGACCCCAGACGCTCCGAGTGGCTCGGATGCGACGAGTGCGCCCTTGGTGCTGGGTTATAGCAACTGGGCCGGTTGGTGGCCCTGGGCGATCGCCGAAGAGGAAGGTCTCTTCGCCGCCAATGGCGCAAACGTCGAACTACGCTGGTTTGATGGCTATCTCGAATCCATGGAAGCTTTTGCTGTCGGTCAACTGGATGCCAATTGCCAGACGCTCAACGATACCATTTCCTTTGCCGCTGATGCTGTGAATGGAGAAGTCGTCGTGCTGGTCAACGATAACTCTGCCGGTAACGACAAGGTGATTGTGACGGAAGAGATCAATACCATTCAGGATCTTGCTGGCAAGAACGTGGGGCTGGAAGAGGGTGTGGTGGGTGATTTCCTCCTTACCCTTGCCCTAGAAGAAGTTGGGATGTCTCGCAGCGATGTGACGATTCGCGGGTTAGAAACGGGCGAAGCCACCGCCGCTTTTGCAGCAGCACAACTGGATGCGGTCGCTGCTTGGCCGCCCTACTGGCTAACGGCTCTGCAACGGGAGGGAAGTAAGGAACTGTTGAGTTCTCAAGACTATCCTGGGGCGATTCCCGATCTGTTGGTGGTCAGTCAAGTCATGATTGATGAACGCCCTGATCAAGTGCAGGCATTGGTCAACACCTGGTTTGACATCTTAGCCTTCATGGAAGAAAGTCCAGATCGCGCCCAGGAAATTATGGCCCGACGGGCTGATGTGTCCCTCGATGAATTCCAACTATTTACCGAAGGAACACGTATATTTTCCCTAGAAGATAACCTAGAAGCTTTTAGCCCTGGGGACACTATGAAGCATATGCCCTTCGCTGCCCAGCGGATGGCAGATTTCATGACCGGTGTTGGGTTCATCACTGAAGATAAGGTTCCTGATCTAGACGCGATTCTCGATGATCGTTTCGTGCAGGCCCACGCTGCCAGCAATAGTTAAGGAGCGATCGCATCCTGATGATCGGATCGTCGTTACCATGGCGATCGCTTAGATGAAGGCGATCGCCCCCCACTGTTCTCAAGGTCTCCCGAGCAACTATGACATCCACCTCTTCTGACCTAACGGATACTCCCCGCACCCAAGGACTGAAACCTACGATTTTTTGGGGCATTGCTGAAGATATACCCAAATCCCTGAATTGGGTATTATTTACCCTATCTATCGTCATTCCATTTACAGGTTGGTGGATCATTGCCAGCTTGCCAGGGATGAATGCTGCGTTTCTGCCATCTCCCACAGATGTGGTTCGCGCTTTTATGGGATTGTGGGAACGAGGATTTTTGCTGCAAGATACCTGGGCTAGCGTCTTCCGGGTATCTTGCGGGTTTCTTCTGGCAGCGATCGTCTCTGTGCCGTTGGGAATCCTCATGGGTACCTTCGCTAGTATGGCCGCCCTATTTGAACCGATCATCGGCATCCTGCGGTATATGCCGGCCCCTGCCTTTACCCCGCTGCTGATTATTTACTTGGGGCTCGACGAAGCGCCTAAAATCGCCCTGATTTTTCTAGGAACGCTATTCTACAACGTTCTGATGATCATGGACGCCGTGAAATTTGTGCCTAAGGATCTTTTGGAAGCAACCTATACCTTGGGCGGGCGGCGTTTGCAAGTGCTCACCCAAGTAATCATGCCCTACGTCACGCCTAGCATTATCGATACCTTCCGAATTAATATCGCCACCTCCTGGAATATGGTAATTGTGGCGGAACTGGTTGCAGCGGAAGTAGGGTTAGGAAAACGGATTCAACTGGCTCAACGGTTTTTTAGAACCGACGAAATTTTTGCCTGCTTGATTGTCCTAGGATTGATTGGTTTTCTCCTAGATTTATCGTTTCGGGCGATTCTGCGACTGTCCTGTAAATGGGCGGTTGATTAACCCAGGAATACCTATACACCTATCGTTCCTCTACCCCAACGTTCTATGCACCTTGAAGTCTCCAATGTTTATAAACAATTTGATACCCGTAATGGCCCGCTGGTCGCCCTCAAGGATATTAACCTGCATGTGGAAACGGGCGAATTTGTCTGTGCCGTCGGCGCTTCAGGCTCTGGAAAGTCTACCCTATTGCGTTTGGTTGCTGGCTTAGACTCTCCTACAGCAGGCGAAATTACGGTAGATGGAGCCCAGGTGGTGGGGCCGGGCAGCGATCGCGGCATGGTCTTTCAAAGCTACACGCTTTATCCTTGGATGAACGTGCAGCAAAATGCCGAGTTTGGACTGAAACTTCAGGGCATTTCCAAAACCGAGCGGCGACAGCGGGCCAGCGAATACCTGGACGTCGTCGGACTCAGCAAATTTGCCCGCGCCCTACCCAAGGAACTGTCGGGCGGCATGAAGCAACGGGTGGCGATCGCCCGGGCCTTAGCAAATCAGCCTAAGATCTTACTCATGGATGAACCCTTTGGGGCACTAGATGTGCAAACGAAGGAAACCATGCAGCTTTTCCTCCTCGACCTTTGGCGACGTACCGGCACCACGATTTTGATGATTACCCACGATGTCGAAGAAGCCGTCTTCCTGTCCCAGCGTATTTACGTGATGACTGCCCGCCCAGGCCGCATCCAGAAAGAAGTGCTTGTGGATCTGACGGGCGATCGCACCTATGACACCAAACGCAAACCCCAGTTCCAGGACTACAAACACGACATCATGGATATCCTGCGGGGCAAACCTGACGAAGCTCTGATTGCTTAGATGCGACCTATGATTGCTAACCTCCCTGACCTGCTCACCGTTGCCAACCCCGACGCCTATTTTTTTCCAGGACAGCTCTACACCGATCCCGCCCTCTTACCCCTTGAACAAGAGCGCATCTTTCGCCGTACGTGGCTCTACGCTGGTGATGCTGCTCAGCTTGCCCCCGGCCAGGTCTGGGTGAAAGAGGTTGCGGGTCTTAGTCTATTAATCGTGCGGGATAGGGATCATCAACTGCGAGCCTTCCATAACGTCTGTCCCCACCGTGCTTCTCCCCTCTGCACCCAATCTGGCGTCCAGTCGCTCAAGCATATTATCTGTCCCTACCATGCCTGGGTCTATGGTCTAGATGGCAAGCTAATCGGCGCACCGTCCCACGATCGCTTCCCCGACACCTTCGATACACCAGACTTTCCCCTGGTTCCCGTGGCGATCGCCCTCTGGGATAATTTTATCTTCGTCTGTCTTTCTGAACCACCCTGTGACCTAACTAAGTTTCTTGGTGATATTCCCACAGCGCTCCAAGGCTATCGCCAGCCGACCACTGAATTAGTGATTCAGAAACACTACATCGTTGCCTGTAATTGGAAAAACTACCACGACAATACCCTCTGTGACTACCATGTAGCGATCGCCCACCGCCAAACCCTCAATAAGGTACAGGGGCCGATTCGCCATTATGAACATTCCTTTGGGGACTACGTGAATTGTTTATATACCCCCACGACGCCCGGCTGGCGTGCCGACAATGCCGTTTTGGAGCACCTTAGCGATCGCAATCGATACGGCTTCCTTACCTTCGGCATGTTCCCTAACCTGCATTTACTGGCTTTCCCCAACGGCGTTCTTGCCTGGATACAGATCGAACCTAATGGTGTGGAATCCTGTCGCGTCAACCTAGAGGTGTTCGCCATTCCTGGCTTTAGCACCCCCACGGAGATTTTGCTGAAAGACTTTGAAGACTTTATGCAAGAAGATATGGATCTGACTGAGGGCGTGCAAAAAGGCTATGCTAGCGGCGTCTATCAATCCGGTATGGCCAATCATCTGGAAGACCGGATTATTCATCAGCAAAAGCTAATCCGTCAGCACTTGCTGAACGCCTAGGGACTGGTTATGGACTATCAGTACTTTGAACTCGGCGATCTGGAACTCCAATCAGGCGATATCTTACCCAATGCTAAGCTTGCCTACGCCACCTATGGCACCTTGAGCGATCGCAAGGATAATGTGATCCTGTTCCCCACCTACTACACCGGCACCCACCGCAGCAATGCCGCTATCATCGGTGCTACCTGGGCCCTGAATCCCGATCGCTATTTCATCATTGTTCCCAACTTATTTGGCAATGGTCTATCGTCTTCCCCTAGCAACACGGGATTAGGCGGTGATTTTCCTCGGGTGTCGCTCTACGACAATGTGCGCTGCCAACATCGGCTCCTGTGGGAACAGTTTGGCATCGAAGCGATCGCTCTTGTCCTGGGTTGGTCGATGGGAGCTATGCAGACCTACCACTGGGCGGCTCTCTATCCCGATCAGGTCAGTACCATGCTCGCTATCTGTGGTGCTGCCAAAACTTCGCCCCACAATCAGGTTTTTCTGGCAGGCGTTCGCGCTGCCCTGACTGCGGATGGCACCTGGAACCACGGGTTTTATCAACAGCCCCCCGTGCAGGGACTGAAAGCCTTTGGCCGCGTCTATGCCGGCTGGGTCTACTCCCAAACGTTTTACCGTGAGGGGCGTTACAAAGACTTGGGCTTCGATACCCTAGATGACCTCTTGCGCTGGTGGGAGGACGACCATCTGGCTTGGGATGCCAATGATTTGCTGGCGATGATGGAGGCTTGGTACCACGGCGATATCAGCGATCATCCTCGCTATAATCAGGATTTTTCCGCGGCGTTGGGGGCGATCGCTGCTCGTTCGTTGATTATGCCTTGTGCAACGGATTTGTATTTCACACCGGAGGACAATGCGCTGGAGGTGGCGCAGATGCCCAATGCGGAACTGCGGGTGATCGATTCGGTTTGGGGACATTATGCCGGTGGCCCTGGCCGAAATCGGGAGGCAACGGCGATGATTGAAGGGGCGATCGCTGAGTTGCTCGAAGCTTAGGGTGGTTGGCTGTTTTGGGTGAACCTTGGAATCAATGGGAATCTACGAGTTCTTCATCAGCTTCCGTACGTCTGCTGTGTTGGGATTGTTTGCAGCACCGTCACCTATTAGCCCTCAAGACTTGTTCAGCCATGAGTCTCAACTCTGGGAAGGTTGGAGAGACGATCATCTCACTGCCTCGGAACTGCTGAATTTCATACTCTTCATCCACTAGTGTACAGATAGAAAGGGTGGGCTGTTTGGGCTTCCCGATATGCCGAGTCCCCCCCAATCCTG
>RECH01000147.1 GCA_007694125.1 Leptolyngbya sp. DLM2.Bin15
TGATAACAGGTGCCCTTGGATTGCGCCTCGGTTATACCCTAGCCCAGCAAGGCTTGACCGCCGAGAATGCCATCCAACACTACCAGCGCCAAGTCTATATCATCACCTGTGTAGCTCTGGGCATAGGCACCTTTCTAGGTGTCCTTCTAACAGCAGGACGGCATAGCCCTTGGCTGCCCTCCTTCCTGCTGCTCTATGCAGGAGCCTATTTTTGGCAGGTTACTTTACTGCTCTGTTGCTTTTGTACAGGCTTACTGATGGGCCTAGAATGTCCAGGCTGGCGCGATCGCTATCGCCTACGGCAACTTATCCTTTTTCTAGCCATAAGTCTATCTGCCATGGTCGTTCTGGTCTATCAGAACTTACCCATCACCCACTTAGTGCGATCGCCCCGCCTGTCTGACGATATTGTCCTACAAACCACCCCCTATAGCTGCTCCGCCGCCACCATCGCCACCCTATCTCGCATCGTCCATCCCCCAGCCCAAACCACCGAGCGAGACGTGGCAGAACTGGCGGGCACCAGCCGTCAAGGCACCAGCACCATGGGCGAACTGCAGGCCATGCAGGCCCTAGGGTTGGCACCACGCTACGAACGGGGGCTGACCCTAGAGGACTTAATCAATCGTCAGCAACTGGCGGTTTTGCACGTGATTGAACCCGTGGTTGGAGCCCGCATCCAACATGCGATCGCTCTCCTGGCCATTGATGTAGACCACCAAGTCGTCATAGTAGGCAATCCGCTCTATGGTCTGCAGGTCAAAACCTTCGAGGAGCTAACGGACGGCTATTGGATCCGGGCAGCCGTTTTTGTCACCGTGTCGTCGCTGGAGGCATGGCCCAGCAGCGCAGCGCTTTAGTTACCCGGCGTTAGAAACACGCCGATACCGTTATGCACCCGCGCCACCGTGTTCGGGGGACGGTTGAGCACTTGATTGCCCAGCAGCAGCGTTGTGGAACTACCGCCATCAAGGTTTAGGGCATCGATCGCCCCCAGTGCCTGCATAATCTGAGCCGTCTCAGCCAGACTCGGGCCACTGCCGCCAATGCGGTTTTGCATGGTGGTCATCATCAGCTTGCCATCGCTCAACACCCCGATAGCGCTGCGCACCGCCCGCTGTTGGATAAAGGCATCACTAAAGCCTTCCGCCTGAGCATTCAGCACCACCTGCCGGTTTTGCAACAGCAGCGGCCCTGCGCCCACAATATGCGGGTAGCTGTCAAATGCGGCGGGGCTAGCGGCGGCATCGATTTGTACCGCTACACCGGGAGCTAGGCTAGCGGCGACTCGGCTATCCGATCGCACCACCAGCAGATAGCCATCGCTAGGAATCGGGATGGCACTATTACCAGCGCTGCCCCCCGGCTGCTGCTGAACAACTTGCCCACCGCGCACGGTCACCACGGTCTCGTTATCAATGAGGGGACTGTAGGTTGGCCCCCAGTCGGGGGTGTAGCGGGAGGTGCCGGCCTGCACATAGCCACTGTTGAGGTGGAGCACAGCCAGGCGATCGCCCGTGGATAGGGTAGCCGTTTGGGGTAGAGCCAGGCGACCCATGATCACATTGCCGGTATCATCCCAGGCGATCGCACCCCGGTTGAGAATTGGCCCCGACAGCCAGCGGCCGTTTTGGCGAATGGCTCCCAGGGGGTTGAAGTTATTGCGGTTGAAAAATCCAGCATTGATGGCAGCGATCGCCCCCCATTCTTGGGTAGCCGTAGCCAAGGGCGTAATGCCCACCATTTGCGACGAGTTGCCCCAAATGGCCCCCAGGGAAAGCTCCGATAGACGGGGATCGACCACCAAAGACACCACCGGAAACTGGGTGCTGCCCAATTGCACGGTTTCCTCACGCCATTCCATCCCCGGAGCCCAGGCAATGCGGCGGGGGGGTGAAGCAATGGAGCGCAGATCAACCACCAAGCGATCGGGGTTGGGCAACGTCCACACATCCGGGGTTTGGGACGAGGCCCGGATGCGCACCGTTGTTTGGTTGCCCTGGGTGGCGATGCCCAACACGGGAGAATTGGCGTTGCGGAGCTGGGTGGCGATCGCCTGCACAGCCGCAGAGTCGGCCGAGGCATCCACAGAGAGCACCAGTTCGCCCGTACCCGACTGCAGTTGCCAAGAGGCGGGCTGCTGTAGGTCAACCACAATGCGATCGCCCCAGCTTTGCCGACTGTGGCGCACGCCAGAAACCTGCGACTGGGGTGTGGTGATGATCAGCGTGGTGCCATTGGGGGCCAGTTGCCAATTCAGCTCACTCACCAAATCTGTGATGTCTAGAAAACGCTGGGTGGGCGTCAACCAGGTGGCTAAGTTCAAGGGCTGGGTCGTGGGATCGGAATACCACTGCACCGGCTGCACCGACGGGTTAGCGCTGTCGAGTAAGTCAGCCCCTAGCACCGCCGAGAGGGCCGCATCTGTGAGACCAATGCGCTGCTGTCGCTGACTCCATCCCCCCACAAAGGTGCGTCCATTCAGGTGAATGCGGTTCCCCTCCTGATCCAACGGAGCCAGGCTAGACTGCTGGGGAGAGGCCGGCAGCCACGAGGGGGTGGAGGTAACCGCTATCTGCTGGGAAAAGACGGGGCGGGCAACTTCCCCTGTCATGATGAAGGTGCCGAGGAGTGCAGCCAAAACCGATGCGTAGCTATATCGCCTTGGGTGCGAGTCCAGCAAACGGTTGAAAGAGGCAGAGACACGAGAAGAGTGGAAACGCATACAACCATGCCCATGAATGCTAGTGGAGTTGGAACTGGTGGGGACACCGCCCCCGTTCACCGCGACTACCGGAGTAGTCTAGGCGTCTATTGATCATCGAGGAATGAGCGAGGGATGGTCGAGGGGCGATTGATCATCGCGGGGCGATCGCTCCCCCTGAGTCCCACCATCATGAATCACATCATTAATCAACCGTTGTCGTGGCACATCAGTCAATTTCACGGATTTTGGCTCACCCTACCTTGGCTATCAACATCATCAAATACTGACGTACCAAGGCCCCCTTTTTCGGGAGGATGCCCAGTTTGACGTCATAATGGTAAACACAGAGGCGGCTAAGGCAATGAGTCGCAGGGAGGGTCATGCCCTAACTGGTTCATGGATTCATCCGACCTCATCTAAGTTCCGCAGCCGGAGGAAAATCTGTTCGATGGCTGCTGCTCGATGACATAAACGAGCATGACCTACAGCGATGCCTGCTGACGCAAAGATTCAGCCGGCGGAGGCTTGCCCTGACGACCCACATACCTTACTATTTTTAAGCCGTCCTTGATACATATGAATCGGTCGTGGCAGAGGTCTAGTGACGAACTAGCCTGTGTTTTGGTCCGAACCAGGCGTCACGGCTAGAAAGTCACGTCATACAAGCACGGGTGATCATCTACTCTTACCTAGATAGAGGTAGGATGGCGATCGCTCCCCTTCCGTCACTCCATGGCAAGCACGTTAAGCGTATGCTGCCAGTAGAACGATGCAATGACCTATACTACGGAACCGTCCGTTCAATCCCCCGCTACGGATGCCGTCTACCATCATGACGATAGGCGTTGCGTTTTCCTCCGTTTAGATCACTTTCTTAATGTTTTGCGCTGAGCGCCAGCCACACGTTTAATCATCAACCAGCAAGATGGATCAATCGATCATGGGAAATACAGGTGGAATTCAATTCGGTCAACAGCATCTATCCCCCGATCCGGGCTATGCCGGGCAGCGGTGGCTCGTGGAAGAACGAGACGCCTGTGGGGTGGGTTTTGTTGCTGATCAACAGGGTCGAGCCAGCCATGGGCTGATCACCACGACCCTGGGCGCATTGACCTGTATGGAACACCGGGGTGGTTGTAGTGCCGATCGCGATTCTGGAGACGGCGCTGGGCTGATGACGGCCATTCCTTGGAAAATGCTGCAGCGCTGGATGCAAACCGCAGACCTAAGCTGTCCCACGGATCTGGCCCGTGTGGGGGTAGGTATGACCTTTTTCCCACGGCTGCCCGCGGCCATTGATCTAGCTCGGCCGGTGATTGAGCAGGTGGTCGCCGATGCAGGGTTGACCTTCTTGGGCTGGCGCTTGGTGCCGGTGAAGCCGGAGGTGCTGGGAGCCCAGGCCTTGGCCAACCGTCCCCATGTGGAACAGTTTCTTGTGCAGTCGTCAGACACCCAGGGAGATGAGCTGGAGCGACAGCTCTACCTGGTTCGCAAACAGATCGAACGGGCGATCGCTGCCTTGATCACGCCAGAGACAGAGGCCACCCTAGCCAGCGCCCTCGGTGAGTTTTACATCTGCTCCCTGTCCTGCCGCACCCTTGTCTACAAAGGCATGGTGCGATCGGCGGTGCTAGGTGAGTTCTACCTAGACCTGCAGGATGCCGACTATGAAAGCGCCTTCGCCATCTACCACCGGCGCTTTAGCACCAACACCATGCCCAAGTGGCCCCTCGCTCACCCTATGCGCCTGCTGGGGCACAACGGCGAAATCAATACGGTGTTGGGCAATATCAACTGGATGATGGCCCGGGAAGCAGACCTACACCATCCTGCCTGGGGCGATCGCCTGGAAGCCCTGAAGCCAGTGGTGAATGCCGACAACAGCGACTCGGCCACCTTGGATAACGTCATGGAGCTGCTGGTGCGATCGGGGCGGACACCGCTGCAGTCGGTGATGATCCTGGTGCCGGAAGCCTATAAGGATCAGCCGGCCCTGGCCGACCATCCCGAAATTGTGGACTACTACGAATACTACAGCGGCATCCAAGAACCCTGGGATGGCCCAGCGTTGATTGTGTTCAGCGACGGTAAGCTGGTGGGTGCTTCGCTGGATCGCAACGGTCTCCGTCCGGCCCGCTACAGCATCACCCGCGACGGCTACATTGTGGTGTCCTCCGAAGCTGGCGTGGTGGATCTGCCAGAAGCAGACATCGTGGAAAAGGGGCGTCTGGGCCCAGGGCAAGCGATCGCTGTCGATTTACAGAACCACGAAATCCTCAAAAACTGGGATATCAAGCAACGGGTGGCCCAAAGCCAGCCCTACGGCCAATGGCTGCAGGAAAACCGGGTCGATCTCAAGCCCCAACCCTTCGTAGAGAGTCTGCAGCTTGAGGATGGCGATCTGCTCCGGCAGCAGATGGCCTTTGGCTACTCCAGCGAAGACGTGGAAATGATCGTGGAAGCCATGGCATCCCAAGCCAAGGAGCCTACTTTCTGCATGGGCGATGACGTACCCCTGGCGGTGCTGTCCACCAAGCCGCGCCTGCTGTATGACTACTTTAAGCAGCGGTTTGCCCAGGTTACCAACCCCGCCATCGATCCCCTGCGGGAAAGTTTGGTGATGTCCCTGACGATTCAGCTAGGGGCACGGGGCAATCTTCTAGAAGCAAAGCCCGACTACGCTCGCCTGCTGAAGCTGGAATCACCGGTGCTCAACGAGACTGAGCTAGATCAGGTGCGCACCTCTGGCTTCAAAACAGCCAATCTTTCCACCCTCTATACCTTGACCGGCCCCCAAGGGTTAGCCCAGGCCGTGGAGGCCCTTTGTCAGCAAGCCGATGATGCGGTGAAGGCCGGCTGTGAGATTTTGATCTTGAGCGATCGCCTCTCGGACAATGGACAACCCGGCTCTTTGAGCGAAGACTGCAGCTACATTCCGCCCATGCTCGCCGTCGGCGCAGTTCACCACCATCTGATCCGCGAAGGGCTGCGCATGAAAGCCTCCCTGGTGGTCGATACAGCCCAATGCTGGAGCACCCATCACTTTGCCTGCTTGGTGGGCTATGGAGCCAGCGCCGTCTGTCCTTATCTAGCCTGGGAAACCGTGCGCCAATGGTGGGCAAGTTCCAAGACTCAGAACATGATGGCCCGGGGACGACTGGAAGCCATTGATATGGCCCAAGCTCAGGCCAATTATCGCAAGGCGCTGGAAGCTGGCCTGCTGAAGATTCTCTCGAAGATGGGGATCTCGCTGTTGACCAGCTACCACGGCGCACAGATTTTTGAAGCCATTGGTATTGGTAGCGAGCTGCTGGATCTGGCCTTCCGGGGTACAGCGTCGCGATTGGGTGGTCTGACCGTGGCTGACCTAGCCCAGGAGATTGCATCGTTCCATCAGCGGGCCTTCCCAGAGCTGAGCCAGAAAAAACTGGAAAATATGGGCTTCTTTAACTACAAGCCCGGTGGTGAATACCACATGAATAGCCCGGAAATGGCCAAGGCGCTGCATAAGGCGGTGAACGAAAAGAGCTATGACCATTACCAGGTCTATCAACAGTATCTGGAAGAGCGACCGTTAACGGCCCTGCGCGACCTGCTAGACGTGAAGAGCGATCGCCCTTCTATCCCCATCGAAGAGGTCGATCCCGTCGAAACCATTGTGCAACGCTTCTGCACCGGGGCGATGTCCTTGGGAGCCTTGTCCCGTGAAGCCCATGAAACCTTGGCGATCGCCATGAACCGTCTGGGCGGCAAGTCCAATTCGGGAGAGGGCGGAGAAGATCCGGCCCGCTACCGCACCCTTGATGATGTGGATGAAACCGGGCATTCCAGCCAATTCCCCCACCTCCAAGGTCTACGCAATGGCGACACGGCCAGCTCCGCCGTCAAGCAGATTGCCTCTGGACGCTTTGGGGTGACGCCGGAATATCTGGCCACGGCTCAGCAGCTAGAAATTAAAGTCTCTCAAGGCGCTAAACCCGGCGAAGGTGGTCAGCTTCCTGGCAAAAAGGTCAGTCCCTACATTGCTATGCTGCGGCGCTCCAAGGCTGGAGTACCCTTGATTTCCCCACCACCCCACCACGATATTTATTCCATTGAAGACCTAGAACAGCTCATTTTTGATCTCCATCAAATCAACCCGAATGCGAAGGTCTCCGTGAAGCTCGTTGCAGAAGTCGGTATTGGTACCGTTGCCGCTGGGGTGGCCAAGGCCAATGCCGATGTCATCCAAATTTCTGGGCATGACGGCGGTACCGGTGCTTCGCCCTTGAGTTCCATCAAACATGCCGGCGTGCCTTGGGAACTGGGGGTGACAGAGGTGCATCGGGTGTTGATGGAAAATCAACTGCGCGATCGCGTCCTGCTGCGGGCCGATGGCGGCATGAAAACCGGCTGGGATGTGCTGATGGCGGCGCTGATGGGCGCTGAAGAATATGGCTTTGGGGCCGTTTCGATGATTGCTGAAGGCTGCATCATGGCCCGCATCTGCCACACCAACAACTGCCCCGTCGGCGTCGCTACCCAGCAAGAAAAGCTGCGCAAGCGGTTCACCGGCACACCGGAGCATGTGGTTAATTTCTTCTACTTTGTGGCCGAAGAAGTGCGATCGCTCCTGGCGCGCCTCGGCTACCGCTCCCTCTCCGAGATCATCGGGCGGGCCGATCTGCTCACACCTCGGGCGGGCGCTGTACCCACCAAAACCCAAGCCCTCAACCTCGACTGTTTAATCCATCTACCCGACACCCGCGAAGATCGGCAGTGGCTGAACCACGAGGATGTCCATAGCAATGGGCCGGTGCTGGATGATCAACTGCTGGCGGATGCTGCGATCCAAGCCGCGATCGCTCACCAGTCTACCGCCACCTATGAAACCAAGGTGGTCAACACAGACCGCACCGTGGGCACTCGCCTAGCCGGGGCGATCGCCAAGCGCTATGGCGATACTGGTTTTGAAGGACAGATCACCCTCAATTTCCAGGGCAGTGCTGGGCAAAGCTTTGGAGCCTTCAACCTGCCAGGGATGACCCTTGTGCTCACGGGCGAAGCCAATGACTATGTGGGCAAGGGCATGCATGGCGGCGAAATTGTCGTCAAACCATCGGCCGCCGTCACCTACAACCCCTCCGAGAACGTGATCGTCGGCAACACCTGCCTCTATGGCGCAACCGGCGGCACCCTCTATGCCTACGGGCAGGCGGGCGAACGCTTTGCCGTCCGCAACTCCAAGGGGCAAGCCGTCATTGAAGGAGCTGGAGACCACTGCTGCGAATATATGACCGGCGGTGTGATTGTAGTTCTAGGGGCGATCGGGCGCAACATCGGCGCTGGGATGACCGGCGGTTTAGCCTACATTCTCGATGAAGATGGCTCGGTGCCCGTGAAGGTGAACCCAGAGATTGTCAAACTGCAGCGGGTGGTCACCGCCGCCGGTGCGCAGCAACTGAAGTCGATGATTCAAACCTATGCTGATCACACAGGGAGCGATCGCGCTGCCAAGATTCTCAGCAACTGGGAGCATTACTTACCTCAGTTTTGGCAAGTCGTACCGCCGTCGGAAGCCGATAGCCCAGAAACCAATCCCAATGTCTCAGACGTGAAGGAACTCACCTCAGTGCAGTAGTTGGGAGCGATCGCCGAACGTTCATGTGGACGTTCGGCAGGCTCAAACGTGAGGGATGGTGCTTCTTCGGCGCTGCCGTGCAAGAACAGGCACCGTCCCTTGAGACATTACCCTAGAGTGGGAAAATGAGCCAAAATAGGGACACTTGCGTAGATTAAGCTCATCATGCCTAATGCGGTTACCCCCTTAAGTGCATTCATCTCCTACTCTCACCGGGATGAAGACTTCAAAGATGAACTGGTCATACACCTGGCAACCTTGAAACGCCAGGGCAAAATCTCTGCATGGCAAGACCGAGATATTGAAGCGGGAGCAGAATGGGACTCAGAAATCAAGCAACAGCTTGAAGCCGCAGAACTTATCTTGCTCCTGATTACACCCCGGTTTTTAGCGTCAAATTATTGCTATGACCTAGAGATGCAGCGTGCCGTAGAGCGCCACAACGAAGGTACAGCGCGCGTCATCCCCATCATCGTCAAACCCTGCGACTGGCAGGGCACCCCCTTCAGCAAGCTGCAAGTGGTGCCCAAGGATGCCAAACCCATTACGACGTGGGATAACCAAGACGAAGCCTTTTTGAATGTGGTGCAGGGCATTCGTAAAGCGGTGGAGTCGCTGCATGCAAAAAAGCCCTTGGGGACAACGGCTGAAGCATCTCCCGTTGTCCCAGAACCCAGCGCTAGTGGAAACCCTACGGCGGTTTCTGCCCTGCCAGCCCCCCGCGCCTCGTCACCCTTTTCCACCTACAACCCGGCGACCTTTGCAGGCCGCGACGCTGAAACTGCCAACCTCACCGCCCGCTTTCAAGGCCATTGCCGCATCGTTGCCCTAGTGGGGATGACGGGCATCGGCAAAACGGCCTTGGGAGAACGGGTGGTTGCGACCTTGATGGGGAGCTTGCTGCCTTCGGCTTCGCTCAGGCAGCAGCAGATGGGGCAGCAGGAGATGGGGCAGCAGCATGAAAGCTTGCCCTACTGCCGCTTCAGCTTAGATACTCTCAGCCTCACCCCCGACGTTGCCAGCAGCGGCGCGGCCCTGTTGCGGGAACTGGGCGAGGAACCCACATTGGCGGATCAGCAAGACCCAGCCAACCTGGTGGAGCACATTCTCGCTCGGCTACGGAGCCACCCCTGCCGCCTGCAAATCGACTCATTGGAGCGGTTGCTGCGGGGCAATGAACAGGAGGGCTGGAGCGAATTCTGCGATCCCCTTTGGCTGGATCTGCTGCAAAAATTCCTGGCGGGTACCGACTGCCCCAGCCAACTGCTGCTCACCAGCCAAGACATCCCCGGTGACCTGGATACCGTAGCTTCGCGCTACCCCCAGTTTTGGCACTGCGAACCGCTCCAGGGCTTAAACACCGATGAACAGAGCACCCTGTTCCAAAACCTAGGGCTAAACCCCACCGATGCCGACTGGGACATCCTCCAACGCATTGGAGCCTTCTACGATGGGCATCCCCTGGTGTTGCAGGTGATCATCGAGGAAATCCGCCAACCACCTTTTTCGGGCAACATCGCCCGCTACTGGCAGCACTACGAAGCAGAATTTACCGCCGTCCCTGCCACAACGGCCCACAAGCTCGATCGCAGTCGCCTCTTCCGCCGCCGCGTCCGCCAGCGGGTGGAGCAATCCATTCAACGCCTCCCCGAAGCCGCCCGCCAAATGCTCTGCGCCAGCGCCGTCTTCCGCCGCCCTGTGCCGGTCGAGTTCTGGTACGATATGCTCCCCAAGGGTGACCCACAAGCGGCCTTCGACACCCTCCAAGACCGCCACTTAGTGGACTATGCTCCTATGGAATCAGGGGGTTCGGCTTCGCTCACCCCCCAGGTAGCGAGTCGTGAGGACGTTCACGTGACTCAACGGACGAGTGACGAGCCACGCCACACACACGTAAAGACGAGTGGTGAGCGAAGTCGAACCACGGCACCCCTACTCATTCGCCAACACAACCTCATCCGCTCCGTCGCCTACGCCCTGCTCAAAACCGACCCACCCACCTGGGAAGCCGCCGAACGCCAAGCCGCCCACCTCTGGCTACACGACTACCAACCCGCCCCTGATGCCCCCAACCTAGAAACCGTGCGCGGCTACCTGGAGGCATTTGACCATTACTGCGAGCTAGAGGATTGGGAGGCAACCCGTAGAATCTTCTGGACACAACTGGAGACCCCAACCCAAGAGGCACTCTGTAACCAGCTCGATACATGGGGCTATTTTCGAGAACGGGTGTTGCTGGCGAGCAAGCATCTGGAACATGCCCGCAAAGCAGGACAGCGCTGGGATGAAGGCGCGGCTCTGGGTACCTTGGGGCTTGCGTACAACAGCCTGGGGCAGTATGAGCGGGCGATCGACCTCTATCAGCAACGCCTAGCGATCGCGCGGGAGATTGGCGACCGACGGGGAGAAGGCAATGCCCTCGGCAATATGGGGAATGCGTACCACAGTCTGGGTCAGTATGAGCGTGCGATCGAC
>RECH01000360.1 GCA_007694125.1 Leptolyngbya sp. DLM2.Bin15
GGCGATCGCCGCTCGAATTTGATCCTGAGCCACGGTCGAATAGGCCCACCAGTAGATTTCGGCAAAGGGCTGGCCCACCACCTCTTCGCGGGTAACGCGGGTGATATTTATCGTGGCCTGGTTCACTTCGACCAAAATGCCCTCGGGGGTCAACACGCCGACAAAGGCAACCAGGCTGTCGAGCACCTGGCGCAGAAACCCCTCCCGCTGTTGCAGGTCGGCGGCGATCGCATTGCGATCGGCAATTTGGGCCGCGAGTTGCTGGTTAGCTTGCTCTAGGGCAGCGGTGCGGGTAGCGACCTGGCCCTCTAGGTCGGCCTTGGCGGCTTGCAGTTGCGCCACCAAACTGGCCTGCTGAATGGCAATACCCAGGTGGACAGCCACCTGCTGCAAGGTGACAATTTCCTCGGAGAGCCAGGGGCGGGGAGCGGAGCAATGATGGGCAATGAGTAGGCCCCACAGCCGAGACTCACAAAGCACCGGCACCACCAGGTTGGCCTTGACCTGAAACCCCGCCAAAAACTCGGCATAGCAGGGGCTAAGGTTGGCGGCGGCGACATCGGCGATCGCCCGCGCCTGCTGCTCGTCGTAGGGCTTTAGCCAGTCAGCCTCAAAGCAGGGATCGTGGACGGTTTGCCCCAAAATTGACCATTGTGGATCTGCCACGGCCTCGACCACGACCTGACCGCTCATGTCGGCGGCAAACTGGTAGATCAGGGCGCGATCGCAGCCCAAGACCTGTTGCACAGCATCCACGGTGGTTTGCCAGATGGTGGCCAGATCGCTCGACTGGCGAATTTGCAGGGCGATGTCTGCGATCCTGTACGCCCCAATCGCATGATCCCTATGGCAAGGCAGTGTGGAACTACGGGAGTCGTCGGTATCAATTGATGCCCTAACGTCGATGTCTGCCATTCTGAATGCTCCCAAAAAGCCATTAGCGTTGATGCGATTGTCTTTATCAGGACTTACGCAAGAACCATTGCAATCGCCGGTTGCTTGAGTTGCGTCATCAAGTCGTTGGACAACAGGCCATGCTTGATTTGATAAATCGTTTGCCCCCGCAGGTAAGCAATCGTCTTCAAGCTTGTCCAGACGAGCAGCGCACAAGCAATGTGATTACTCTGAACGCGCTTTGCGGCACTGACAGACCTCTCCCCCAGTCAACTGAGCAGGCCGATACCGCGAATGACTCGATGGGCATTGCCGCTGTACTGGCGACGGGTTAGTTCGATGGAGCGGGACAAGCGTTTGTCCAAGACCGTATCGTCGAAAACCAGATAGGCATTTGGGTCAGCTTGCAGAGACGGTTTGACATGTTCCCAGCGCAGGCGAGGTGTCAACGTTTCACCGCGCAAATAACGGTTGATGCGGTCGTGACTGACCCCGTCGAGGTGATCTGCCGAGTTCGTCACGGTGTCGTTGACCGGACTGCTCAGCAAGTACTGACAGTAGTCCCATGTGCTAAAGCTCATTCCTTAAGGATAATGCTTGCCTTGCGTAAGTCCTGAGAGAGCGATCGCGAACGCATCAAAACTTTGCGAGATGGTGCGTTACGGCTTCGCCTAACAGTACTCTACGACGCCCCTTTGGGCTGCTAAAGGTCACAAGCCTCTATGCTAGGCTGAATCCCGTATAAGCAGCGCGGCGCTGGAGGTCAGGTTTTGGCACACCCCTGGTACGTAACGGTTCAACGTTTTTGGCGAAAATATCTTTGGGGGCGGCGCATTAAGCCTCAAGAACTGCGCCATTTTCAGGAAAGTTTGCTGAACGAATCGCAGCTTGACCTCAATTTTATAGTGCTAAGCGTGGGTTCCTGTGCGATCGCCACCTTTGGGTTGCTATCCAACAGTGCGGCGGTGATCATCGGCGCGATGATTATTGCCCCGTTGATGTTGCCGATTCGCGGCATGGCCTTTGCGGCCCTTGAGGGAGATCTTGATCTGTTTCGTCGGGGGATGGTCTCGGTGGTGGTGGGTACGGCCATCGGCGTCGGTCTAGCGGCCATCCTAGGATTGATGGTGAACTTGCCGGAATATAGCAGTGAGGTGCTGGCGCGATCGCGGCCCACTTTGCTCGATCTTGGCATTGCAATATCCGCAGGAGGCATCAGTGGCTTTGCTAAGGTGCAGCCGAAGGTGTCCAATGCTCTCGCTGGAACCGCGATCGCCGTGGCCTTGATGCCACCGGTTTGTGTGATTGGTTTGGGGCTAGCCCAGGGCAATTGGCAACTGAGCTTGGGGGCATCGCTGCTCTACCTGACCAATTTGTTAGGGATTACCCTATCCTGCATGGTGGCCTTTTTGATCGCTGGCTATATTCCCCTAGCGCGGGCGCGGCGGGGGTTGGGGCTGGCCATGGCATTGACAGGGGTGTTGCTGTTGCCCTTGGGCATTACCTTGGCCCGCTTAGTTCAGCAAGTCAACCTAGAATACAGTCTGCAGCGGGCATTGCTCGATCGCACGATTACCTTTCAGCGCACCCAGCTACTGTCGCTAGATGCCAACTGGTTGAGTTCGCCGCCGGAGGTGCGCTTAGTGGTGATCGCCTCGGAACCGTTAACCCCCAATCAGGTGAAGCTGCTGGAAGATTTTGTGGAACGGGAGATGAGCCAACCCTTCCGACTGATTTTTGAAATTAACCAGGTTCAAGAAGTGCGACGACGCCCCATCCAACAGTTTGGTCAGATTGCTCAGCGAGCCTTCCCTGTACCGTTAGACCAGAATCGCCCGCCCACGCGCCCGGCCCGCTAGCGCAGTTGACAGAATTTGCGCTCGCGATCGCGGCTGGGTTCTTGCCAGGAGTAGGCAAAGTGGCTAATGGAATTCACCCGGGGGGCAGCTTGGCGAATGGCCTGCATCTGTAATTCCAGGGATGGGCGATTGCTGATCGAACTGCCCCACAAACCCGCTAGCACTGGCTTGACTTGAGTGCCCGCTGGCGCTTGGCTGACGACCCGGAGAACTTGGTTGGCGATGCAGGTACTGTTGCCGCAGGTGGCGTAGGACATGGGATGCCATTCTAGGCTGGCAGGGAAACGATCCCAGGGCTGGAGGCGAGAGTCGTAGCCACTGCGCCCGACGGTTTGGTTACCATCTGGGAAAAAGACCGCTCCACCGGGTAGATTGTAGCGATCGCTGGCCAGGGTGCCCACAGCCAGAAAATCAATCACGCCCTGCATGGCATGGGCAACGCTCAGGTACCACAGCTCTTGTTGCAGCATGGGACGTAAGCGATCGCTGGGGGTGTTGGCGATGCTGGCGGAAGGCGTTCGCCCTTGCCAGAGGGGTTCTGCTTCCTGGGGATGGAGGCTTTTCACAGCGTCAATATCGCCATTGGTGATGTATCCCTGGGCCAGAAACCGGCGGATCAGATCCTGCCCGCGTTGGTTTGATGCCCGCTGCAGTAAGGTTTGCTGCGAGGCTGGGCCATAGATCCATAAATCTTGCACCTCATCAGCAACAGAATCTGCGCCGGAGCCCCGAGGGTAGCGAATATAGTCAAACAGAATGCCGTCGGGGCGGCGCTGGGCGATCGCATCCACGGCCGTATAGAAATCTTGCTTGGCCGTCATATTGTAGGGATCGATGAAGACTTCCTCACCATTGCCCCCTTCAGAATTCAAACCGGCCTGGGAGCGAGCCGTGAGGCTGGTTTGTCCACGACCGTTGTAGGCCAAGACCGATTGGCGATCGCTGCGTTGCCCATAGGTATAGCCAAAATTCATGGTGAACACCCAGGCATAGACCGTGAGCCCCCGTTCCCGACCCTTAGCGATCGCCTCTGCCAGCAGATCCGTCGTTTCATAACCCGGCGTGCGAATCACCGAGGGCCAAGCGGTGGTGTTGCTAGCCGACGGCAGCAAGATCTGACCGTTGTACAACGCTTCCACATAGACACGGTTGTATCCCTTGTTCACCACCTCATCCATCAGGAGATCCATAGCTCCTGGCTGAGCATCACAGGGATAGAGCCGTACCCATAGGGCTTGTTCTTGGGGCCACGTGCGACTGCGGCAATCTTGGAGCTGCTGGGCATGTTGTCCCATCAGGGTTTTGTATTGATCTTGGGCCGTGCGATCGCCTTGGAGGGCAAGCTGACGGAGCTGTTCTTTTTGCGCTACATCGCTGTCGGATAGCTGACAGTAGGCACTACTTTGGGCCACGCTGGGCCGCTGCAATACACCCACAAAACTGCTGGTGATTAAGGCGATCGCTGCTAGGGAAAGCAGGAGACTGCGCCGGACTTGGCGGCTAAAAGCTAGAGGAGTCAAAAGCCAACGCATAGGTGTCTTCTGTAAAGGATTTCAACGCATCAGGTATGGTGGACTGCTCAAAGGTGGACTGCTCAGAACGTCCTAGGGTTCCGCGATCCCAGCCGAGAGATCACAACTCATCCAGATAGACTAGCCTACCCGAGGGACAACAATCCACTGGCGATCGCCTCTTTTGTATTCAAGGGCTAGGGATCTGAATCCGGGGTCTTGGTGGAGAAGCGGTGAGCAGCGATCGCTGAGTTCTACACCGGATGTAGGCAAAAAAAAGGGAGCCGTAGCTCCCAAGTCACTCGTATTGTCTTCTGAAGGAATCCAGTTCGTCATACCCCACGAACTAGAGGTCTAGCGTGATAGAAAGATGGGCGACTATAGGCCGGTAAACCAGCTCACCAACCCTTGCCCTGCAAAGGCTTCAAACAAGAGCATGGATACAAAGCCAATCATAGCGAGCCGACCGTTTAGGAGTTCAGCATAGGGAGTGAAGCCCGTGCGCGACACTTCATCTACATAGATCTGAGGCTCAACCGCGAAGTTGTTGAGCTTACCTTGGTCGTCCACAATGTTGCCAGTTCTCATGAATCCTTGCCTTTAATGCTTGGGGTTTTCATCTATGAACTTATTATGTAACGTTTTGTGAAATTTTGCAAACATTTTGTTAACAATTCTCCAGAAGCGATCGCCCATCCCTGGAATTGTCCCAGGATTAAGCGGGTGGGGGGCATAGGTTTCCGGGCGGAGGGTGATAGAGTAATGAGTCTAGACCTGACCTGGGAAAGCTGGTGGAAGTCCAGCGCTGTGCCGCAACTGTAAAGGGAGCGATCGCCACCTAGCGAGGCTTGGATAGGCCCATGGGCTAGTCCAAGGTTGGGTGACCATTGCGCCGAAGTCAGAATGCCAGGTTTGGGTCATGACCGAGTTAACAACCTCCCTGCGTCGCACGGGGATAAGGAGCATCATGACCGATCCACAACCGTTACTCTTGGTTGGCCACGGCACCCGCGATGCCGACGGTCGCCAAACGTTTTTAGATTTTGCTAACGCCTTTCAAGCCAGCGATCTGTCCCGCCCGGTGATTCCTTGTTTTTTGGAATTAACCGATCCCTCCATCCAAGCGGGCGTGGATCTCTGTGTCGAAAAGGGCTATCGGGAAATGACGGCGCTGCCAGTGCTGCTGTTTGCGGCCCGCCACAATAAATACGACGTCACCAACGAGCTAGACATTGCCCGCCAGCGCCATCCCGGCATCAAAATTCACTATGGCCGGCATTTTGGCGTCTCGCCGCTGCTAATTGACCTATGGCGCGATCGCCTAGCTGCCGCCGATCAGCAGAGCGACATTCCCCGAGAAGAATCGGTGTTGCTGTTTGTGGGACGGGGCGCGTCTGACCCCGATGCCAACGGCGATGTCTATAAACTGGCGCGGTTGCTATGGGAAGGCAGTGGGTTTAAGGGGCTAGAAGTTTGCTTTAGCGGCATCACCCACCCGCGTTTGGATCCAGGCTTTGACCGCGTTTGGACATGGAATCCCAAACGGGTGGTGGTGTTGCCCCACTTTTTATTCACCGGCGTGTTGGTGAAGCGCATTCAAGACACCGCCGAGCGTCAGCAACGCCATCGCCCTGATGTACAGATTCAGTCTCTTGCCGAAATTGGCTTAGATCCGATTTTATTTGACCTAGTGCGCGATCGGGCCCAAGAAGCCCAGACGGGGCAGGTGATGATGAACTGCGAGACCTGCAAATTCCGGCGGGCGGTGAGTCAGCAGTTGGTGGGTCTGGGACAGGATGATTTACCAAGTCATGCCCACGGTCATGATCACGGTCATGCCCACGGGCACGATCACGGTCATGGTCACGGCCACGGTCATGGTCACGGCCACGGTCACGGCCACGCCCACGGGCACAACCATGACGCTCCCGATCCCTACGCCCAGGAAGCCGACTACCACGATCGCGTTTGGCAGGTGCCCTAGCGGTGCAGGAGTCGAGTCTACATCAACTGTATGTGATTGGCATGGGGCTCGACGGCGTCGCCGGCCTGTCGGATGCGGCGCGATCGCACCTGATGACCGCTACCTGCATCGTCGGCCATCCCAGCTATCTCAGCCTGGTAGCCCACTGCCCAGGGGAGCAGATTCCCCTCACCGGCGCGGTGCAGGATTGGATCGAGGTATTGCGCCAGCAGCTCCAGGAGCGATCGCTGGTGTTGCTGGCTAGTGGCGATCCGCTCTACTTCGGCATGGGTCGGCTGGTCATGGAGCACCTCGATCGCCAGCAGGTGGTGTTTTTGCCCCACGTGAGTTCGGTGCAATTAGCCTTTAATCGCCTAGGCATTCCCTGGCAGTCGGCAACGGTGGTCAGTGTCCATGGTCGCCAAGCCGATCATCTCGATCGAGCCCTGCGGCAAAGCAAAACCCCCATCGCCCTGCTCACCGATGGTGACCATACCCCCGCTGCGATCGCTCAGTTGATTGCAGATTTGCAGTTGCCCGTGTCCTATCGTCTGCATGTCTGTAGTCGTTTGGGGGCAAGCGATGAAGCGATCGCCACCTGTTCCCTCGATGAGGCCATGCAGCGCGAGTTTCCCATGCCCAATGTGGTGGTGCTAGAGCGGCAGGCAACGCGTCCCAATCTGGCCGCCACGCCGCTGCTGGGGATTGCCGATGGCGATTTCTACACCTTTGAGGATCAGCCGGGGCTGCTGACCAAGCAGGAAGTGCGGGTATTGGCGATCGCCCTGTTGCAGATCCGACCGGGGTTGACCATCTGGGACGTGGGGGCGGGTACCGGTTCGGTGTCCATCGAACTGGCGCGCCTGCTGCCCGATGCTCGTGTGATCGCCATTGAAAAGACGGCCGCAGGCGTGGCGTTGATTCAAGCCAACTGCGATCGCTTCGGTGTGTCGAATGTAACAGTGGTGGGCGGCAGTGCGCCGGAGGCCCTGCAGGATCTACCGCCTCCCGATCGCATCTTTATCGGTGGCGGCGGGGCCCAGTTGGACGAGATCTTGACCGTCTGTGGCGATCGCCTACAGCCAGGGGGACGCTTAGTGGCCAGCTTTGCCACCCTCGAAGCCTGTGCGATCGCCCAACGTACCCTCAGTCAATGGCAATGGCCGGTGCAGCTTACCCAGGTGAATATTGCCCGATCAACGACCCTGAAAACCCGTCCCCCTGCCCCCGATGCCACCCGTTGGCTGCCGTTGAATCCCGTGACCCTTGTCTATAGTGATAAACCAGTAGGATGCCGTTAGGCGCAGCCGTAACGCATCCATGTTTTGCCAGATGGTGCCTTGACCTACGTGACCGACCGCATCCTACCCGTCAACAGGGCTTTTTACTGAGTGAACCGACATGATCAACCGAGATGAGCCAAATGGACGATAAGCAGGCGATCGCCCCCACCTCCGATCCACTCCCTGGGGGAACCCTCTGGGGCATCGGCGTTGGCCCTGGTGATGCCGATTGGCTGACCCTAAAGGGCCTGCGGGTGCTACAATCGGTGCCCGTTGTGGCCATGCCCCAAGGACGCAACGGACAGCCGGGTATGGCCTACGGCATTGTCAAGGACTTCCTCTCGGCGGATCAGCTCCTCCTCCCCTTGGCCCTACCCTTTGTGTTGGATGCCCACACCTTGGAACAGGCTTGGCAGGCCGCAGCGGCGCAGCTAGTTGAGGTTCTGCAAACGGGGCAAGATGTGGCGTTTATTGCGGAAGGAGACATTAGTTTCTACAGTACGTTCACCTACATGGCCAAGTACGTCCACCAGCTCGCCCCGCAGGTACCCATCCAGCCCATTCCCGGCATCTGCTCGCCCCTGGCGGCCGCGGCGGCTCTGCACATGCCCTTGGCGATCGCTGATGAAACCATTGCCATCCTGCCGGCCCTGTACCACGTGGATGATCTGATCCAGGCTCTGGACTGGGCAGAGGTGGTGGTGTTGATGAAAGTGTCTTCGGTGTTTCCTAACGTATGGGCGATCCTGGCCGAGCGCCAGTGGCTGGATCGGGCCAGCTTGGTGGAATGGGTGGGCGGGCAGCAGCAGACCCTATTTCCCACGCTTCACGATCTAGAACATTACCAACCGCCCTACTTTTCTATTTTGATTCTGCGTCGTACCCCCTATGGTTTCTAACTCCATTGCCGTGATTGCGCCCACGCCAGCGGGCGATCGCTTAGCCCAACGCCTCCTAGATGGTTTGCCAAACAGCGGGCTGTGGACGAAGCCGCGTCCTGATGCCTCGCCCCATGCCCAAACCTATGAAGGCCCCTTATCTGACCTGGTGGCCACCCTCTGGGATCAGCAGGATCAACTGGTGTTTGTCCTCGCCGTAGGAGCCGTGGTGCGCCTGATTGCGCCTTTTTTGACCCATAAAAGCCAGGATCCCGGCATCGTGGTGGTGGATGAAACCGGTTCCCTGGTGCTCAGCCTCTGTGGCGGGCATCTAGGAGGAGCGGATGATTTGACCCGTCGCATTGCCGCCTTGCTGGGCGTGTCGCCGGTGATTACCTCGGCATCGGCAGCTCTGGATCTGCCAGCGGTGGATACCCTAGGGCTGCCCTACGGTTGGCGGCGGGGTGAGGGAGACTGGCTGGCCGTGGCAGCAGCGATCGCCCACCAAGACCCGGTGTCCGTCACCCAAACCTGCGGCTGGGCTCTGTGGCAAACGGTCTTGCCGGAGGGACATCCCTTCCAGTTTGTCCCCAGCGAGACCGCTGCTGCCCATCTATGGATTTCCGATCGCCAACCACCACCGCGATCGCCCCAGGTCTGCTGGCATCCCCGCACCCTCTGGGTCGGCGTCGGCTGTGAGCGCGGGGTCTCGGCAGCGCTGCTGGAATCCTCCATTCGTCAGGTTTTGCAGTCCCAAGGGCTAGCCTGGGAGGCGATCGCTGGGGTGGCGTCCTTAGATCTCAAACAGGATGAACAGGGGCTGCTGGAGCTGGCTCAGCAATGGGACTGGGCCCTGCACTTTTTTCCGGCAGAGCAGTTAGCTATCCAGCCGGTGCCCAATCCCTCCACCGTGGTGGCCGACGCGGTGGGCACGCCCTCGGTGGCAGAGGCAGCAGCGATCGCCGTGGGGGCCGTGTTAATCGTAGAAAAACAGGTCTTCCGTGATCCGTCAGGAGCCTGCACCGTGGCGATCGCCCGAGCTGCCCAAGAGTACACCCCCCGTCCTGGCAAGCTTTATCTGATTGGTACGGGCCCCGGTGCCCTCAGCCAAATCACCCCCGCCGCCCAAGCGGCCCTGGCCGACTGCGACGCTATCGTGGGCTACCAGCTCTATATTGACTTGATCCGTCCTCTGCTGCGCCCAACCCAGGTGATTGATGCCCGTCCCATTACCCAGGAAGTACAGAGAGCAGAAGCAGCGATCGCCCTGGCCCAGCGGGGATTAACCGTGGCGGTGGTGTCCTCTGGCGACTGTGGCATCTACGGCATGGCGGGGCTGGTGCTGGAATGTTTGGTAGCCCAGGGCTGGGATGGGCAAACGCCAGCGGTGGAAGTCTGCCCTGGGATCACGGCCCTACAGGCCCTGGCGGCGCGGGTGGGTGCGCCCCTGATGCATGACTTTTGCGCCATCTCCCTCTCCGACCTGCTCACCCCCTGGCCGGTGATTGAACAGCGATTGACCGCCGCCGCCCAGGCTGACTTCGTGGTGGCGCTCTACAATCCGCGATCGCGCACCCGCCTCCAGGGCATCCAAACCGCCGTGGATATTTTCCGCCAAGCCCGCCCTAAAGACACCCCAGTGGCGATCGCCCGTTCCCTCTACCGCGATGGCGAAACAATTCATCTCACCACCTTGGCAGACATAGATGTCGATCAGATTGATATGCTGACCGTAGTGCTCATTGGCAACCAAAGCACCCAACGCCACGGCGATCGCCTCGTGACCCCCCGAGGCTATGGGGTGCGGTCGTCTGACACCTAATTTATTCTTAACGCATCCTAACTTAACTGCAACCTATTTCCTATGACTTCATCCCAGAGCGATCGCCCCTATCCTATCTCCATCGTCGGTGCCGGCCCCGGCGCAACCGATCTGATCACCGTGCGGGGGCAGCGGCTCCTGACCCAAGCAGACGTGGTCTTCTACACCGGCTCCCTCGTGCCAGAGCAGATGTTAGAGCCTTGTCGCCCAGATGTGGAGGTGATTGATACACGCTCCCTTGTTCTAGAAACCTGGCGATCGCAACTGGTGGAACGAGCCAGGGCCGGCAAGAAAGTGGTGCGTCTGCAGGATGGCGATCCATCCCTCTACGGTGCCCTCCATGAACTAATGGTGTATTTACTGGCAGAGCAACTAGAGTTTGAGATTGTTCCTGGGGTGAGCGCCTTCCAGGCAGCCGCGGCTCACCTAAAAACAGAACTTACGGTTCCCAACTTAGTTCAGACGATTATCTTAACTCGTACCCAGGGCAAAACTGATGTACCCAGCCGCGAAGACCTATCTCAGCTAGCCGCCCATCAAGCCTCCCTTTGCCTATACCTCAGTGCGCACC
>RECH01000193.1 GCA_007694125.1 Leptolyngbya sp. DLM2.Bin15
CGCGATAGTGGCCGCGATCATCGGTGTAGGGCTCGGTGTAGCCGCCGAGTTTAATTTCCACCTTGGCTTCTGGACGCGCAATTTCCCAAGGGTTGCCCAGTTTTAACCAGTTGTCAGGAATTTCTAGCTGAAATCCATTGCGAATAATTTGGTGGAAAATGCCAAATTCGTAGCGAATGCCATAGCCAATAGCCGGCATTTCCAGCGTCGCGAGGGAGTCTAGAAAACAAGCCGCCAAACGACCTAAACCGCCATTGCCAAGACCTGGATCTTCCTCCTGTTCTAGAAGCTTATCCATGTCGAGTCCTGTTTCGGCAACGGCTTGCTTCACTTGGTCATAGATTTCCAGGTTGATCAAGCTATTGCCCAAATGCCGACCCATGAGAAATTCTGCGGACAGGTAGGCGACCATTTTCACCTTTTCGTCCGTGTAGCGTTCTTGGGTTCTTAGCCAGCGGTAGAGGAGGCGATCGCGTACTGTGTAGGCCAGGGCGGTATAAAAGTCGTTCTCGGTGGCTGTAGCGGCGTTTTTGCCTTGGAGAAAAAATAGGTGGTCGGCAAAGGCGCGCTTGAGCGTTTCGATACTCAGCCCAGTACGGTCATCTTCAATTTGAACCGTGGGACATTCGAGGGACTGGTTTTGGCTGTTGATTACGTCGTAGGTTGTCATGGATTCCTCTCACGATTGTGCAGTCGGGTCAACATAGGCGGGGGCGATCGCTAGATGCAGATCGCATAACGAGATCTGAGGCAAGACCCAGAGGAGGGTCAGGGGGCGATCGCCCAACGCCCCTGTCGTCGTGGATGACCCTAGTAGGGCCACATCCAATCCCGGATATCGGGCATATCTTGCCCATGGCGGGCAATGTAGTGTTTGTGATCGATCAGCTTGTCCCGTAGCGTTTGCATCACGTAGGCACCCGTACTCTGAAGAGAGGGAACTCGTTCAATCACGTCCATCGCCAAGTGGAAGCGATCGAGGTCATTGAGCACCACCATATCAAATGGCGTGGTGGTGGTTCCTTCTTCTTTGTAGCCGCGCACGTGCATATTCTTATGGTTGGTGCGGCGATAGGTGAGCCGATGAATCAGCCAAGGGTAGCCGTGGTAGGCAAAGATGATCGGCTTATCGGTGGTAAAGAGGGTGTCAAACTCCTTATCGTTCAGCCCGTGGGGGTGTTCACTCTCCGGTTGGAGGGTCATCAAGTCCACCACGTTGATCACCCGTACCTTAAGGTCAGGGAAATGCTGCCGCAGTAGATCCGTGGCTGCCAGCGTTTCCAGGGTAGGCACATCGCCAGCGCAGGCAAGCACCACATCCGGTTCACTGCCCTGATCGTTGCTAGCCCAGTCCCAAATGCCGATGCCCTTGGTGCAGTGCTTGACGGCTGCATCCATGTCTAGATATTGCAGCGACGGTTGTTTCCCCGCCACCACGACGTTGACATAGTGCCGACTGCGCAGACAGTGGTCGGTCACCGACAGCAGGGTGTTGGCATCGGGGGGTAGATACACCCGAATCACATCTGCTTTTTTATTGATCACATGGTCAATAAAACCGGGATCTTGGTGGCTAAAGCCGTTGTGATCCTGCCGCCACACGTGGGAGGTGAGCAGGTAGTTGAGGGAAGCAATGGGGCGTCGCCAGGGAATATGGCGAGTGGTCTTCAGCCATTTGGCATGTTGGTTAAACATGGAGTCGATCAAATGGATGAAGGCTTCATAGCAGGAGAAGAAGCCATGGCGACCGGTGAGCAGATAGCCTTCTAGCCAGCCCTGACAGGTGTGCTCGCTCAAGATTTCCATGACCCGACCATTGGCAGCCAGGTGATCATCTTCGGGGAGCGTCTCGGCGACCCAGGTGCGCTCGCTGACCTCAAAGATGGGATGCAGACGGTTGGACGCTGTTTCATCAGGGCCAAAGACCCGAAAGTTTTGGCTATCCATGTTTTGCTTCATCACGTCCCGGAGGAACTTGCCCATTTCCAAGGTGGCTTGGGCGTAGGTGGTAGCAGGTTTGGGAACGGGAACGGCATAGTCTTGGAAGTCTGGCATTCGCAGATCCCGCAGCAGGATACCGCCGTTGGCATGGGGATTGGCACCCATGCGGCGATCGCCCTCGGGGGCTAGGGCCGCCAGTTCAGGGATCAGCGTACCGGCTTCATCAAACAGCTCTTCCGGCTTGTAGCTCTTCATCCAGTCTTCTAGCAGCCGGATGTGGTCTTCATTGGTGGCCAAGTCGGAGAAGGGAACTTGGTGCGATCGCCAATAGTCCTCGGTTTTCTTGCCATCCACTTCTTTGGGCCCCGTCCAGCCCTTGGGCGACTTGAGGACGATCATGGGCCATTGGGGCCGCTGCCGGTAGCCGTTAGTGCGGGCATCTTGCTGAATGGTCTTGATTTCAGATATGGCCAGCTCCATGGTGCGAGCCATGAGCTGGTGCATCTCTTCAGGATCCGAGCCCTCCACAAAGTAGGGACGGTAGCCATAGCCTACAAACAGGCTTTCTAGTTCCCCATGGCTGAGGCGAGACAGCACGGTGGGGTTGGCGATCTTGTAGCCATTCAGGTGCAAAATCGGCAGCACTGCCCCGTCGTGAACCGGGTTGAGGAATTTGTTGGAATGCCAACTGGCCGCCAGCGGGCCGGTTTCTGCCTCCCCGTCGCCCACCACGCAGGCCACAATCAAGTCTGGGTTATCAAACGCGGCTCCATAGGCATGGGATAGGGCATAGCCCAACTCGCCGCCTTCATGGATCGAGCCAGGGGTTTCTGGCGCAACGTGGCTAGGAATTCCGCCAGGGAAGGAAAACTGCTTAAACAGTCTGAAGATTCCGTCTTCATCCTGGGAAATATTAGGGTAGAACTCGCTGTAGGTACCTTCTAGATACGTATTGGCGACTAAACCGGGGCCACCGTGCCCTGGCCCGGCGATGTAGACCACATTCAGGTCTTGAGCCTTAATCAAGCGATTGAGATGGACGTAGATGAAATTTAGCCCAGGGGTGGTGCCCCAATGTCCCAAGAGGCGAGGCTTAATGTGCTCCAACTTGAGGGGCTCTTTCAGCAACGGATTGCCGTAAAGGTAAATTTGCCCTACGGAAAGATAGTTGGCGGCGCGCCAATAGGCGTTGATTTTGCCCAGATCTTCCGCTGATAGAGGTTTGGATTTGATGACGTCTGCAACAACCATAGGTATGAACTCTAGTGTGATGTTCTCAATGACAGTGCTAGGGAAGGGAGGAGCGATCGCTCTTAACCAACCCACGACACAATTCAGGATGCGAACTTGAGAATTCTAGACGCTGTCCTGTAGGCCAACCGGGAGACCAACATGGCTGAGTTCGTCAAGGGAAAACGAACGTGGTTGTTAGAATAGCCGCCCATCGATAGCTTCACGTCTAAAAACTATCGAGTGATGAGGATCCGACGGTGGTACGCTAACAACCCTGCCTCCAATCTAGAGGCACTATGGGGGAATACCGGCAATAGCTTGTAAATTTCTTCAGGTTTGGGTGTGCTAAGAACGAAAAATCGTCCTCCTCTACCTCGGCACAACTCGATGAGCACCTAGTTTTCAATCGCTTCCTTGGCTATAGGTGTAGATCATTGCAGCGCGATCGCCATCTACCGCAGGGTGGGGATTGTCCCATACACCACCCAGGCACCGCCCATACGCCACTGCTAGGACGGCAAAACCCCCATAAGAAAACCGCCTTGGATGCACCAAGACGGTCAGCAATGGGACACATTTAAGCGGCAGCGTCTGCTTGCGAGACTTCCTTCAAGAACTCCCACCTGCTGCCTAAGACCTACTTGCTCCAAGCCACATAGGGCAAGCGAGCCGCTACAGATTTCACCTGCTCTGCCTGGGCCACGAGTTGACCGCAGGCGTCCCAGGTGCCGGCGAGGAACATCTGACGCACGCCTTCACCGATGGCGATCGCCATGGATTGATCCCCGTAGCTGGCGGTCAGGTTGGCTAAATCGACGGTCACAGTAAGCTGGGGATCAGCGGCGATCGCTTCCTGCAAACGGGTGACATCCTCAGATGCCGCCGTGACACAGGGAATACCCATGGCCACACAGTTGCCAAAGAAAATTTCGGCAAAGCTTTCGCCGATCAGGGCTTGAATGCCCCACTTGGCTAGGGCTTGGGGGGCATGTTCCCGCGACGAACCGCAGCCGAAGTTGCGGTTGACGACGAGCACCGTGGCTTCTTGGTAGGCGGGATGATCGAAGGCATGTTGACCGTTCAACTGTTGGCGATCGTCTTCAAAGGCGTGGGCTCCGAGACCATCGAAGGTGACGCAGCGCAGGAAGCGGGCGGGAATGATCCGATCGGTATCAATATCGTTGCCGGTGAGGGGCAGGGCGCGACCGGTGTGAGTTTGGACAATCGTCATGGGTGTCTCCAAGGGATAAATGTGGGAACTACAAGCGGGGATCAAGGCTGGGCAGTCGCTACAGGACGCTGCGGACGTCGGTCACCTGGCCAGCGATCGCTGCTGCCGCTACCATCGCCGGACTCATCAAGAGCGTGCGTCCTGAGGAGGATCCCTGCCGTCCTTTGAAGTTGCGGTTGGAGGACGAGGCGCTAATTTGGGATCCCTGGAGCTTGTCGGGGTTCATGGCCAAACACATGGAACAGCCCGGTTCACGCCATTCAAACCCCGCATTCACAAATACATCATGGAGACCTTCCGCCTCCGCCTGCTGCTTCACCCGCTCGGAGCCAGGGACGACAAAGGCCTTGACCGTAGAAGCCACCCGCTTGCCCTTGGCTACCTTGGCGGCTTCCCGCAGATCTTCGATGCGGCCGTTGGTGCAGCTACCGATGAAGCAAACGTCGATGGGCGTCCCCTGAATCGGGCTACCGGGCTGCAGCTTCATGTATTGGTAGGCTTCCTGAGCGATCGCCCGTTCGTCCTCCGGCATGGTGTCCGGTGTGGGGATCGGTTCGCTGACGCCAATCCCTTGCCCTGGCGTGATCCCCCAGGTGACCGTCGGTTCAATATCCGCCGCATCGAAGACCACCACATCGTCGTAGTGTGCATCAGCATCACTGCGCAGACCGTTCCACCAGGCCACCGCTTGATCCCAGGCCTCACCCTTGGGGGCAAAGTCCCGCCCCTGGAGGTAGTCGTAGGTGGTCTGGTCGGGATTAATGTAGCCGCAGCGAGCGCCGCCTTCGATGGCCATGTTGCACACGGTCATGCGCTCTTCCATGGACATCTGTTCAAACGTAGTACCGGCATATTCGTAGGCATAGCCCACGCCGCCCTTGACGCCGAGCTTGCGGATGATGTGGAGAATCACATCCTTGGCATAAACCCCCGGATTGAGGGTGCCGTTGACTTCCACCCGCCGCACCTTGAGCTTCGACAGAGCCAGGGTTTGGGAGGCCAACACATCCCGCACTTGGCTGGTACCAATCCCAAAGGCGATCGCCCCGAAGGCTCCGTGGGTGGAGGTATGGCTATCTCCACAGGCAATGGTCATGCCGGGCTGGGTCAACCCTTGCTCTGGGGCAATCACATGGACGATGCCCTGGTTGCCGGACTTGACGTTATAAAAGGTGATGCCGTTATCGGTGGCATTGCGTTCGATGGCCTGCATCATCTCTTCGGCCAGGGTGTCTACAAAGGGACGGGCCTGGTTTTCCGTGGGGACGATGTGGTCCACGGTGGCGACGGTGCGATCGGGGAAGAGAACCTTAAGGCCGCGATCGCGCAGCATGGCAAAGGCTTGAGGACTAGTGACCTCGTGGATCAGGTGCAGTCCAATAAAAAGCTGTGTTTGACCAGAGGGCAAGGTGCCCACGGTATGTAAGTCCCAAACTTTATCGAAGAGAGTGCCTGCGCTCATGGCGATCGTCCTCTGAAGTGTCTATATCGGCGTACCTTCTACCCTAGAAGCGAATCCTAGAGATGTCCAATATATAGTTAGGGCACTATTAATATATAAAACGTATGAGTCTTTCTCCAGGCAGAGCATCTCCAGCCAAACCATGATTGAATTTCGACATCTGCGCTATTTCGTTGCCGTAGCGGAAGAACTACACTTTGGGCGCGCCGCCGAGCGACTGCACATGGCCCAGCCGCCCCTGAGCCAGCAAATCCGTCAGCTTGAGGAACAGCTTGGTTTTCAGTTGTTTCATCGCACCAAGCGCCGGGTGACACTTACCGAGGCGGGGCAGGTGTTTTTGGATCACAGCCAGGATTTGCTGCAGCAGCTTGAGCGGGCGGTGGAATCGGGGCGTCAGGCCAGCCGTGGGGAAGTGGGGCAGTTGGCGATCGGCTTCGTGAGTTCTGCCACCTACAACGTGCTGCCGATGATTCTGCACGAATTTCGCGATCGCTTCCCCCAAGTCAACCTCACGCTGCGGGAACTGACGACGGATCAACAGGTGCGCTGGCTGGCGGAAAATCGTCTCGACGTCGGCTTCATTCGCCCGCCCATCGACGATGCTCAGCTTAAAACCCAGGTGATTTTGCAGGAACCGCTGGTGGTGGCTCTGCCGGTTCACCATCCCCTGGCTGCCCAAGCGGCCATTTCCCTAAGATCGCTGGCGGGAGAATCCTTCATTCTCTTTCCCCGCCGCCTGGCTCCCGGCCTGTATGACCAAGTGATTAGTCTTTGCCAATCGGCGGACTTTAGCCCCAAGGTAGTTCAAGAAGCCATCCAAATGCAGACCATTGTCAGCCTGGTGGCCGCCCGGATGGGCGTGGCGATCGTACCGATATCCATCCAGCACTTGGGGCGCACCGGCGTGGTCTATCGCCCCCTGCAAGAACCCACACCCCAGGCAGCGATCGCCCTCCTCTGGCATCCAGACAAACTCACCCCCGTCAGCCAACAATTTCTGGCCATGGTCAACCGCTTGACCCATTAGTTGGGGATATCCCATTAGGTTTCGCTTGATCCCATGCCATACATCGGCAGATCCAGGGTGATCTGGGTGCCATACTGGGGGGTAGACTGCAGACCAATATGCCCTCGATGTTGATGCACGATAGTTTGATAGCTGACGGTGAGCCCCAGCCCTGTACCGCGCCCCACGTCTTTGGTGGTGAAAAAGGGATCAAAGATGCGGGTTTGGTGTTCTGGCGCAATGCCCGGGCCGTTGTCAGCGATCGCGATCCGAATCCAGGTCTGGCCTGTTTCGCGATCGGAGTAGAGCGCCGTGGTGATGTCAATAAACTTTGGGGTGTGGGAGGGCAGATCGGCTAGGGCATCGAGGGCATTGCCGACAATATTCACAAACACTTGATTGAGCAACTGGGGGTAGCATTCTACCCAGGGCAAATCGCTATAATGCCGCCGCACCGTCACATCGAGGGGAATCTGGCTTTTGAGGATATCCAACGCGGTATCGAGACTGTCGTGCAGGTCGGCCAGCTTCCATTCTGCTTCATCCAGCCGGGCAAACCGCCGCAGAGACAGGACAATCTGGCGAATGCGCTCCGCCCCAGTTTGCATCGACCGCAGGGTGTCGGGGAGATCTCGCAGTAAAAAGTCGAGGTCGAGGTCGTCGATCAGCGATTGTAATTCCTCATCCCCAGGGGTGCGATCGCGGTAGAGCTGCACCAGTTGCATCAAGCCCTCCACATACTTCTCCACGTGGGGAATGTTGCCGTAGATGAAACTCACCGGATTATTGATCTCATGGGCTACTCCCGCCACCATCCGCCCTAGGCTAGACATTTTCTCACTTTGGATGAGCTGGGCCTGGGTATGCTGCAGATCCAGCAACGTTTGGCTAAGCTGCTGGGCCTGGGCGCGACTGGTTTCCGCCTGCTGCTGCACCTGGGTATAGAGATAGGCCTGCTGAATGGAAATGGCGAGCTGATCTGCCACCGCCTGGGCCAGTTCCTGGTCGTCTTTTGACCAATAGCGCACATGGCTGCACTGGTTGATGTACAAAATGGCGTGGAGGCGCTCCTTGGTTTGCACCGGCACCATCAGGGCCGAGCGAATCTGGGCATCCTGATACTCGGGATTGCAGTCTCCAATGCGCGGATCCTGGGATACATCGGTGATCACCACCCGCTGCCGATGTTCGGTCACCCAACGGGTGATCGGCCCGTTGGTATCAAAGCCCTCAATCGACGGCAAAAAGGGCGGGCGACAGACTTCAAAGAGGTAGTGTTGGCGAAAAACGTTGCCAATGCGCTCGGTATCCGGCAGGCTTTGAAACAACTGCGAGGTTTCATCCGGCGGGTTGACCAAATGCACCAGGCAGCGATCGCTACCGATGGCATCCATCACCTGGGTAATGGTTTGGGAGAGCACCAAGCGCAGATCCAAACTTTGGCGAGTTTGATTGGTGATGTAGTTCACCACCTGCTCTCGCCGCGCCTGTTTTTGGATAGTTTCGTAGAGCTGCGCCTGGTAAATGGCCACCTCAAGCTGCTGGGCAATGGTTTGAATCAGATCTAGATCCGCATTGCTCAGGGGCGTGCTGCAGGAGCCCAGGGCCGCAATAAACCCAAGGGCATTGGCCTGCCCCTTCACCGGCACCAGCAAATTCACCGGCTGCCCCAGCACCTCCCAGCGCGGTAGATGGGGCGATCGCATTTGAATAAACGGACGACTCAACAACCCTTGCCCATGGGATGGAGAGGTTGTGAGCCCTGCTGCAAATTCTCCTTTGCGCACCAAGGTTGCTGCACTGCCAAATCGAGCTAGGGGATAGTAGCCCACCAAGGATGGATGCTCGGACGGCTGGGTTTGGCAAACCACTTGAATGCGCTGGATATCTTTGAAATACCAGAAAAACAAGCAGGACTCGACCCCCAATAGATCTGAGATTTCATCGACAGCCGTTTGCAGCACCACATTCAGCTCTAGAGAGCCGCGAATGCGATCGAGAATGCGACGCAGGGATTGACTTTGCTGCGCGGAGGGAGAAGATCCAGACACCAAAATATTTTTAAGCTGGTGGAGAAATAAAAGCACGGTCGTCAGCAGCACGGATGCTCAGAACAGGGGTGAACGGAATCGATGGCGTTTTACCAGCCGAACCAAGGGAGCTAATTCAATCTGACCGATCCATGGATCAGCAGGCATTAGGAAAGCAGACCACCGGGGGAGGCGATTCTACCCAATCAAGCATCAGAAGAGGGGGCTCACCGTTGAAGGTTTTGAGATGGCACGGTAGATCGACACATCAGGGCTCCCCATACCTCATCTAGGGCGAGAGCAACGGATCATTACTGGCAAATGAAAGATATTGGATGGAAGACGTTGGAAGGTGGGTTGCCTATGTCAGAATCCTTGCCTGACACCAAGCCACTGAGCCTATCCTTGGACATGAATACGAACTGTTCACACGATTGCACCGACCCCGGACAACGATCCCAAGTATCGGGGAATTCTATGACAGATGGACTGCGCCACACCCTGAAACGTTGCCGACACAAGCTTTTATCCTAGCTATTTCCCAAGGCAGTAGGCTACCCCCTTGAGCTAGCCCTTGTCTTAGAACAATAACTTTTGCTTGTTTGGCTGATTTGATCAAATTGCACGTGATTAAGATCACTCTTATCACTGTACCAAGATCACTAAGGTCATCCAGTCTAGATCACTACAAAATCATGATTTGATCACGCCACTTTGGCTAGAGGATCACCGGTGAGTTCACTGAGACATCACAGCGCCTTCATACAATATCTACGATACTCATGAGTATGAAGCCCCCCCACCAATCAGGAACCTCAGCTCATGCATACCCAACCTCACCTGCACTTTACGTCCCTCGAACAAATTATTCAGCGCATTTTTGAAACTCGCTGTATCACACGTCTCGACCAACAGCAGTTTATGAGCATGGTACGGTCAGCCGGAGCGATCGCTCCCCAAGACCAAGCGCTGATTAACCGGGTGTTTGATGCCCTGCGCCACGGACGCTTGAAAGTTACCGACTAGGCTCGACACCGCCACCATCCACCAGGCTAGACCAACGGGTATCAGAGTTGCCCACCTAGCGATCGAAAAGATGGTAGATTCTGATTCAACTTCACTTGCCAGCGCGCTCTGGGAGGCACACCTTGAATCAGTCTGCGTCAACGTCTACTCCGACGTCTACCCCAACCTACGACATTCTGCTCCGCCAGGGATCTCTGCTCCACCCCGATCGCCCCTCTGAGATCGTCGATCTAGGCATTCGTGATGGACAGATTGCCGCGATCGCCCCCCATCTCGACGGCACCGCTATTACAGAACTGGATGTGACCGGTCAGGTGATCAGTCCGCCCTTGGTGGAATCCCATATTCATCTTGACTCTGCCCGCACCATTGGCAACCCCCGCTGGAACCAAAGCGGCACCTTGTTTGAAGGCATTGATATTTGGAGCGATCGCAAAAAGACGCTAACCGTTGAAGAAGTATGCGATCGGGCTGTGGGCACCCTCAAGCAGCAGGCGCTGCAGGGGGTGCTGTTTGTGCGCAGTCACGCGGATGTCAGTGAACCCACCCTCACGGCCCTGCAAGGATTATTGGCCGCTCGGGAGCAGGTGAAGGATTGGATGACGCTGCAGGTGGTAGCATTTCCCCAAGATGGGATCTACAGCCAGCCGAAAAATAATGACCTCATGGAAGAAGCCATGAAGCTGGGCGCTGATGCGGTGGGCGGCATTCCCCACTATGAACTCACGCGGGAGGATGGGGTGCAGTCGGTGCATCGCATCTTTGACCTAGCAGAACGCTACGATCGCTTGATTGATGTTCACTGTGATGAAATCGACGACGACCAGGCCCGCTTTTTGGAAGTCATGGCCGCCTGCGCCATTCGTCGCGGCAATGGTGCCAAGGTCACCGCTAGCCACACCACCGCCTTTAGCTCCTACAACAATGCCTATGCCATGAAGCTCCTAGGCTTTTTGCAGCGCGCCCAGATCAACTTTGTCTCCAACCCCCTCATTAATATCACCCTCCAAGGACGCACCGACACCTACCCCAAACGGCGCGGCGTGACGCGGGTAAAGGAGCTATGGCAGTTGGGGCTCAATGTCAGCCTGGGTCATGACTGCATTCAAGATCCTTGGTATAGCTTAGGTACCGGCAATATGCTAGATGTAGCCAGCATGGCGATCCATGTTTGCCACATGACCGGCCAAGCCGAAATCGATGCCTGCTACAACATGGTGACCTGGCATGGAGCCAAAACGCTGAATGTGGCGGATGACTATGGTCTAGAGGTGGGTAAACCGGCGAATGTGATTGTGCTAGCAGCCAGCGATCGCTACGATGCCATTTGCCGGCGTGCTACGGTGCAGTATGTGATCTCCCGTGGGCAGATGCTGGCCCAGACCCGTCCTCCCGAACCCCAGTGGTGCCGATGACTGATCCGATTCCCGCCGATTTTTGGCAAGGCGTTGACCAATTTAACCAAGGCGATTTCTATGCCTGCCACGACACCCTAGAAGCCATTTGGATGGAAGCGCCCCACTACCAAAAGGGTTTCTACCAAGGGGTGTTGCAACTAGCCGTAGCGCTCTACCATCTGAGTAACCACAACTGGCGAGGCAGTGCCACCTTGCTAGGGGAGGGCGTACATCGCCTAGCCGCCTATCCATCCGACTACGCTGAGATTGATGTGGCACAGTTGATGCGCCAAAGTGCCGTCCTGTTGCGATCGCTTCAGGAATTGGGGCCGGATGAGGTGGAAGCGATCGCCCAGCAGGTGTTTCATCCTGTAGACCCTGCCCAATCTCTCTGTCCGGTGATTCGGCGGTTAGATGCTGATGAGTAGTTCCACATACTTTCAACCAGGCAAATGCCAAATGCCGGAATCAGCACCTAAAGAACGCCCTCACCGATACTAGCCGCCGCATAACGGTGAAGTTGTGCGGTGGCGGAAAACCTTGAATTCCCGCCAATAACCTCTGCTCCGTTCGTACCAACGTAGTGTAGGTTGTTCTTCAGAATGCTAGATATGGCGTACGTCACCCAAAAGAAATGATCTTATTAACGAAAAGATTAGGTTTTTGATAATATAAGACAACAAACTATTCAGTATTATCGGAACCGATAACAATGCTTAGTCATCCGTTCGCATGAGTTGGAAACACCGGAATAGTTTAAATCTATCCAACTGTCTACATGCTCAAGACTTGGCGGTAATTGACGATGCGAGCACGACGATAAATGTCAACAACCGTACCTGTATTGAAGTACTAAATGACTTATGGAGCATTGATTGTAACCTCAATAACCACTGCGATCGCTGAACGCGCTGGCTGCTTAATTGTCTCATGGATAACCTCTAAATATCCCTCCCATTGGTAAGATAAGTCGCATAACGGTGAAGGTGAGCGGATGCCATAAACCCTGAACTCATCACCAGAGCTTTCCTTCAGTCCGCTGCGCCAGAATTGTTGTGCCGCGCTAGCATACTTTACCAGCTTGTCAACTGGCAACTATCCTTCTATATAATCTTACTAAATCAACTCCTTGATATAAGGCGAGAGAACTATAGCGAGAAATATCTTGGCTAGTTTCTGGAAGATATAAACTTAAACCACATAACCCCTCTGAATTAGTGTTGCTGTGGGGACGACGGCCATAAACTTCTCCCCCTGTTTTGTAAGATGCAATAACTGATGAACTTAAGAACTCAGCAAACTCAGCAAACTCATTTTGCTCTTGATTACTGACCCTTGAGAGATAACCAAGTAGAACAAGCGCATCACAATGTTGCTCACCAAAATAGTGATAGGTTGGGAGATCTGATTGGCTGATTGCTGGTAAATGGTTGTTAAGAATCGGCTCAAGCAATCTTGAGAGCTTCTCTGGAACGTGCTCAACCGCTTGATTGTCCACTAAAGTTAGTGTGTGAAACATATCAGCTCTTTCAGAATTCATGATAGCTATGGCTGCGTCATGCCCATCAACCGATGATGCAAGGTGATTTAGAAAACCTTCGTAGTAGTAGTTAGGGGCACCAAGAGTAAGCTGGGAGGCAAGAGTGTACTTAGCACAGTTTCTTGCTTCGTATACGACTTCTAGCGTGGCTTTATTGCAGTTTTGAAAAAAGAGCAGTTCAACTCGCTCATGCACAGATTGGTTGAAGGTGCTAACTGCATCTGCAAACTGGTCAACTCTCATCCATGTGCGGGGCTGACGATTTATTCTGTGATCATCGGGACTAACTTCATTAATCTTTCCTCCGTGACCCACAACAATTACTGCCCAATGCTCTGCTTCAAAAGTCTGATTTGCCCAATCAAGATACGCTGCAAAAGCATATACATCGCTACTATCTTCTCCTGATACACCGACTTCAGTGACAGTGCCATCAATAAGTTGGCGACGACGCATTTGAGGATCACCCCAGTAGTCTGATTGAACAACTACAGCGATTTCAGAGTTTTGTGTACCACTGGTTAACATTTCAACGATTGGCTCGCCAAAACGTGCAAGGTCATTGTCATACGGCATCCAGTACAAAACGACCCATTTATGGCGTGACTTGACTTGAGTAGACGCAGAACTTATGGCAAAGGTGAAATCTCTGCCCACAATCCCAGCAAAACATGCTGACCCCATTGCAATATACTGGCAGAAACTTCTTCGCTTCATAATGATGAGTTTGAGCTTTGTGGTTATATGAAACTAAATTAGCATCAGATACTAACAGGTAACATTTCGGTACTGCTCCTACCAAAGATTAAGCGGTACAATTTTGTTTATGCTGAATATTCCCCCTCTGATCGTCATAACAACCTCCACCAAGATGATTAGCAAGACCACAACTGAATATCACCTCCTCTGGAGAGGACTAGGCTGAAAATCGATAGTATAGCGCCCCTGCCTGGGGTGTTATGCAGACTTTAATCAGTAGGCTTAACGGAAATAGAGAAAGCAATCAATTCTTGACATGAAGCCATCGAGACTGATTATTAACGCATCAATTTTGATGTCGAGCAACTGATTACCGATAAGGTCTAGTCTATACGATCAATATGAGTGATTATAATGATCGTATGCTTGATAACACCTTGGTTATAGTAGTTATACAAATTGCTGTCAGTATAATCCGCCTATTTCAGGGTGTTATATAGCTAGCTTCAGACAATTTTCACGATCAGCATAAGACCATTGTACGCGGTATTTAGTACATAAGTTCTGCTTGAGGGTTCTTGGCTTACGATCGCCTCTCGACTCAGAGCAGGGCGATCAGTGCTCTTATCGATATCAAAGACAGCACCCGAAGAGCGATCGCCCCCTGTGTTTCAAGATATATCCGTCGCCCCTTGCATACCGCGAGACAAAACAGATGAACAAACGATGAACAAAACCCTAAGCTGCCCCTAAGCTATCTAGACAGTTTTAACCAAAGCTTAAGATATTATTACTCTAGATCTTAGATTGTTCAACAAAAGCTTTGCTGATCAAGACTTCTAAGCTTCTTACCTTATAATCAACTACGTTAACGCAACAGTAGCATGATCATAATCCAACGATGACCCAACCTTAAGTCCCATGTGGGAAGTGTGGACATTGAGACCTTTGCGCACTCAATCGTTCAGTCAAACTACATGGATTTTGGGTCATGACCTTTACACTCCAACTGCTGCATGCGGCCGATCAAGAAGCGGGAATTCCTGCCCTTGAAGATGCCCCTCGCTTTTCTGCCGTCCTCAATGCCCTGCGGAATGATGGCTTTGGTGCAGATGGAACGCTCACCCTGTCATCGGGAGATGCCTACATTCCTGGCCCGTTCTTTAGCGCTAGCGAAACGCTGCTAGGGGCTGCCGGCCGGGCGGATATTCTGATTCAAAATGAATTGGGCTTTCAAGCGATCGCTTTTGGCAACCACGAGTTTGATTTGGGCACCGGCGCAATTCGCAATCTGATTGCCCCAGCCACCGTTGACATTAACGGCGAAACCATCAACTACCCTGGCGCGCTTTTTCCCTATCTCAGCGCCAACCTAGACTTCACCAATGACGCCAATCTCTCTGGACTGGTGGTTGCCGATGGTGCAGCGCCCCAGCCCAACTCCATCGCTCGCAGCGTGGTGATTCAAGAAGGCGGCATTGATTTCGGGATTGTCGGTGCCACAACGCCAACCCTGTCCCGGATTTCGTCACCCGGTGCTGGTGTTGATATTCTGGGTACTGAAAGTATTGAGAGCTTAGCGGCAGCGATCCAAGCGGAGGTTGATAATCTTACCAATGCTGGCATTCAGCATATTATTTTGCTGGCTCATATGCAGCAACTTGCCATTGAGCTAGAGCTGGCTCGTCTCCTCGAAGGGGTAGACATTATCGTGGCGGGTGGCTCCAATACTATCCTGGCCAATGACACCGATCGCCTCCGAGCTGGAGACGTTGCGGCTGGCACCTATCCGATCATTGTGGACACCGATAGCAACGGCGCGCCCAAGGCAGAACCGGTGGTGGTGGTCAACACCGATGGCAACTACCGCTATGTGGGGCAACTGGTGGTGACCTTTGATGAAAATGGGGTAATCATTCCAGGCAGCATTGACTCGGCAGTCAGCGGAGCCTATGCCACGGATGCGGCTGGTGTTGCGGCCTTGAATGCCGAGAATCTAGTGGATCCAGAGATTCAGCAGATTGTAGACGAACTATCGGCGATCATCTCTAGTCTAGATGGTTCGATTTTTGGCAACACCTCGGTTTTCCTCAACGGCAGCCGTGCAGATGTGCGCACTCAGGAAACTAACCTAGGTAATTTAACTGCTGACGCTAACCTATTTGCTGCTCGAAAAAGCGATCGCACCGTGCAAGTGTCGCTGAAAAATGGCGGCGGTATTCGCGACAATATCGGTTTTGTCACCTTCCCGGCTGGCTCCACCGATCCCAACGATGCTCTGCTGCTTCCACCTAGCGCCAACCCTCTGGCGGGCAAGGAGGAGGGCGATATCTCGCAGCTCGATGTCAGCAATGCCCTGCGGTTTAACAACGAACTATCCTTAGTCACCATCACCGCACAGCAACTGCGCTACCTGATGGAGCATGGGGTGGCGGCCAGTGGAGCCGGCGCGACGCCAGGCCAGTTTCCCCAGGTGGGCGGCATGTCCTTTAGTTTTGATGCCACCCGCACCGCCATTGTGTTTGGTGAGAATGGAGCAGTGGTCACCGAGGGCGATCGCATCCGTAACCTAGCGCTGCTGGATGATAACGGCCGCGTGGTGGATGTGCTGGTGCGCAATGGCCGCCTTGTGGGCAATCCCAACCGGGAGATTCGCATGGTCACGCTGAGCTTTTTAGCCGATGGGGGAGATAGCTATCCGCTGAACTTCTTTGCCACCAACCGGGTAGACTTGCTGGAAGAGGGCGTGCGCACCGGGGCTGCCACCGATGCGGATAATGGCACCGAACAGGATGCCCTAGCGGAATATTTGCTGGATCAGTTCTCCACCAATCCTTTCAACGAACGGGATACACCAGCCCAGCGCGATCGCCGCATCCAGAACCTAGAGGTGCGCGATGATGCCGTGCTGGATCGACGCTTCTTCCTACAGGGCACGAACGGTCGTGATGTTCTAGCGGGTGGCCCACGCAATGATCAACTGCTAGGACGTGGGGGAGATGATGTCCTGCGTGGGTTCGGCGGCAATGATGTGCTCAATGGCGGTGCTGGCAATGATCGTCTGAATGGCGGCGCTGGCAACGATGTGTTGATCGGTGGTGCTGGCAACGATCGCCTGAATGGTGGTGCTGGCAACGATATCTTGGAGGGTGGCTCCGGCAACGACATTCTCCGTGGCGGCGCTGGCAATGATGTGTTAGATGGCGGCGCTGGCAACGATGTGTTGATTGGCGGTGGCGGTCGTGATCTCTTTGTGATCGGCAGACGCCCTGGTGTGGACACGATTCGCGACTTCAATCAGCGGCAGCGCGATCGCATCGGTCTACTAGGTGACCTATCCTTTGGGGATTTGACCTTCACGCAGCAAGGTCGCAATACCCTAATTCAGGTCGGACGGCGTGACATTGCGGTGCTGCAACGGGTGGATGCGGATACCCTCACCGCTGCCAACTTCCGTACTCTGTAAGCTGTACCGTAGGTTCCAAGGTTTTCAGTCTATCTACGGCTGCATCATTCATCTTGGCGTTGGGAGGTGGGCCACGGCTCACCTCCTTTTTATTAGGTTGTTCCGTAGATAGCGTGTTGAGTTGTTCGAGTAGGCAAGTACCATGGGTGGGTTCCTCTTGGGGGCACTCTTTGGAGGAGCAGTGGCAGGATTGACCGACAAAGAGGTTGGGTTTGGATATGGGGTTGGGGAATACTAGAGGTTGGTCAATGGTGCATCAGGGGATTTATGCGACGGGACTCGATTTTCTATAAACTGTTTCAACAATCGCCCACGCTGCTGTTTGAGTTGTTGCCAGAACCACCCGCCAATGCTGAAGCCTATCGATTTGATGCGGTGGCTGTCAAAGAGCCTCGCTTTGAAATCGATGGGGTATTTTTGCCGCCTGAGGACGATGGAGGGGGCACGGTTTACTTTTGCGAGGTGCAGTTTCAGAAAGATGAGCGCCTGTATGAGCGGGTATTTGCTGAATCGTTGCTGTATTTCTACCGTAACCGAGACCGTTTCTATAACTGGCAAGTTGTGATCATCTATCCCTCAGGGAGTGTAGAGCAGAGCCAACTGCATCCGTATCAAGGGTTGCTGAATAGTGAGCAGGTGCACCGGGTCAATCTCGATGAATTGGGCGAGATTCGGCAGTTGCCGCTGTGGCTAGCAGTGATGGTATTGACCACCGTGGCGGAAAGCCAAGCGCCAAATGAAGCTCGGTACTTGCTGGACAGAACCCGTCAAGAGGTGTCTGACCCAGCCAGTCGCGCCATAATAGAGCTAATCACCACAATCATGGCGTACCGATTTGAAAACTTGAGCCGCAAGGAGATAGAAGCCATGCTAGACATCACGCTGAAGGAAACGAGGGTTTACCGAGAAATTAAGGAAGAAGGGCGGCAAGAAGGGCGACAAGAAGGGCGACAAGAAGGGCGGCAAGAGGAAGCCGCTAACTTTGTGATGCGCCTATTAACAAAGCGGTTTGGGGGACTGCCTCCGGCGCTTAGGGTAAGAGTTGAGGGGTTGTCGTTGGAGCAGTTGGAGGCGCTGGGGGAGGCGTTGTTGGATTTTGTGGGTGTAGATGAGTTGGTGGAGTGGTTGGCGGAGCGAGGATAGGCATAAAAAAGCCGCAAGGCTACTGGAGACCGCGGCTGAGGGAGATAAGTTTCAAGATGATGACGTCAGGAGCTAACAGCTCAGATAGGCCGGCAACGGCTCAGGCAGACAACAACTCAAGGTGCGGCATCGATCGCTTGGGTTTTGCCACCGTTACGACGGGGAGAGGGGCGATCGCCTCCGAGTTGTTGGTTCTCAGCTTGGCGGATAGGGTGAGCAATGTGTTGGATTGCTGCACCACTCCATCGCCAAATCGGTTGAGACGGCTGGGGCGCATCCACATGATGTAGGATTGACGGTGGCTAGATTCCATAGGAACTCCTTGAGCATGACCGCCGTTGATAGACGGCAGCTAACATCTGTATGACTTACACGGTGCTAGGGATTGATCCGGAGTGACGGTTGGTTCTACTCCTTGACCAACAGCGCAGTGTAAGTGCGGTGTACCGAAACGAGTCAAGCCCCCTGTTGCCATCCATGTTCACCTGGATGAACGCTTTGCATATCGAGAGAACTCTAGACATTCACTATGGTCTGCGAAAACACGTCCATTGAGGGAGAGGTAGGTGACACTTTGGCAACCTGACCTGTTGTTGTCCGTCGGGATAGACCTGCTGAACCATGGCGCGTTACTGTTCTCTTTCCCCACCCTCAAGCCTTGATCCGGTGGGTTATGTCTAACGTAGTCCTGAATGAGGTCTGACTTCGTCCGTGAGGGCACGTGATTGTTCAGGGGGGGTCACACAACAGCGCGTAAGTTTACGGATTGTTTTGTAACGTTATGTTTCATTATATTGATTTTTGGTGAGCTTGCCCGAGCTTCCGTAGACCCTCACTTGGCGTGATCTCCGCACTTGCGCAATTTCATGTCCCGCGTCGGTAGAGCTGATAGTATGGTCTGGAGAGGTCAACACTACATAGACGTATGGTGAAATCTGCTAATGCCGCTTCGGTCTGGACAGCTTTGTGCAAGCCCGTTTTGATTGCCTTGGTGAGCGTTTTCTTCATGCTCCAAGTGGGAGCATTGCCAGCCTATGCCACCGGGGTCTACAGTATGCCATCCGTTGCGCCAGGGGATCCCACCTGGGTGATTGATGAGGCTGATATCATTAGTCGCTTGAATCAAGGCAAGCTCGATCGCCAACTGGCAGCGATCGCTGAAGAGACTGGCGTTGAGGTTCGCTTCGTCACCTTCCACCGTTTAGACTATGGTGAAACGGCCCAGAGCTTTGCCGATCAGTTGTTTGAAACCTGGTTCCCTACACCGGAATCTCAAGCCAACCAAGTTGTCCTAGTGCTGGATAACGTCACCAATACTACCGCCATCCATGCCGATGCATCGGTGGAGGATCGGCTAACGGCAGAGATTGCCGAGAGCATTGCTCAAGAAACGCTGCAAGTGCCCATTCGCGACGGCAATAAATACAACCAGGCCTTTCTAGACGCGGGCGATCGCCTCCTAGCCGTGCTGACGGGGCAACCCGATCCCGGGCCGCCCGTGGTTGAAGTCACCATCCAAACCGAAGGCACCTACGCCAAAGCAGAGGAAACGGATCAAAATAGCTCCACGGCGCTCATTGTCGGCTTCTTGATTGCCGCCACCGTGATCCCCATGGTCACTTACTACATCTACGTTCGTTAGACCAGCACTGGGTATCATCCCCAAAGCTGTTTCGCATCCTCCAGTGTCGGCAACTGTAGCTGATAGGATTGACTTCGCTCAGTCAAAATTCGCGGGCCGTGATTGATGCCATGCAAATACCGCTTAATTTCTCGTTTCTGAAGTAAAAATTGCCCAAAATATTGCATCGGTCGAACTAGTTTTTTCTGCAGCGGGGACTGTCGTAGCCACTGGGTATATCCGGCCGCAATTGGGCCAGACAATAGCTGATGCCATTGCATTGCAGTTTGAGCCGGAGTGAACTCTTGCGACCGACGCAACCCATTTTCAATCATGGCTAGATAGAGATCAGGATTCTGCTTTAGGTGGTGCAGTGCAGCGATCGCATCTTCTGGGGTGCAGACTTCAATGTAATCCAAACTAGATTGACGAAGTCGTTGATAGGAAGGTTCAGGGCTCAGCAAGGCTGGAACCCCCGCCGTCCAAGCATTAATCAGCTTCAGAGCGGGTTTTAAAGACGTATCAAAATGGGTTGTGTTTCGGATCGCCATCACCACGTCAGCATCCCGATAGTTCGCCCAGCCTTCAAAGACATTTCCCGTAAACTCTGTGTTCATGACTAGGCGAATGTCCATTGCATCTAGCTGGGCTAAAAACTCAGGGGTTCTAAAGGGTGGAAATAGATTGTACGCCTCCCCCTTAAACACCAGATTTTCAATCGTAGCCCCTCTAGATGGATCCCTTGGTTTCATATTAGGTTGGGGACGATGGGAAATGAAGTGATCCAGCCTCTGGGATTGAATTTGGGAATGATTGATAACAAAGCGCTGATTGCACATCATAGGGCGTGGACAATCGTGATATAACGCTACTACAAAGCTTTTATGCAACCAATCGCGTGCTTTCAAATAATAGTAAGGTATGAAGCAAATTTGTCCTGGAATAATCTCAGGAACTAGATGAACATCTAAACCACATTGCTTCAGGTCAATATAGGCTTGGGCTGTCCAAATATCGCTTGTATTTACACCGCGTTCGTAGAGTGATTCCAAGGGAAATTGGTTTGGATACTCTAAAAAATTAGGATTATCAACAATATCCTGCCATTTCGGGTCTTTTGTGACAAAATATACTGGATGTGGAAGGGGAGCTAATTGTTCCCAAACAGGCTGTAAACATCCAGTCGAACTTAGGGGACGGCTCAATGGTTCTGCTGAAGCCATATGGTCTACTCATTATTCAAGAGACAGGGTAGACGTCAGTTATAGCTTAAATTTTTTTCGTTAGACCACTACATCATCTCCGGAGTTGTCCTAGTCTTGAATGTAGTCATGGCCACTGATCAGAGCCATCTCTGCACGCACAAATTCCCGCCCCAGATACAGAGCATGGTCAAATCTGCTGAGGGGGCAACGGTTGGCGACTTCCGTAATGGCCATGCCCAATTCTTTAGCCGTGCGACCCTGGTAGGTTTGGGTGGGCAGACGCTTGGCATTGCCACCTCGGGCGCAGAGGGGTTCGCCGGTCTCTGGATCGACAGCGAGACCTTTTTCGTTGATGGCATTGGTGTAGTGGTCGGCGCAGATCAGTCCGGCTTCTCGATCAACGTAAATAATAAAATATCCTTCTGGATCCAGCTCGATGAAGCGTTTGGAGAGCTGGTCGTCGAGTTTGGCTAAATCTGCCGCTCTCGGGCGGGTAGTGGATGTATGGGGATGGGTCATAACTCGTTTTTATTGATTACCAATCTCTCAGTTTAAAGGGTGCCGTTGAGGATGGGAACCCGTAGAATCAATGGGAGAAGCGATCGCTCTTGGTTCTGCATTGCAACTATTTTTCGTGGCGACAACATAAAAGATTGTGGATAATCGTCAATAGCGCTTGTCTACGGCAGGTCTGCTTAGCAAGCGAGCGGTCATGGTTCGGATGCATAGCCATGTTGCACATTGTCCGCCGCTCAATCTATGTCCACCCTAGCGAATTTTTCTGCAGACTTTCATGGTGGATCCCTTAACCTCTCCCTATTCCATCGCTTGGATCGCAAACATGGCAGAACTTCCCCAAGGGGAATGGGATGCCCTAGCCCTGCCGCTGAAAACGCCGTTTCTGGAGTGGCATTGGCTGAACGCCATGGAAACCTCCCACAGCGTTGTACCCAATACCGGCTGGCTGCCCCAGCATTTGACGGTGTGGCGCGGGCGATCGCTGGTGGCCGCCGCACCGCTCTACCTGAAGGGACACAGTTACGGAGAGTTTGTGTTCGATCATCAGTGGGCGGATCTGGCCCAACGCATGGGGGTGAAATACTATCCCAAACTCTTGGGCATGTCGCCCTTTACGCCGGCCGAGGGCTATCGGTTTTTAATCGCGCCAGGGGAAGATGAGGCGGTGCTCACTGACCTGATGGTGCATGCTATTGATGATTTTTGCGATCGCAACCATATTTCTGCCTGCCATTTTCTCTACGTCGATCCTCAGTGGCGGCAGATGATGGAGCAGCGGGGCTTCAGTGCTTGGCTGCACCACAACTATGTTTGGAGCAATCAGGGCTACAGCAGCTTCGATGATTACCTAACGTCCTTCAATGCCAATCAGCGGCGCAACATTAAGCGGGAACGCAAAGCCATTGAGAAAGCTGGGCTATCGATGCAGATCCTCACGGGAGAGCAGATCACCAAGCCGCTGCTCTCGCTGATGTATGACTTCTACGCCGATACCTGCGATAAGTTTGGTTGGTGGGGCAGTAAGTACCTCACACGGCACTTTTTTGAGCAGCTCCACCACGACTATCGCCATCGCGTGGTCTTAGTGGCCGCCTTCAACGACCAGGATCCCCGCAAACCCACAGGCATGTCTTTTTGCCTCACCAAGGGTGATCAGCTTTACGGTCGTTACTGGGGTTCGTTCCAGGAGTTTGACTGCCTACATTTCAATGCCTGCTACTATGCTCCGATTGAATGGGCGATCGCTCAAGGGATCCAAACCTTTGATCCAGGGGCAGGCGGGCGACACAAAAAGCGCCGGGGCTTTCCGGCTACGCCCAACTATTCCCTACACCGCATCTACAGCGATCGCCTCCTGCCGATTCTCAGCGCCTATATGCGCCAAGCCAATGAGCTAGAGCAGCAGGAAATTGACGGCATTAACCAAGATTTGCCCTTTAAGCAGGGATCGGGCAGCAATTAGACGAGAGGCGGAGAGCGATCGCCCCTGGGATGTTGGCCGTTCTCCCGAGCTTTTTCGCGAATCGTCTTAAAATCTATAGGATAGGTTAACCAAGGCGATCGGCGTCCTTGGTTTTCCATCCTGTAGGTATCATGCGGCTCTACCCAAACCATGTCCGACCCCGAACAAATCCCACTCTTTGATCTATTCTCCACCCCTGCGCCGCCGCCCTCCGTGGATCTGGATCGCATTCCCACCAGTGCCAAGATTCCCATTCCCCCCGGCACCTATGCCGATCTGGAGACCTTAGGGCATCATTGTCGCCAGTGTCAGCGCTGCGAACTGGGGGAGACTCGCATCCATGCCGTGGTGGGGCGGGGCAATCCTAAGGCTCCCATTATGATTGTGGGGGAGGGGCCAGGGCAGCATGAGGACGAAGCAGGGCAGCCGTTTGTGGGGCGATCGGGGCAGTTGCTGGAAAAAATTCTGGCCGCGGTGAATATCGACAGTCAGCAAGACGTCTACATTTCCAACATTGTTAAATGCCGCCCGCCGGGCAACCGCACCCCCACGGCCACTGAGATGGATGCTTGTCGCCCCTATTTGCTAGAGCAAATTCGCTTGGTGGATCCCAAAATCATTTTGCTCACCGGCGCGTCGTCGGTGCGGGGCTTGATTGGCGATAAGCGCGGCATCACCAAAATTCGCGGGCAGTGGCTGGAGTGGGAGAATCGTCTCTGTATGCCCATCTTTCATCCCGCCTACCTGCTGCGCAACGCCTCCCGTGAGCAGGGCAGTCCCAAGTGGTTGATGTGGCAAGATATTCAAACGGTGCGGGCTAAGCTCGACGAAATTCGCCAAGTGCCGCCCAATGCGCAGTAAAAGTTTCCGACCGATGTCGTCTTTCAGAGAAAATAGGGCAGACTAGTACTGTTCTGCTTTTGGACAAAAGCAAGACGGCTGAAGACCAGCGCCATCACGGGTGATTGCTTCCCTATCCTAGGGCTGGCAGTGTGTCATGTCTTGTCCCAATGGTCTCATGTGATGAGGCGGGGATAAGGCTTGTCTTGAAAGATTTAGAATCGCAACTGGATCAGTGAATACGGTCATCAACATGAGGATGAATGAACGACAAGGATACCTCTGACGGAGTGGATGAGTTCACCTCAGCACCCTGAATGGGCTGTGTTCCCTGATCAACCCATGGTCTACAAATCCATACATCGCCGTTTGCCCTCTTGTGCTGACCAGCCTAGGGGGAAATGTTGTCGCTTGTTGGAGTTTCGTGTTCTATTGAGTCAGTCTGGTGTCAGTGATACTGGCTAGAAAGTGCTGCTTGCTAGCAGTTGTGGCAGACTTTGACAGGCTGCGGGTGACCTTAGGTGCATGGTTTAGGTGCATGGGAGGGGCTAGGAGGCCAACGAGGCTAGACGATGGGCGATCGCTATCGTTGGCCCTCATGAAGGCCTAGGGTGGGGAGAACAAGTTTCCCATGGTGTTCTCTTTTACAAGTCCATGACGTGCAGGTCAGGACTTTTTGCGCCATACTCTTAGGCTGTAGTTGACCTAGGCTGTAGGCCTTGTAAAAACCTCGGATGCCGGTTGCATCCATGCACGGCTGGGGATGACTGGTTTGATGCTTGCTGTTTGTCTATAACGTGTGTGCCCTAGGGGTAAGTCAACGTAGTATTTGGTGCCGCCATGACTAACTTTCGGGATGATTTGACGCAGTCCGAGGCGATCGCTTCTGGTCTACCTACGCCAGCGATCGCCTCGGATCGGCTGGAATTGCTTGTCATTGATCCATCCGTACAAGACTATGGGCAGTTGATCGACGGTCTGCGGCCTGGTGTGGTGGTGTATGTGCTCCATCCGCAGCAGGATGGGATTGAGCAGATCACGGAGCTGTTGCAGCCCTACAATCAGCAGATCCAAAGTCTTCATCTGATCACCCATGGCGATCGCGGCCAACTGCGGCTGGGTCATAGTCTCCTCACCACCAGCACCCTAGGGCGCTACGGGCGATCGCTGCAGCGTTGGTCTATGGCCCTGGCTCCCCATGCCGATATCTTGATCTACGGCTGCCAGGTGGCGGCTGGTGTTGCAGGGCATGGGCTCATCCGTCAACTTCAGGCGCTAACCGGCGCAAATATTGCCGCTGCCACCACCCCAATTGGTCATGCCTCCCAGGGCGGCACCTGGGACTTGGATGTCAAGCTAGGTGACGTGTCTACCCCCGTGGTTGTGGATGCAGCGACGCAGCAGGCCTACGCCCATCGGCTAGAGTTGCCTGGCATCAGCATCTCCGATCTCACCGTGGATGAAGACGTGGGCGACGCGGTCTTTACCGTGACCCTCTCATCGCCTGCCACGGAAGAGGTTGTGGTTAACTTTGCAACCAATGACTTCTCCGCTACGGCTGATGAAGACTACATTCCGGTTTTTGGGCAATTGACGATTCCCATCGGGGGCACCCAAGGATTCATCACCGTCACCATCATTGATGATGATATTGACGAGGGGCAGGATGGTAACCCGTTTGAAGGTGAAATCTTTGAGGTCAATCTCTCGGTTGTCTCTGGGGCAGATCCAGCGTCGATAGACTCCAACCTGACAGCGAATGGCGTCATTGTGGATAATGACCCAGCGCCAGTGGTGAATGTGCTCAATACGGGGCTTGAGGTGATCGAAGGGGCGATCGCCCGCTTCACCGTTGTTCTAGACCGCCCTGCCGATGGGCAGATCACGGTGAACTATACCCTCAATGAGGGCACCGCAACGGATGGTGCAGACTATATCTTTCCGGTGACGCCATCGTTGCTGTTTCTGGCGCGGGAGACCCAGAAAGTCATTGAAATCACCATTGTTGATGACGATGTGTATGAAAACAATGGGGTGCCCGAGACCTTTTCCCTCCAGCTTCTCAACGCTACGGGTAATGCTAGCGGGGATGGGGTAGAACTTGGCCCAAATCGGACGAGCACCGTCAGCATTATTGACAATGACCCGGTGCCGGTGGTCAATGTCAACAATCTCACCGTTAACGAAGATGTCGGAACAGCGGTGCTTGCGGTAACCCTCAGCAACCCTAGTGACAACATCAGCCGGATCACCTACGCCACAGCAGATGGTACGGCTGTGAGTACTGGCACCGCCGCTGAGGGTACTCGCGACTATATACCACGGACGGGTACCTTGACCTTCTTGGCTGGGGTCACGGCTTCGCTGATCACGATCACCATTGTGGATGACGTGGTGGAAGAGGCGGACGAGCAGTTTTTCGTGAATATTACCGGGACATCGGGCCCCGGTAATGTGGATCTGGTTACTGGCAACACCCAAGCGGTGGTGACCATTCGCGATAACGATGGTCTGCCGGTGGTGACGGTGCTGGGTGATAGCCAAGAGGAGGGTGCCGATATCTCCTTCACGGTGCAGTTGTCGCGGGCAAGCACCACGCCCGTTGTGATCAACTACACCACGGTGAATGGAACAGCGATCGCGGAAACCCTGACGCCCGAGCTGGATGGCGATAATGACTATACCTTCACCCAGGGCAGCCTCACCTTTGAGCCGGGGCAAACGCAGCTTACCGTGGTGGTTCCAACCACAGCGGATGAGATTTTTGAAGCGAATGAAACCTTCACGCTGCAGCTATCCCTAGATCCAGATGCGGATAATGCTACCTTTGCCGGTGGCAGTTCTGTGGGCACGGGTACCATTCTCAATAACGATCCGGCTCCGGTGATCACCGTGAGTGAGGGCCTGGAGGTGAATGAAGGTGCTTTGGGGAATTTCCCAACCGCCGTGGTGACCTTTACCTTGGATCGTCCCAGCCAAATACCGATCACGGTCAACTATGAAACGGAGGACGGGACGGCGGAGAGCGGCGGTAGTATCGCAGCTGGCACCGCCGACTATGTGCCCCTTAACGGCATTTTGACCTTTAGTGCGGGTTCGACGATCCAACGACTGACGGTGACGGTGAATGGGGACGACACCTTTGAGGGGAGCGATGAAACCTTTGTCCTCAATTTCAGTAATCCTAGCAGTGGTGCAACCCTAACCACGACCCAAAGCACCGTCACCATTCTTGATAACGATGCCCAGCCGGCGATCGCCATCCTGGATACCTCGGTTTTAGAGGGCAATATTACTGAAACTACCCAGGCGGTTTTTACCGTTCAGCTCACCAATCCCAGTCAGACGCCGGTAACGGTCACTTACAGCACTGAGGATGGAACGGCTTCATCTGGGGGTGATATAGCTGCGGGCGAGGGTGACTTTGTTGCGGTGAGCGATGCGGTTTTGACCTTTGCTCCAGGGGTGATTGAACAGTTGATCACCATTACGGTGAATGGGGATGATATTAACGAAGGCGACGAAACCTTCAGTGTCAACCTGAGTGGGGCGAATGGTGCCACGGTGGCAGATGGAGTAGCTACCGGCACCATTATCGACAACGATGGGCCGCCAGCGATCGCCATCTTCAACACGAGTGTGGATGAAGTCAACAGCGGCAACACCAGCAGTGCTATCTTCACGGTACAGCTCAGCAATGCCAGCCAAACAGAAATCACGGTCACCTATAACACCGCTGATGGTACTGCCACATCTGGTGGTGATGCAAATGCGGGCGGGGCAGACTATGTGCCGGTGGTGGATGGCGTGCTGGTCTTTGCGCCAGGTACCACCCAGCAGTTGATTACCATCACGGTGAATGGCGATGATGTGGCGGAGGAGGATGAAACCTTTAGCGTCGTCCTCAGCAATCCATCTGGGGACGCAACCCTAGATCTGGATGCCAGTGAAGCGACGGGGACGATTATTGATAATGACGACCCACCGGGGATCGCTATTTTAGATACGGCGGTCACGGAAGGCAATGTGGGGCAGACCACCAATGCAATTTTCACCGTTCAGCTTAGCAATCCTAGCCAGACGGAGGTGACGGTTGACTACAGCACGGCGAATATTACCACCAGCACCGGTGGCGATCCAGCGACGGGAGGCGATGACTATGTGCCGGTGGCGAGTGCAACCCTGACCTTTGCACCCGGTGTCACCCAGCAGTTCATTACCATCACCGTGAATGGGGATAACGTTAACGAGGATGATGAAACCTTTAGCATCACCTTGATTAACCCTAGCGGGGCAGACCTAGACAGGGGCCTGGGCATCGGCACCATTATCGATAACGATGCTGCACCGGTGGTGACGATTAGTAATGCCACGGTGCTGGAAGGTGATGTTGGAGAAACGACCACGGCGGTGTTCACCGTCAGCCTCAGCAATCCCAACCAAGCAGCGGTGACCCTGGCCTACGCCACGGCGGATGGTACGGCCGAAACCGGCGGTGACGGAGCCCTGGGAGGTGATGACTATGTGCCGGTACTGGATGGGGCGCTCACCTTTGCTCCTGGCGTTGTTCAGCAGTTTATTACGATCACGGTGAATGGCGATAACGTCACAGAACCGGAGGAGACGTTTACCGTTACCCTGAGCGGGGCTACGGGTGGGGCGACGTTGGGTGTTGACACGGGCACAGGCACGATTATCGATAATGATGTGCCGCCAGTGATTTCGGTTCTAAATACTTCGGTTCTAGAAGGTAACATCGGCGAAACCAGCGATGCTATCTTCACCGTACGCCTCAGTAACCCCAGCCAGACGGAGGTGACGGTTGCCTACAATACTGAGGATGGAACGGCTAGCTCTGGGGGAGATATAGCGGCCGGCGAGGGTGACTATGTGCCGGTGCTGGGTGGCAGTCTGGTCTTTGCGCCAGGAACGACCCAGCAGTTGATTACCATCACCGTGAATGGGGATGATGTTGATGAAGAGAATGAGACATTTCGCTTAATCCTTTCCGCTCCGACGGAAGCAACCCTGGGTGATGGGGTAGCTACTGGCACGATTATCGACAACGATGGGCCACCAGCGATCGCCATCCTCAACACCAACGTCAATGAAGGTAACCTCGGGGAAACCACCAATGCGATCTTTACGGTTCAACTAACCAACCCTAGCCAGGCCCAAGTTACGGTGCCCTATGCCACCGCTGACATTACCACCAGCACCGGCGGTGATGTGAATGCAGGGGGGGCAGACTATATTCCTGTGCTAGATGGTTTCCTTACCTTTGAGGCGGGTGAGACCCAGCAGTTTATTACGATCACCGTGAATGGCGATGATGCCAATGAGGGCGATGAAACCTTTAGCGTGACCCTTGGTGAACCAACTGGGGGTGCGACCTTGGTGGAGGGGGCTGACACCGCCATTGGCACGATTATCGATAATGATGCCCAGCCAGCGATCGCCATTTTGGGAACGTCGGTGCTAGAGGGTGATGTGGGCACCACCAGCAACGCCATCTTCACGGTGCAGCTGAGCAATCCCAGCCAGACGGCGATCGCGGTGGACTACAGCACCGTGGATGGCACGGCCACCTCGGAGGCGGGTCAGGTGGGTCGTGACGACTATGTGCCGTTGGATGGGTCTCTGACCTTTGCACCGGGAGAGACGCGCCAGTTGATCACGGTGACCGTGAATGGGGATGCGATCAGCGAACCCAACGAAACCTTCACGGTGGTGTTGGACAATCTTCAAGGCACTGCCGAGTTCGCCAACACCACGGCTGTAGGCACGATCATCGATGATGATGCCAAGCCCACGGTTACCATCAATAACGTCACGGTGCTCGAAGGCGATATCGGGGAGACGAGCAACGCTATCTTCACGGTGAATCTGACGACGGCGAGTCAGGAACAGGTGACGGTTGCCTACCGGACGGAGGATGGCACAGCGAGTTCTGGGGGCGATCCTCTGATCGGTGGTGCGGACTATGTGCCGGTGCTGGATGGGTCTCTGACCTTTGCGCCAGGGGAAACGCGCCAGTTAATCACGATCACGGTGAATGGGGATAACGTCAACGAGGACACTGAAACCTTCACGATCATCCTAAGCAATCCCTTGGGTGGCGACGCGACGTTGGCTGATACGACGGCCACGGGGACGATTATCGACAATGATGATCCACCGGTGCTGAGTATTTCCAATACCTCGGTGTTGGAGGGCGATAGTGGTGAGACGACCAATGCGATCTTCACGGTGCGGTTGAGCAATCCTAGCCAGGAAGCGATCGCCCTCACCTACAACACGCAAGATAATACGGCCACCTCCACCGGTGAGATTGACTTGGGTGAGGCGGACTATGTGCCGCTGCTGGATGAGGTGCTGAATTTTGCCCCCGGCGAGACCCTGAAACTGATCACCGTGACGGTGAATGGCGACAACATCAATGAAGGAGATGAAACCTTCAACCTTGTCCTAAGCGACATCACTGGGGATGTCACCTTCACAAACTTGGTGGGCGTGGGCACCATCGTGGATAACGATGCACCGCCAGTGGTGACGATTAACAGCGTTTCGGTGCTGGAAGGCGATAGTGGCGACACCACCAATGCGGTCTTTACGGTGCGCTTAGATCGGGCGAACCAAACGCCGGTGACCGTTACCTACAATACAGAAGATGGAACGGCTACGGCGGGTGGTGATAGTCAGGTCGGCGGTAATGATTATGTGCCGGTGACGAATGGGGTCATCGTCTTTGAACCGGGTGTGCTTGAGCAATTGATTACCATTACTGTCAATGGTGATGATGTCAACGAGCCCAGCGAGACCTTCAACGTCGTTCTCAGCAATCCCACAGGCGGCGCTGAACTGAGCGATACTGCCAGCGTTGGTACTGGAACCATTATTGACGACGATGCCCAGCCAGCGATCGCCATTTTGGGAACGTCGGTGCTAGAGGGTGATGTGGGCACCACCAGCAACGCCATCTTCACGGTGCAGCTGAGCAATCCCAGCCAGACGGCGATCGCGGTGGACTACAGCACCGTGGATGGCACGGCCACCTCGGAGGCGGGTCAGGTGGGTCGTGACGACTATGTGCCGTTGGATGGGTCTCTGACCTTTGCACCGGGAGAGACGCGCCAGTTGATCACGGTGACCGTGAATGGGGATGCGATCAGCGAACCCAACGAAACCTTCACGGTGGTGTTGGACAATCTTCAAGGCACTGCCGAGTTCGCCAACACCACGGCTGTAGGCACGATCATCGATGATGATGCCAAGCCCACGGTTACCATCAATAACGTCACGGTGCTCGAAGGCGATATCGGGGAGACGAGCAACGCTATCTTCACGGTGAATCTGACGACGGCGAGTCAGGAACAGGTGACGGTTGCCTACCGGACGGAGGATGGCACAGCGAGTTCTGGGGGCGATCCTCTGATCGGTGGTGCGGACTATGTGCCGGTGCTGGATGGGTCTCTGACCTTTGCGCCAGGGGAAACGCGCCAGTTAATCACGATCACGGTGAATGGGGATAACGTCAACGAGGACACTGAAACCTTCACGATCATCCTAAGCAATCCCTTGGGTGGCGACGCGACGTTGGCTGATACGACGGCCACGGGGACGATTATCGACAATGATGATCCACCGGTGCTGAGTATTTCCAATACCTCGGTGTTGGAGGGCGATAGTGGTGAGACGACCAATGCGATCTTCACGGTGCGGTTGAGCAATCCTAGCCAGGAAGCGATCGCTGTCACCTACAACACGGCTAATATCACCACCAATACCGGAGGCGATCCGGCACTAGGGGAAAATGACTATATCCCAGTGGTGGATGGGGTGCTGAATTTTGCAGCCGGTGAGACCCTGAAACTGATCACCATTACGGTGAATGGCGATGACATCAGCGAAGGGACAGAAACCTTCAGCGTGAACCTGAGTGGCGTGACCGGGGATGCCATTCCTGGCAACGTCCAAGGTATTGGCACCATTGTTGATAATGACCCACTACCGCAGATCACCATCTTGGATACGGCGGTGCAGGAAGGGAATTTGGGCGAGACGGCGATCGCCACCCACACGGTGCTCTTGTCTGCCCCCAGTGCCCAGACTGTAACCGTGGGCTTTGCCACGGCCAATGGCACGGCTACCGTGGCAAACAATGACTATCTGGCCACCTTTGGGCAGATTACCTTTGCGCCAGGGCAAACCGTGGCCACCATCAATGTCACGGTGGTTGGGGATGACACCTTTGAGCCCGATGAAACCTACGTTATCAACCTCAGCAACCCCAGTAACGCCTCTCTGGGCAACACCCAGGGTATTGGCACCATCGAAAATGATGATCCCCAGCCGGTAATCTCAATTTTGGGAGTCACGGTGAATGAAGGTGATGCGGGCACGACCCTAGCTCCCTTCACGGTGCAGTTGTCCAACCCTAGCTTTGCCCCGGTGATTGTGGCCTATGAAACCGTGGATGGCACGGCGACGGCAGCTCCTGGCGTGGGAGGCAATGACTACGTAGCTGCTTCCGGCTTGGTGACCTTTGCCGCTGGGCAGACGACTCAGGTGGTAAACATTACGGTGAATGGTGATACCACCTTTGAAGGCGGCGGCATTGAAACCTTTGAGGTGCGGCTCAGCAGTCCCACCGGTGGCGTCCTTAGTTCCAGCGCCCGTCAAGCGATCGGTGGCATCCAGGATGACGATGATCTGCCCGTGGTGATGATCAATGATGCCAGTGTTTTAGAAGGAGACACAGGCACCAGTGATCTGATCTTCACGGTGTCCCTATCTGCTGTCAATGCAGCGACGGCCCAGGTTGCTTATCAGGTGAATGATGGCACCGCCACCGCCGCCGACAACGACTATATTCCCGATGCTGGCACGCTGGTTTTTGCACCCGGACAAACGGTGCAAACGCTGACGGTGCAGGTGGTGGGTGATATCGCCTTTGAGGACGACGAGACCCTGACTGTGGAACTGTCGAACTTTGATGGCATGGCTGCCGGAGATGCGATCGTGGGTACGGGCACCATCCTCAATGACGATGAACCTGCCACCTACAACTTCTTGCGGGCTGCGTTTAGTGCCCGAGAGGGGGATACCACCAATACCGTCAACCAAGTGCGGGTGGTGCGATCGGGGGATACTACCTTGGCAAGCACGGTGACGGTGCTGTTGGCGGCAGGTACACCGCCAGCAACGCCTGGGGTGGACTTTACGCCGGGCCCTGTCACCGTTACCTTTGCTCCGGGAGAAACCATTGCGCCTGTCCCCATCGAAATTTTGGGCGACACCGATTTTGAGCCCGATGAGGTGATCAACCTCTCCTTTGGAACTGTGACACCGGGGAACAATGGACGCATTGGCACAACCCAGCCGACGGCTACATTCACGATTCTCAACGATGATCCAGAACCGCAGATCTACGAGTTCAATCGAACCACCTACAGCGCAAGAGAGCCGAGAAGCGATCGCCGCACGGTAGAAACGGTGCAGGTGATTCGCTCGGGCGATATTACGGTGAACTCGCGGGTGGATGTGCGGCTGACGGGAATCTCTGCAACAGCGGGCGATGACTTTGTGGCGGGCCCGGTGCGAGTGCGGTTTAGCCCTGGGGAGACCATCCAGTCGGTGCCAATTACCATCCTGGCGGATGACTTGGTGGAAGATGACGAAGAGGTGCGGCTCTCCTTCACCAACTTCAACCGCAATGGCATGGCTGGAGATCAGAATACGGCTACCTTCGTGATTCTCGATAATCCTCCCCCAGTTGAACCACCGCCGCCGCCGCCACCGCCGGGTCGGGTGCCAGTCTACAACTTTACCTCTCGCCAGTATCGGGTGTTGGAGGGCGATCGCCGTCGGCGTATCAGTGAGGTGGAAATTCGGCGAACGGGGAATATCAACATTGGCTCGTCGGTTTGGGTTGAAGTCCGAGGTGTGGGTCGCAATCCAGCGACGCCGGGCGAGGATCTCTCGGCGGGGCCCATCCGGGTGCGCTTTAAGCCAGGGGAACGGGTGAAACAGGTGCCGATTGTGATCTTTGGCGATCGCGACTTTGAGCCTAATGAACGAGCCCGCCTGACCATGACCGACTTCAATAAAGGTGGGCGCGCTGGTCAAAATCGCCGCGCTACCCTGGTGATTCTCAACGATGATCCAAGACCCTTGTTTAGCCCTCGCTGCGCTCCGGGCGATCGCCTTGTGGGTGATAACCAGGACAATGTGCTGCGCGGTGGTCGGGGCAGCGATATTCTCATCGGTCGTGGCGGCAACGATCGCCTCTTTGGTGGTGCCTGCGACGATCTCTTAATCGGAGGGCCAGGCGACGATGTCTTAAACGGTGGCCGGGGCAATGATGTCTTGATTGGCGGGCCGGGGAATGACATCTTGATTGGCGGCAAAGGTAGAAACACCTTTGTCTTTGAAGATGTTCACCATGGGGTGGATATCATTCGAGACTTCAAGCCTGGCAAGGATCTCATTGACTTCCGAGAGTTGGGCATTCGCTACCGCGATATTTCCATTGGCCCTTCCATTGGCTTAGGGCTGAACCGATCAACGGTGATTAGTGTGAATGGCCATAACCTGGTGGTGTTGAGGGATATTGAACAGCGCGATGTAGATGTCCGTCGTGACTTCCTGGTTTAACCCATGAGGAATTGGGAGCCATGTCCCGTGCTGTACCTGGAACGTCAGCGTCGGGACAGGGCCCCATGCTGGATGACCCAGCCACAATCAAAACCCCTCTCCCAAGCTGGGAAAGGGGTTAAGAAGGTTGATAGCTAGTGCTCTCTCCCAGACGTGGGACAGATCCTGGATCTCTTTAACCAGATTGGATATGAGTTGATCCGCCACCCGATCGGAGAAGCGATCGCTTCCTGAAGCTAGCTATCATCCCGGAAAGACGATAGCCACTGGCGCATTTGCTCGGCAGCAATATCACGACCACCTAGACCAAAGGCAATGGCAATAGCAACTGCGATCGCGCCTAGCAGCAAGCCAAACGCTAGGTTCACGATGTTTGTCGCAATGCCCATTTGCTGAAGTGCCATGGCTGACACTAAGACAATGATGGCAATACGCGCCGTTTGACCCACAATGCGAGCTTGGCGGCCACCAGAACTAACAATCAAATTGAAGGCAACGTTGGATAGGTAGAGACCCACACCAAACACAATCACGCCAACTAAGACCTGACCCGATACCGTGAGGATACCCTGAACCAAAACGGTGAGTTGTTGGAACTGGAGTACCTCTGTGGCAGCAACGGCACCAATGAGTAGAATGCCAATTAAGACCAACAGCCCAACAATGTCAGACGGCGTGCGGTATGGAACCGTGGACTCTTGCAGCATCGTCGGGGTTTCTCCGGGTGGAGCACTGGCTGCCGGAGGTGTGGACTGGGTGGGTAGGACACTCGGAAGCCCCAGCCAAGACAGCACGTTATTGAACCCAACCCCTGCCAAAATACTGGACACCAGATCAGCCACAAACCGACCAATCACATAAAACACCACGATGATGATTGTGGCGGTGAAAATCTTCGGCAAGGCCGTCAAAATTTGATCCAGCATGGCCACGGCGGGATCAGAAATAGCTCTGATTTCTAAGGCCCGTAGTGCTGCAACTGCCGTAGGGATCAACACCAAGACATAGGTGATGGTGCCTACCAAGTTGGAGATGGATAGGGTGCCAGATGCTTCTGTCAGACCCATGCGGCTGCCCAAGCGATCGACGCCTGTAGCGCTGAGCAAATTGGTGACAATGCCGCGCACAATGCGGGCAATCAGCCAGCCCACAGCCCCAATGATGATGGCGGTCAAAATCTTGGGCAGGGCAGACAGAATTTGATCCAGCAGGTTTTGAACCGGAGCCAAGGGCCCTTGGAGATCCAAAACATCTAAAACAAGGGGCAAAAAGAACAGAAAGACAAACCAGTACAGCGCATTAGCCAACGTTTCGTTGAGCACAATGGGGGATGCACCAGCTTCTGTGCCCGTTTGTTCGGCAAGCTGGTCATCAAGATGAAATCGCTGTAGGCCACGGAGGACAAACAGGCGAACGATGGTTGCTAACAGCCATGCCACCCCTAGCAGAATGGCAGCGCCACCAATCTTCGGTAGATAGCTGAAAATCTGATCTAGAAAATTATTCAGCGGCTGAGAGACCACATCTAGTCTCAGGGCTTGCAAAAACGCCACAATGACGAAAGCCATCACAATCCAGTAGATGGCTGTTGAGATCCACTTTTCCGTGGGTAGCTTTGTGCCATCGGGGCGATCGCCCATGACCCAGCCAGCAATGCGGTTATCGATATCGGTGCGGCTTAGGAGACCGCGTGTGGCAGCGGCAATAACGGTGGCAATAATCCACCCCACCACCAAAATAGCGATCGCACCCATGAGGCTAGGTAGGAAGCCCCCAAGTTGCGATCCGAGCGTTTCAAGGAATCCATTCATAATGGTTAACTAAAGACTCTCCAACGTACTTCTAAAATACTGGCTCTCACCCTGACCAATCCATACAACTGACATGCAGTACAGAAGGCGAGTGAGCGAATAATAGCGAACTGCCGAAGATTTAGGCCTAGTCGGTCTAGCAACTTCACGAACGGCAAGCTAGATCGGATATCTAGTATCTAGTCTGGGAACGGGCGAAGAACTCAGGATCCTATGTGGCTACTAGACGCGACGGCTCAACGTCGTGCCAGCCCTGGGCGATCGCACCAATGATGGGATGGCCATCTTGAAAAAAGGTCGAAACTCTTGGTGCTAGCTTTTAGGATAGATCTAGGCAAAGACACTAAATCTTCACGGGTAATTTATACCCTGTCTTCGGGGAATTATCTACCCTACATAGATAGATTCCTGACTTGGGTGAAGATGACAAGCATCCCAATCGTAGTGAAACAGAATGTCGTTGGACATGGCAGAACAGTATCAAATTTTTGAACAGAGTATCGAAATTCAAGCCAGCGCAACGGCTGTGGAGCAGTGCTTTACAGACCTAGAGCTGATGCACCGTTGGCTCAATCCAGCCCTGCGTTGTGAACCGGTGGGGGATTGGCGCACAGAGGTCGGCAGCCGCAGCCGCTTTTTGATCCAAATTCCATGGTTGAGTCCTGCCCTAGAGAGTGTGGTGGTGGTGCGGGAGCCGGGGCTGGTGGTTTGGCAATTTGAAGGATTTTTCAAAGGGCGCGATCGCTGGGAATGTTGTCCTACGGCTGGGGGAACCCTGCTGCTCAACCGGTTTGAGTTTATGATCCCCAATACTCTAGTGCGCTACGGGTTCAACACCTTCGCGGCAGACTGGACGAAGGGGGACATGAGACATCAACTGCGGCGGTTGAAGCGAGTGGCAGAGGAAACCTATCAGCTGACGGCACGCTAGGGATCACGATGATGGGCCGCCTCCAGGGTCGAGGTCTTGGCCAACCACGGCCCCTTGCTAAAAAGGCGGTTCCTCGTCCGGCATCTGCCACTCAGCTCCAGCCTCTGCCGCACGACGGCTAGGCACATCCACGGGATCGGCATCGGGGACAAGCTCAAGCTGGGGCGGCCGGGCCTTCGACTGCGTATGTCGTCGTTTGGAAACCCCTTCTTCCGCCGTTTCCTCAGCAATCACCTCGTAGAGAATGGCATGTTTAGGGCCGTCACTGCGGCGTAAAATTCGCCCGAGCCGCTGAATATATTCCCGACTCGAACCACTACCCGAGAGCAAGATGGCGATGCTGGCCTCCGGCACATCCACGCCTTCATTGAGCACATGGGACGCGACCAAGACCCGGTATTGCCCCTCTCGAAAACGCTGCAAAATGTTGTGGCGTTCTTTGACTGGGGTTTGATGGGTGAGGGCGGGGATCAAAAAGTCTTGGGAAATGCGATAGACGGTGGCGTTGTCGTTGGTGAAAATTAGGGTCTGAGCTGGGTAGTGCTGAGCCATTAAATCGTTGAGCACCCGCAGTTTTCCCTCGGTGCCTAGGGCGATCGCTTTCGATTCTCGATGGGCTAGCATGGCCCGCCGTCCGGCTTTGGAACGAGCGCTAGCTTGAACAAACCGCTGCCATCCCTGGAGGCTGCCTAGCCAAATATTTTCCTGCTGTAAAAATTTATTGCGGCGCTGGATCAAGTCATCGTAGCGATCGCGTTCGTGGGGAGACAGCGCTACTTTAATCTGCACCACCTCATGGTGGGATAGAGATTGCCCGGCCAGATCCTCGGGGGTACGCAGGTAGACCACTGGCCCGAGCAGATCGTCCAAATCCTTGTGGCGGCCGTCACTGCGATCGGGGGTGGCCGTCAGCCCTAACCGATAGGGAGCGATCGCATATTCGGCAATGACTCGATTAAAGTCACTGGGTAGATGGTGACATTCATCGCAGATCAACAGACCGTATTGATTGCCCAACCGTTCCGCATGGATAGCGGCGCTGTCGTAGGTTGACACCAGAATGGGAGAGCGATCGCGGGAGCCACCGCCCAGCAGCCCCACTTCCACATCGGGAAAAGCTGCCGTCAGATGGGCATACCACTGATGCATCAAATCTAGGGTGGGTACGGTGATCAGGGTGCTGCGCGGTGTGGCCTGCATGGCCAGTTGGGCCAGGTAGGTTTTGCCTGCAGCCGTGGGTAGAACAACCACACCCCGCCGTCCCTGGTTCATCCAGGCTTGGAGCGCTTCCTGCTGATGGGCATAGGGCGTGAGGCTGACGGCGGGGGTGAGATCAAGGCGATCGAATCCACGGGCGCGATCGTCAATAGCAGCTCCGTCGGCCTGTAGGGTTTCGATCAACGGACGATAGTGTAGTGCTGGAATGCGAAACCGTTCAATGCGATCATCCCAGACGGCATGATCGACCCAGGCCTTGCCCCGGGGAGGTGGATGAAGAATCAGCGTACCGCGATCGAAGGTGAGCGTGGGGGTTCGCGCCATGATGCCCAGAAAAAAACGGTTGAACTACTGGAACTGTAGCGCGCTCTGGGTCTCAGCGGGTTACAGGGCAGCTCTCTTTTGATGCAGCCCTGTGGCTCAGAATGCAGCAGTGGTGAAGCCACGCTCCAGCCTACCAGCTTTGCGTGATAGACCTACCCCAACGATCCCCCATCGGGTTGGCAAACCACGGAACAAACTCAGCAGCTTTGTCACGTTGATTTCAGATTTATTTACAGTTTTTTAATAGAATTTAAGGTACAAGCGCATTACGAGACGGCATAGCCAACCATGACAGGATTTATTCGCGGCATTTTTGGGTCAAAGAAGAAGCAAGACGATTCCTCCTCCCCCCAGCCTGATAAGAACGCTCCCAAAGAGTCTACGGCCTATTTTCTAGATCCCGATGAAGCCAAAACCTACGGCAACATCGACTATATGAGAACCGCGAAGTCGGTGAAGAAAACCTTCCCGAAAGGGAAAGTGGTCGGCGAGTATACCAAAGCCGTATCCGCCATGGAAGCCATGGACTTCACCAAGTCTGCAACGCCTCAACCGGTGCAGCGGGATTCCACGGCCTCTGGATCAACCCAGTCCATGTCATCTACGCCTAATACGCCTACTCCGTCCTTCAACACCAACGAGGCGACTGGGCAGCGTCGTCAGTCAGATAGCAGCATGGACATGTTCCGCAACATGGCCAAAGACATCAAGAAACGCTAACCCGCTGGGGGACAAGCCACTGAATGTATGAATGGGAGGGTGCCGGGTGCGCCCTCTTTTTTGTGTTGCTGGGGCTGAGATGGGC
>RECH01000325.1 GCA_007694125.1 Leptolyngbya sp. DLM2.Bin15
GAGGCTTGCCTAGGTCTCTCGCTGAGAAAGTTCACCAGGTACTAGACAAAGTCCTGCTAATCTCTTGCACATCAGGATGATTAACAGGTATTATTGAAGACTGTGTAGAATTCACAAAGACCATGCCCAAACTCAAAAGCCGTAAAGCCGCCGCTAAACGTTTCCGCCGCACGGGCAGTGGAAAGATTGTGCGCCGTAAAGCCTTTAAGAATCACCTTCTTCAGCATAAGTCACCCACCCGCAAGAGCCGCCTCTCGAAGCTGGTGGTGGTGAATGAGCGAGATGCTGAAAACGTTGAACTGATGTTGCCCTACCTCTAAGCGCAGCGTCTTGATAGGCGATCGCTCTCCATGCAATCTGAGATGGCAGGGTTCCTCCTTTCGGACACTTGGCATGGTGAACTAGAGGGCTACATCACTTGAGCAGGGCAGCGATCGCCCCCAACAGGTTTAGAGACAACTTACTATTACAGTTACGCAGGACTTGAAACTATGGTACGGGTTAAGCGCGGGAACGTTGCCCGCAAGCGTCGCAAGAAGATCTTAAAATTGGCGAAGGGCTTCCGGGGATCACACTCCAAGCTGTTCCGCTCGGCTAACCAACAGGTGATGAAGGCCCTGCGCAACGCCTACCGCGATCGCCGCCGCCGTAAGCGGGACTTTCGTCGTCTGTGGATTACCCGCATCAACGCCGCAGCGCGTCAGCATGGCATCAGCTATAGCCAGTTGATTGGTCAGCTTAAGAAAGCAGATATCCAACTCAACCGCAAAATGTTGGCCCAAATGGCCGTTTTAGATCCCAGCGGATTTGCCAAGGTTGTGGAAGTAGCTACCCAGGGCCGTTAAGCCCAAGGGTACAGAAGACATCATGAGCCATCCCTGAACGAGTGTCAGGGATGGCTTTTGTATGTGGTTTTTTGTCTAGGTTGCTACAATGCGGAAGCCCGTTGCTAAACCCGAACTCTCATGCGTAGCCTGACTCTCAGTTCATTGATGGCGATCGCCCTCTCCCTTGGCGGTGTGGGTACGCTGCTCCCAACTGCCGCATGGGCCACCGAGCTATCCGTCATCCAAGAGCGGGGCTATTTGATCGTAGGCGTGAAAGACAATCTGCGTCCTTTAGGATTTCGCGATGCCGAGGGGGAGTTGGTGGGGCTAGAAATTGATGTGGCCCATCGCTTAGCTGAGGAACTGCTAGGCGATCCCACCGCCGTGGTGTTTTATCCCGTCCAAAATCGCGATCGCCTCACCGTGCTCTTAGAGGGCGAGGTGGATCTGGTGATTGCCGGGCTGACGCGCACCAACTCGCGATCGCGCATCGTTAGCTTCAGTGCGCCTTACTATCTCGATGGCACCGCCTTCGTCACCCAGGATGCAGCCATTCAAACCCTTGCAGATGCAGGGCGATCGCCCATTGCCGTGCTCAACGAATCGAGCACCATCGCCATCCTGCGATCCTACCTACCCCAGCCCACCCTGATCGGCGTGGACTCATACCAAGAAGGCTTGGAGTTGCTGGAAACAGGGCAAGCCGCCACCTTTGCTGGTGACACCAGTGTTCTAGCCGGATGGGTGCAGACCTATCCCGCCTATCGCCTGCTGCCCACATCCTGGGCCGCCGACTCCCTATCCGTCGCCACCCGCCGAGGCAACCAATACGACGATCTACGACGACGGATGAATGAAGCGATCGCGAGTTGGTATACCGAGGGCTGGATTCAAGACCGCATGAACTACTGGGGGCTGCCCTTGTTCTAAGCCCCCATTGGATCTCAACCCTAGACCACTCTAGTCCAGCCTAGGGACAGGCTAGGACTCAGGCTGAGATGGAATACAGAGCAAATTATCACCATAGGTTGCGATTAACCCCCGCTGGCGTAACTTACCCATGAGTCGGGTCACCGTCACCCTGGTCGAACCAATAGCGCTACCAATTTGCGCATGGGTGAGCACCCAAGGTAAGCAATAGCCATCCTCACAGGGTTCACCAAATTCTTCGATGAGTAGGGTTAGGAAGCCTAAGAGACGATCAATGGTACGCCGTTGCCCCAAGGTGCTAAGCCAGAGCAGCTTACGCTGATGTTGATAGCGAAAAGCATCTAACACTTCACGGCGGAAATGGGGCCAGTTGTCGAGATCATGCCAATACATCCAAATCACGGATGTTTGGTCTACATGGGCAAAACTCTGCAGGGTAAACGGCGACTGGGCCACAATTTCGAAGGGTTGACCCGCGCCAACAAACCCCAAAAAGGCCTCCTCCGAATTAATGTGGGGCGATCGTGCCGTATGCCCCGTTGCACTGACCTGCGCTTCACCAACGAGCCGCACAGACCCGCATTGCACCAGGTAGAGTAACCCTGGGCGAGCCGGAATGCGTTCGTCTTTGTCAAAGGTGCGGCAGCGATAATGTTCTTGCGCCCAATCAATAATGCGCTGCCAAGTCAAAAATGGGCGAGAGGCCTCTGGCTGGGAGGATGCTGAAAACATGGCTGAATGTTGTGGATGCGACGTCACGAAAACCTTACACAGAGCATAAACAAGCAGATCACAGGTGAATCAATCAGAATGCGATCGCTCGACCCCAGATCACTTGATTAACGGTAGAGGGCGATCGCATCAGTAGTTAGGACAATGGAAGCCAGTTGGCGCAATCCGAGAAACACGACGTGAATACATTAGACATCAAACAGGAAAATCAGTCAGGTTTAGGGCTTATGGCACTGCTCACTCTGAATCCGCAAACTTATCGCTGGGTAGAGGGAGTGTAAACTTAGCATAACCGTTGCAGATACAAACAATGTAGAAAAAATTACGGACGCTAGGCTGTATTTTTATCACGTTGCTGTCTGTCATCGAGGGCGAACATGAGCTTGCCAGGCTTAGGGTATGGGTGACACCCCTCACGGCTTGCAAGTGTAATGTTGGACACGATGACCTGATTTACTCCTGATTTTGTTGTTCTAAACGGACTGTTCCTCTTTATCCCATACTGAAATTTACTTGTGCATCTCTCTGATGATGTATTCGACAGAAATCGTAGAAAGATGGACTGCTATATCTTGGCGATCGCAGATCGCCCAGTGTTTGTTTCAGGATCTCCAGAGTCTTGCTGCTCTGCAAGGGGCAGAAACAGAGCGTTTCTGGCAAGCTTCAAGACCCAAAGTTAGCTTTAAAGTTCCCCTAAAAAGAGAGAAAAACTCTCTATGTCTAGTGTATGGCTCTGCCATAGCTCTTAAACATGCCCCCCATGGGCACCTATCTGCCCGTGACTTGGCTCAACATCTCATCCAGCAGTGGTCTCTAAGAGACCCACACCCTTCACCGTTACATTTCCCTGTGCGATCGGCCATCACGGTGCGCCATACAGAGACCGGATGGCTGATCCTCCATGTGTGCGATCGCGCCCTGTTGTCTTGGATTACCCTTACGACCCATCACCTCTCAGCCTGGAACCCCGCTCCACCCTTGATGTCAAGGGCTAGGGAAGATGCTAGCTTCAGCGATCGCCTTTGGCCGATTCAGCATGGCCATGCCCGCTGTCAAACCTTACAGAGGTTGATGGATGGGATGCATCATGCAGAAAAGTCTACCCGCTCACATCATACCAAAACCGATTTTGCCCTTCATGAGAATGCCATGAGATTATCTGGCGGGACGCTCCAGGCTGAAGATGCCATACCGATCGATCCCGCCACCAAGGCCCTAGTCTATGAGCTGGTGGAGGTTATTGATCAACTAGCAGAACAGGTTGCCCAGGGGCATCTCAACCCTGATCCATCCAGTCAGATGGAGAAACGCTGGCTCAAGCTGGGGCTCAGTCTTTGCGATCGCCTCCAGCAGGTGGAGCGCCATGGCCAGCTTTTTGATCCAACCCAAACCGCCGTCACCCACCGACAGCAACACCACCTCTTGCAGCTCACCCAGCAGATCCTCGCCTGGATTCTGCAAACCGGCTTCGGGCAGGTACCGGCGGCAGAGCTTTGACCCTAGATGATCAGATCGCCCATGGTCTTAGCGGTTTTAGCTATCCACAGAAGATTCTGGCGTGACCGACGGCAGCGATCGCTGGATGAGAATATCGCGCTGGGCCATGGCTTGCTCGAAGGCCGGCGTCGAGAGAATCCGCTCCACCGGATAGACCCCAGGCTGCTGCAATTGTTGGCTCAACACATACTGCGCTAGACAACCCACCCCCGCCGCCGCCGCGATCGCCGTTTTGGGATGCGTCAGCGTGGCAGTATAGGACGCGGGTTGTCCATCAAGCTGTCCTTGGATCTCCAGATCAATGCCCACGCCCACGCCGCTCCAGCGATCGCTCCATTGAGTCATGCGGTAGCTCACCTGGGTCAAAAACTCAATGATGGTGGGATGTTGCAGCCAAGACTTGGGCAGACCATGGGCGGTCATCCAGGTTAGGTAGTTATATAGATCCGGCACCGATCCAAACTTGGTCGTTAAGGTTTGCAGATCAAAGGATTCTGCCAAGGTGAGGGTTTCCGGGACGTCGTACCAATAGACGCCCGCACGGCCAAAGGGCTTGGGAAAGCGCACCATCTGGCGATCGCTGTAGGGCAACACGGATCGCCATTCTCCATCCAGCCGCGCCAAAAAGGGATGCTGGAGCCCTAAAAACGTGGTGCGCAGGACGGTCAGCCCAGCACCGCCCGACCCACCCACCACATAGCGCAGATGTACCGTATCAGCCTGGTCTAGGGTCTCAACCCCTTGCCGCACCATACTGTTGGAGATGCCGGGAAAGATGCCCCCATTGACGATCGCCGTCACCCCTGCCGCTTGCGCCGCCTCATGCTGGGCTAGCACCCGCTCCGTAAAGCCACGATGATCGCTGATGTCGATATAATTCACCCGGTGATGAATGCAGGTTTGCAGCACCCGGCCATCGCGGTGGTGAAAGGGGCCCGCACAGTGAATCACCAAATCCACCGAAGCGATCGCTTGATTGAGCGCCGATTGCTGGTTAAGCTCCAAACGCTGATAGGCCAAGCGCTGGGGATGATCCGATGACATGACCGCACCCTGTCGCCCGGTCGCCATGATGATCGTATCGGTATGGGTGAGCAAATCCGCCACAATCGCTTGGCCAATGCGCCCCCGACCACCCAATACTAGTACACGCTTAGTCATGGTCTGTTTTACGTCTGACGGCTCCAGAATAAGGGTGGTGAATGAGGTTGGCGCTACCGGGTTCCCCCCATCTGACGACAGGGGAATAATCCATCCAGAACCCTTGAGGCGATCGCTGCACCTGTGCTACAACTATAGAACACATGAACTACAGGGCGGTAATTGAACCGACCCCTGTCGATGAGTTCCCTCATCAATCAGTATCCGAAGGGTTCCAGCATCGTTCAGAGTGTTCCAGGATGAGAAACCAGAGTCCCACATTGGCATTTCCTATGGGATCCATTGTCCAGCTATCCTGGGTCATCTGCAACCAACGCAAATCTTTGATGTAGTTGTCTCTTTGGTGCTGCGTTGCTATTCTCTAGGTCAAGCGAATCGTGCCACAATCCTCCGTACTCAACGTTATGCAATCCCGCCCGGTGTTTAGCCCAGATACCCTGGCCAGCTCTCGCAAAACTCGGCGCGGACAATTGCCCGACCAGCGCTGGCGGATTGCCAAACCCCAGCCTGATCGAGTGGCTGACATTGCCCAAGGGCTAGATTTACCGCCGCTGCTGGCCCAGGTGTTGGTCAATCGCGGCATCGACTCTGTAGCGGCAGCTCAACACTTTGTGAACCCCGAGGTTTTGCAACTGCCCTCGCCCTTGGAAGAGTTTCCTGACCTGGCCACCGCCCTAGATCTTCTGCTGAAGGCGATCGCCCACCACCATAAGATTGCCATCTGCGGCGACTACGATGCCGACGGCATGACCAGCACCGCCCTGCTGCTGCGATCGCTGCGTTACCTAGGAGCCCAGGTAGACTACGCCATTCCCAGTCGCATGAGCGAAGGCTACGGTATTAATCGCCGCATCGTTGAAGACTTCCATGCCGACGGCGTGCGGATCATTTTGACGGTAGACAACGGCATCGCGGCCTATGACCCGATCGCCTATGCCCGTGAACTAGGGTTAGTGGTAATTATCACCGACCACCATGACCTTCCCCCCCAACTCCCTCCAGCCAACGCCATCTTAAACCCCAAACTCCTCGACATCGCATCGCCCTACAGCGGTGTTGCCGGGGTCGGGGTCGCCTATATCCTTGCCGTCTGCTTGGCCCAAGCCCTCCAGCAGACCAAGGATCTGACTACACCGTTGCTGGAGCTGTTCACCTTGGGTACCATTGCCGACCTGGCTCCCCTCACCGGCGTTAATCGGCGCTGGGTACGGCGGGGTCTGAAGCTCTTGCCGCGCTCTCGCATCCTAGGCATCCAGTCCTTGATCCAAGTGGCGGGACTGGCCAATGAAGACAAGGCCCTGAAGCCAGAAGCGATCGGGTTTCGCCTTGGGCCTCGTATCAATGCCGTAGGACGTATTGCCGATCCGCAGGTTGTGATTGAGCTGTTAACCACGGATGATCCTGGGCGGGCTCTGGAGCTAGCCATGGTGTGTGAACAAATTAACCAGCATCGGCAGCGCCTTTGTGAATTGATTGAACAGGAAGCGATCGCTTGGTGTGAGGCGACCCAACCCGACCTGATGAATGATCGGGTTTTGGTGGTGGTGCAGCCCGGTTGGCACCATGGCGTGATTGGCATTGTCGCCTCCCGACTCGTAGAACGCTACGGCGTGCCGGTCTTCATCGGCACCTATGAACAGGAGGATCAGCAACACATTCGCGGTTCGGCCCGAGGCATTCCAGAATTCAACGTGTTCAAAGCCCTCCAGTTTACAGAAACGGTGCTGGAAAAATATGGCGGACACCGGGCTGCAGGCGGCTTTTCTCTTAAGGCTGAACATCTCGATGAATTTCGGTTTCGCCTCAGTCTCTCCGCCAATCAGCAGTTGATGCCCCAGCATTTAAAACCCTTGGTGACCGTGGATGCCCAGGCTGACTTTCAAGACCTGAGCCTGCACCTGTGTGAGCAAATTGATCGCCTGCATCCCTGCGGCATGGAAAATCCTGACCCGGTGTTTTGGAGTGGCCCAGTGCGGGTGCTGGAGCAGCGGGTGATCGGTAAAAACCAGGATCATCTGAAGCTCACCCTGGGGCAGATGTCAGATACCGCCGAAGAGGTGACCTTCAAAGCGATCGCTTGGCGGTGGGGCGAATACTGTCCGTTGCCCAGCCCCATTGATATTGCCTACCGCCTCAAAATTAATGAATGGAATAACAGTCGCACCTTGGAGCTAGAGCTGATCGGCGCACGCCCCAATGCGGCTACCCCCCTGCCCGCACCGGCTGCCGAGCCAACCCTTGACCATCCCATTGACGCTAGCTTCCAGCATTTACCTCCCCAGCGGGTCGAGTTTACCCATGGCGATCGCCCCTATGCCTGCAGCATTTCCATCACCCCCACCTCCCGAGAGCTGCGCATCCAAAATGCTCAGGGGCAGGTTTTAGCTCTGCAACCAGAACAACGGCGAGGATTGTTGGGGCGATCGCGGGACGAGGCCATCGAAATTGATGTAGCCCAGCCCTTTTACTTCCACCTGATCCGAGCCGCCCTCCAGGCCCTTCAGTCGTCCACCCCGGCAGAGGCAGATACCCAGGAGATTCTAGAGGAGGCGATCGCCCCCGTCGAGCCAACCGACGGGCAGGCAGAGCTAGATCCAGCAAACGAGACAGAAAGTGAGACAGAAACAGAGTTAGAAGAAGCGATCGCCCTCACCTCTAGGGTAGATCTGGTCGAGGTGGAGCCATCGGAGCCAGATAGGGACGAGCCAGACGAGCTCACCATCGTTCTCAGCCATGAACCTGAAGAACTCTGGGACGAGGCAGACATGGATGACGTCGATGAAGCAGCCCTCGCCCAGGAAATCGAAGCCCTTGCCAATGAAGGAGTCGTGGAGTTTGCCGGCCCGGTGGTAGCCGATCTCTACCTCTCGGCGCAGATGAATGCCGCCAACCATGCCGACGATGATGAACCCCCCCAAGACCTCGCGAGCATCCCCGGTCTGATGACGGCGGCACAACTCCAGTCCCGGCGGGCGCAGCAGCCTGTCCAGCCCTATCAAGCCAAGGCTGCCGAGCCAGTCCAGCCAAGCCTCAATCCTCGTGATCCCTCGTCAGCGCTAGACTCAACGCCAGAACTAGCCCATCCACCATCCGACTCGATCGCCTCCGCTGCTAGCGTTGCCGTAGATACCGATCAACCCGCCGCCGCTCCGCCCTTGGTCACCAACCTCCAGCTAGATGTATCCCCAGTCGGATCACCCTTAGACGCACTACGGACAGATCCCTCCCTCTTCTCCGCACCCCAGATGCGTAAGTGGTTAGCGGCCCTCATGGGCGAGCCCCGCTGGGAACACCTACAGGCCCGTAGCCAGACCGACCTAGCCGCCGCCTATCGTGGCTATCAGGCTCAGTGGCAGGATGGCGGAGAGGCGGCAGACTATTCCGAGGCGGGCGATCGCTTCAGCCTAGCGGTGGATCGGGAGGTAATTCAACCCTTCTTCAAAGATCTGCGGGCCGCCTTAGTCGCGCAGGATCACCCCCCCGAAGTAGCTGGTCTGCGGTTGCTGGCCCGCAAGAAATATACGGCAACCGAGCTGCTGCCTCTGCTGGCAGACCACTGGCAAATCGCGGAGGATGCTGACCTAGATGACCCAAACCCTGGCTCCCACCGGCTCAAAACCGTTCACGCACCTCTGATCGCAGCAAGCGATCGCACCGTCATCCAAACCTTTTTACACGCCTGGCAGCATCCGCTGGCCCAAGCGATGCAGCATCAGGAGAGGGTGAATGCGATCGCCCACTTGGCCCAACTCTGCGATCGCGCTCAACAGGACGGGGTACCGTTCTACGCTTGGCACTTCGACCAGCTCCATCACTATCTCTTAGGCTCAGATATAGGCTCAGATACCCAGCCTGGATTGCTCTGAAGCCATGAAAAAGCCCGGCGGTGAAACCGGGGAAATACTCAAACTGTTGTCAGTGGCTTTAACCTACCATGGCGATCGCTCAACCGTTAGTCATGCAGACTACCAGGCACGGTTATTTTCCCAACGGCCGATGAACATCAGGCGGATAGCGGGCTACGCTCTCCCGCTTGCAGAACTAGGTTCTGCTCCTGGGCCCAGCGTTCGAGATCCTGAAAGGCGCGATCGCGATAGGTGCCGTAGCGTTCCTGCTTATTGCGGATGCGCTGGGGCAGCTCTGGCAAAATGCCGAAATTGGGCGGCATGGGCTGAAAATGTTTCGGCGTAGCGCTGCTGATAAAGTCAATCAGGGCACCCATCATCGTGGTTTCTGGCACCTCTAGGGGCGATCGCCCTTGGACAACCCGCGCCGCATTGGTGCCCGCTAGCCAGCCCCCCGCCGCCGCCGCCGTATAGCCTTCAGTGCCCACGAGCTGCCCTGCCGCCAACAGGGACGGCCGCGTTTTGAACTGCAGCGATCGGGTCAGAAGTTCCGGCGTATTAATAAACGTATTGCGGTGCATCACGCCCATGCGCACAAATTCCGCCGCCTCCAAGCCTGGAATCATGCGAAATACTCGCTTTTGTTCACCCCAGCGCAGATTTGTTTGGAAGCCAACCATATTCCAAAGTTGCCCCGCCTTGTCCTCCTGGCGAAGCTGCACCACCGCATAGGGACGCTTCTCGCGATTATTAGGATCCCGGAAATCACCATGGCGAGCATCAAACAGCCCCACCGGCTTCAGCGGCCCATAGCGCATGGTATCTTCACCGCGCCGCGCCATTTCCTCAATGGGCAAACAGCCTTCAAAAAACTTAGCCGTCTCCCGCTCAAAAGCTTTTAATTCCGCCTGTTCTGCTTCACAGAGCGCCTGCCAAAAATTCAAATATTGCACCTGGGTCATCGGGCAATTCAGATAAGCCGCCTCCCCGCGATCGTAGCGAGATGCCAAGAAGGCAATATCTTGATTAATCGACTCCCCCACCACAATCGGACTCGCCGCATCAAAAAAGCTCAAATACTCCATACCCGTGAGCCGGCGCAAATCATCCGCCAAAGCCTCACTGGTTAGCGGCCCTGTGGTCAGCACCACCACGCCATCGGCGGGAATCGTCGAGACCTCCCCCCGCCGCAGTTCAATCAAAGGATGACGGCTGAGGGTTTCCGTTAAATCTTGGCTAAACACAGCTCGATCGACGGCCAAGGCTCCCCCGGCCGGCACCGCATGGTCATCCGCCTTGCCAATGACAATTGACCCCAAACGGCGCAATTCGGCATGGAGAAGCCCTGAGGCGCGATCGCTGGCCCGGGCTCCAAAGGAGTTACTGCACACCAGTTCAGCCAAATGCTCCGTGTGGTGGGCTGGGCTGACCTGCTGCGGTCGCATTTCATGTAAAATCACTGGCACCCCCGCTTGGGCCACCTGCCAAGCCGCCTCTGTGCCGGCAAGGCCGCCGCCAATGACGTGAACCGGCTGTGTCGTTACGGTCATGCTGATTCCAAATAAGCTAGAACAATGGGATGGACAAGGCTGCCCCTCATTATTCGCCAGGGTATTACCCCAAGGGCATTGAACCAGAGGTGGGGCGATCGCCTGCCTCTAACCAGCCTAGCGGATTTTGAGAAGCTGTCGCCAAGGATGACCGACAAAACCTGCCCTCGTCAATTAGGAATAGGGTTAGATAGTATGTAAGCGCTTACGTGCAGGAGTGAAGC
>RECH01000362.1 GCA_007694125.1 Leptolyngbya sp. DLM2.Bin15
TGCTGAACGAGGGCATCCGTGCATGGATGGCACCTCAGGATCAGCCCCACGAGAAATTTGTGTTCCCTGAGGAGGTATTACCCCGTGGAAACGCCCTTTAATAGTTCATATGTATCGGCTGGTAACCGTGACCTAGAATCATCAGGGTTTGCCTGGTGGTCTGGAAACGCCCGCCTGATCAACTTGTCCGGTAAGCTGCTGGGTGCCCACGTTGCCCACGCTGGCTTGATTGTGTTCTGGGCCGGAGCCATGACCTTGTTTGAGGTGGCTCACTTCGTCCCTGAAAAGCCCATGTATGAGCAGGGCATCATCCTGCTTTCCCACTTGGCGACCCTAGGTTGGGGTGTTGGCCCCGGCGGTGAAGTAACCGATACCTTCCCTTACTTTGTGGTGGGTGTGCTTCACCTGATCTCTTCGGCAGTTCTCGGTCTAGGCGGTATCTACCACGCCGTGCGTGGCCCGGAAGTGCTAGAAGAGTACTCTTCTTTCTTCGGCTATGACTGGAAAGACAAGAACAAGATGACCACCATCATCGGGATCCACTTGATCCTCTTGGGTTGTGGTGCCTTCTTGCTCGTCTTGAAAGCCATGTCTTTCGGTGGCGTTTATGACACGTGGGCACCCGGTGGTGGCGACGTGCGGATTATCACCAACCCCACATTGAACCCCGCTGTTATCTTCGGCTATTTGTTGAAGTCTCCTTTTGGTGGCGAAGGCTGGATCGTCAGCGTCAACAACATGGAAGACATCATCGGCGGTCACATCTGGGTCGGCATTATTTGTATCGCGGGTGGCGTATGGCACATCTTGACCAAGCCGTTCGCTTGGGCTCGCCGTGCTTTTGTGTGGTCGGGTGAAGCCTACCTGTCCTACAGCTTGGGCGCGCTGTCCCTGATGGGATTCATCGCCTCGATCATGGTTTGGTACAACAACACTGCTTACCCCAGTGAGTTCTTCGGTCCTACGGGCCCCGAAGCATCTCAGGCTCAAGCCCTCACCTTCTTGGTGCGTGACCAACGCTTGGGTGCCAACGTCGGTTCGGCTCAAGGGCCTACCGGTCTAGGTAAGTACCTGATGCGCTCTCCCACCGGTGAAATCATCTTCGGTGGTGAGACGATGCGTTTCTGGGATTTCCAAGGTCCTTGGCTGGAGCCGCTCCGTGGCCCCAACGGTCTAGACCTTGACAAGATCAAGAACGACATTCAGCCTTGGCAAGCACGCCGTGCGGCTGAGTATATGACCCATGCACCGTTGGGTTCTCTCAACTCGGTGGGTGGTGTGGCAACGGAAATCAACTCGGTGAACTTTGTATCTCCCCGTGCTTGGTTGTCTACCTCTCACTTTGTGCTAGGTTTCTTCTTCCTCGTGGGTCACCTCTGGCATGCCGGACGGGCTCGGGCTGCTGAAGCTGGCTTTGAGAAAGGGATTAACCGCGAAACTGAGCCTGTGTTGTCGATGAGCGACCTAGACTAGGTTCACGATTTTTCTCAACTGTGAAGGGCTCCCTCGGGAGCCCTTTTTTTATGCCGTGACGGTTGGGCGATCGCTCTCGAATGCTTCTGTCTTGATGCCTCGATCTCGATCCCCCGATCTCGATCCCCCGATCGCTGTAGGATGAGAATCAGGGTTGGCGCAGTCGTTTCTCCATGCCCCCAACAACAACGGGGCGCGATCGCTGCCCGCCGGATCCGTTGCCAGACCCTACCACAGGGACTCGCGGATCCAGAATCAAGAGTTAGCTTGTTGTTGAGGATGGACGAATCGATGTCGGAGACAGATTGGGCAGGTGGCTTGCAATGGACTCCGGATGCCACCGCAAAGTTTAAAAACATTCCCTTCTTTGTGCGATCGCAGGCCCGACAGCGCATTGAGGCGATCGCTCGTGAAGCGGAGACAGAGACCGTGACGGCGGATATTGTCGATCAGGCCAGGATTGAATTTGGGCAATAATCCGCAGACTTAGTGAATGGCCCGATTGCGGGCATAGTCGCTATTGCGTTGGTAAAGATGCTGGCACTGCTGGGCCATCTCATACTGCTCGTGACCGGAGCTCACCTCGCCCATGAGGTCTGAGGCCTGTTGCCATTGCTGGGCTAAGTGCAGCCAGTCTTCACTGCCTTGGGCCGTTTGTCCAGCAGCGATCGCTTGTTGGGCGATGAAGATAGCAGCCAGGAACGGGGAGTCTGTGCCAGGAGCGTTAGCTTTGTCTTGGAGATGGGGATCGGTGATGTTCGACTGAGTCGCCTGCTCTTCGTTGGGGCCCTCTTGGTTGACGGTCTGCCAATCTGGGGCTTGGAAAGGTTGGGCGACTGTGGTGCCATCTATCTTGCTATCCACCGCTGGGTCTGGGGCCAGGGATGTCAGCGTATCCTCCGACCCTAGGGGGGGCGCAGCGTCCTTCAGCGTGGACTGCACCTGGGCTGCTTCCGCATCGACTGCCGCCGGATGTTCGAGCCATGCTACGGCTTCAGAGCGATCGCTCTGCTTGTCTCTCTGATGGGTTAGGTGTGGCGACTCGATTGGGGTCGTTCCATGGGTGCCAACGGCCTGGGATACCTCTAGGGAATGGCGATCATCGGCTGCTTCGACGGGCACCTGCCAATCTAGCTCGGTGATGTCTTGATCTTGCCAGTCGTCGTGATCCTCGGCTAGAGGAGAGTCTATAGACGAGTCTGGCTGTGCGGGCTGCAGGGTCGATTCTGTGGCTGCGATCGCCTCGGAGCTAAGGGCATGAGTTTCAGCCTCGCCTACCGGCGGAGTGAGATCCTCGGACGCTGCTGGATGGTGGGGTTTATCCTGCAATAGTGAGAGTAGGTTCATGCCAGACATGCGCTGTAGCCAAGAACTTTGCTCCTCCAGTGATGGGGGCGGGTTGTCTGGGGCGAGTTCGATGGGCCGATCATCGGCCTCAAATCCCATCAACTCATCGAGCATGGCATCGTCACTATCGGCAGCGATCGCCTCCAGTTCGAGATCGGCGTCTGGATCTGAATCGGCAGGATCCCAGGCATCTGCGTGATTTAAGAGATCCGCAAAGGGTTCTGGTACGCTGCTCAGCTTGTCAAGTTCGTCAAGCTCATCTAGGTCGCGAGCTAAGTCTTGAACCGTTTCGGGCGCTAAGTCTTCCCAAGATGGCTCCCTTTGAGGTTCGACAGGGGACAAGTCAGGTAGGTCGGTGCTGGGGGTATCCCAGGTGCTCAGGTTGTTGTTGGTCAACCCATTCAGGGATGTCTGCTGATGGTTTTGGGCATACAGATCCGTATAGCTCAGCTCATCGGGCGTGAATTGTCCTGTGAAGTGATAGGGATGATCCTGATCCTGCTCAAAGATCGAGGGAATCGGCTGATGACCATTGGGTGTATCCTCACCCGCTAGGGAGGTGAAGGACTCATCGCCCCTTTCTTCCAACGACGGGTCAGCGATCGCGCCTGCCGCTGCCTCAGCTTCGTTGTCTAGATCTTCGCTGTCTAGATCATGATCTACGTCATCCTCCAGATCCGTCGCTGCCGGAAAGGCTGATGTGAAACGCTGGCGCAGGCCATCCACCCAAGACTCGGATGTCGGTTCTGGTGCTGGCTCTGCGGCGGCTCCTTCGGCATAGGCTTTGTAGTACTGGTGGTAGCGGTTGTAGCCATAGGAGCGGGTGGTGTGGGACTTAATGCCATTGGCTACTACGCCCAAGAGAGACACTGGCGAAACATCCAGGGTGTCGAGGGCTTGCTTCAGGTCGTTACGGCTAGTGGTGCCCAAGCCCACGACCACAATCATGCCATCGGTTTGAGCGGCTAGCAGGCTGCTGTCGGCAAAGCCAAGCAGGGGCGGCATGTCGTAAATGACCACGTCAAAGTCTTGGGTAACCTGTTGGTTAAACTGCTGCATCTTTTGGGATGACAGGAGCTGAATTGGGTCAGGGGGAATCATCCCCGCCGTCATCACCGTTAAGTTTTCGTCAATGGGCGATCGCTGCATGGCTTCCTGCAGGGAACAATCGCCCGTCATCACATTGCTCAATCCCCTGAGGTTGGGCATTTTCAGCCGTTCATGCACTTGAGGCAACCGCAAATCGGCATCCACCAGCAACACCCGCTGTCCCATGATGGCAGCCGCTCTCGCCAAGTTCAGTGCAATGGTTGATTTGCCCTCCGCTGGGACTGCAGAGCTAATCACGACGGAACGAATGGGGCGGTCGGCTCCTAGGAATCGGATATTGGTATAGAGCGATCGGAAGGATTCAAGGAAGGGAGACGATTGGTAGTGGTAGGACGATGGCTTACGGGCAGGCGCTGTGGCATCCTCGCCATGGATCAGCATCTGGTTGGGCTGGCGAATAAACGGCACCACACCTAGCATGGGCAGGCGGGCAAAGGCTTTCAAGTCATCGGGGGTGTGAAAGACAGTATCCAGTTTGTCGGTCACAAAGGCAGCTCCTGCCCCTAGCAACGCCCCAGCGATCGCCCCTAGCATCAAACTGCGGGGAACATTGGGGGCAATGGGGGAGTTCATGGTCGTGGGCTCAGAAATGAGCTGCCAGGGAATCGACTGCTGGGCAGCCTGCAGTTCTAGGGACTCCCGAGTGGTCAAAAATCGATTTAGGCTATCGGTGGCAATACTTAACTCCCGCTGCAGGTCGGTATACTGCCGGGCCAAAGCGGGAACCAGGTCAAACTCTTGCTTAATTTGCTGTTCGACGTCTGCTAAGGCCCGCTGGCGAGTTTGCAAAACCTGAACCTCGTTGGCCGTGTTGATCAACTGGCGGCTAAGGTCGATGGAAATGGAGGTGAGGTTGCCATCCAGTTGATTGGACAACCGCTGCCCAAGGATGCGATCGGCCTCCTGTTCTAACAGCGGTAATAAACTATCTCGTCGATCTTCCAACACCTGCACATTGGGCGTATCGGGCAAGAAGCGAGCCGACTCGGTGGCAATCTGAGCTTCAACCTGCTGCACCTCGTTCAAAATAGCCTGGTAGCGGGTTGATTCACTCAGGGCTGAGGCCGCCAAAGCTTGGTCAGGACTGTAGCCGAGCTGGCTTTGAATGGCCAGGTAAAGAGATTCTGCCTCAGAAAGCTGGGTGCGGGTGCTTTGCTGCTGTTCTTCAATCGAGCTAATCAGGCGGGATAGTTCGGTGCCCCGCGACTCTGGATCGATCAGGCTATATTCTTGGCGAAAGCGTTCTAGACGCTGCTGCAGCGAATTCACGCGATCGCGCAATTCTGGCAGTTGTCCTTCAACAAACTGCACCCCCTGCTGGAGGTTCGTTTGCCGTTGCTCAAAGCTGTATTTGAGATATTCCTCGGCAACGACATCTAGTACGGCCTGAATGCGCTCTGGGTCGGGGTTGCGGTAGCTCACCGAGAGCACTTTTGTTTCTCGCAGGCGCGTGATGCTGAGGTTGCCAGCCAATTCTGAGTAGCTAAAGTCGGGGTAGGTTTCGCGCAGCGTTTCGAGAATGGGGCGGAGCAAAGCTGGACTGCGCAACACCTCCGTTTGGGTATCGTAGTCAAAGTTGGTGCGAAACTGACTGCCCTCGCGCAGCAACTCCTGGGAGGGATCCACCTCTGCGATCGCCTCCACCAACACCTGAAATTCCCCGCGATAAATAGGCGTGCGGGTGAGCGTCCAGCCCCAAAAACACACCGTTGTAGCGATCGCCACCCCTGCTAGCATCCACCGTCGTCGGTAGATAATTTCTTTGACGTTTTGTAAATCCATCTCCTCCGATTCATAGGGAAGATGGATGACCGCAGGAGAAGGGATTGATTCAGACGGTGTAGTGTGATGAGAAAACGGTGGTTGATGGGACCCAGATACCATAGTCGGCTCTCAGATGTATAGCTGGTTGACAATAACAGCGCAGTGGAGGAGCTAGGTTCAATCTTGCCCAAGCCTAGAAACCCCGGCCTACACTGGATTGATACGCGAATGGATCCATGGACAGAGTTAGACATTCTGGTTCAAGGCTTGAATCCGTACTCGAATCCTTGGGATCCGGGCTGGAAGTCGAGGCTCGATGGGCGCACTTCTCCAGCGATCGCTAGACAGCGGGGAGGTGATCGACCTGCAGTATCAGTACGTCATCTATATCCATGATCTTGTTAACTCTTTACGACCGTTTCCCCTCAGAACCGCAAACTTTCACGGGGAGGTCGGGGTAAATACGGGTTGGGATGCGATCGCATCCAGCCTAGACTGACGGATGCTAGGGCTCGATCACCTACGGTGAGAACGTCACAAGCGTCCGGATCTCGTCTGTCGTGATCGAAAGAAGCAGCAGGTTAGTGGAGCATTGCCGCATGGACGAAGGATCTAGGGTGCCCGGAGTTGCTGCCAGCCGATGAATGGCGATCGCCCCCACGTCATCAAGAGCGGGTATCAACAGGACCTAGCCATCCGTGGATTAACTGACCCCATGCAGGATGAACGAGGAGGCTGATGATCTCCGTCGAACTCAGGTCTGAAGCGATCGCTAAGCCCTTGTCTGCTGGATGAGGGATTCAAGAGTGCTAAGTTTTTGTCAAACCCTGCGCAAGTTTCGATTTTGTGTGTAGTATCGCTGGTAACTCATCGATGCAGTCTGTCTATCGTAAACCCAGCCTAGATGCTAGATAGACCCCGCGTCGGTCATGGAGACGAGTGGATGACAAGGATGCTCTCAGCAATGAGGGTGAACCGTGGAGACTAGGTATAGCTGCTGGGGCAAGGTGTGCAACCGTCTTGCTCCAGGGTGAGATCTCTAGATCGGTCCTTCATGCTTCACGGCTGGAGCGATCGCCCGTTCCCCAGCGGCAAACCGGATCTAGCTTCATTTGCTAGCTTCACTTGAAGGTAGCGAGGAGCCATCATTTCTTCTCTCCATGAACTGTCTAGGGTGATGGTCTAAATAGATCGGGTTGGGAGACTAAAAGTCTTGTCATCGTGACCTATAAAGTTACGATTCTCCTGCTTCTAAATACACCCATAGATGGTCGCATTTGGAGGTGCATCCGTGGTGGTGTGAAGATGCCTTGAGTCTTCATCTCTTGGGGAGACTAGTTGTTGGGAATCCAGGCATCGGAGAGATGGGTGCGAGCTAGGTTTAGTCCTGCAGTTTCAAAAGATCTATGCTTTTATTTTAAGGTGGCAGTTCTTTAGGAAATCGAGTAGGATGCGATCGCATTAGCTCGATAGATTAGGTGTTCTTTCGTCGGCGTCGCCCCCTTGGCCAACGTTTATCTTTAGTGAATGAGCGGATAGTATCGTGGTTAGAATTCTTCAGGATTTGCTATCAAAGAAGACGAAAGGGATCGGTATCGAGCTGACCCCTGAGCGAGTGAACGTGGCTCAGTTAAAGAAAAAGGGTCAGGGGTTTCAACTGGCGAAACTGGCCACCGCTGAGGTGCCAGAGGGTATTTTTCAGGAAGGGCAAATTATTGATTCGCCCGCCATGGCAGAAATTGTGCAGCAAGTCCTTGAGACCAATGGCATCAAGGTGAAAAATGCGGCGACGGCTATTCCTGGCGGGCGAGATACCGTCACCCGGATTATTCCAGTCCCGGCTGAGCTAGACGACAATGAGCTGCGGGAGATGGTGCTGAATCAAGAAGCCGGGCTATACCTCCCCTTTCCCCGAGAAGAAGCCGACGTCGATTACCAAAAGCTAGGATTTTTCGTCGATGAAGATGGCATCGATAAAGTGCAGGTCTTGCTGGTCGCCACCCGCAAAGATGTGACCGATACCTACCTCGATACCTTTCAGCAGGCAGGCATTGGCATCAACGTGCTGGAAATTAGCAGCTTCTCTCTGATTCGCACCATTCGAGAGCAGCTCCGCCAGTTTACGCCCCAAGAAGCTGCCGCCATTGTGGATATTGAATTTGATAGCACCGAAATCTCCATCACGGTGGATGGGGTGCCCCAGTTTTCGCGAACCGTGCCGATTGGCACCTACCAGATTCAGAGCGCCCTCAGCCGAGCCATGAACCTACCGCCTTCGCGCAATACTGACTTGCTGCAAGGTATGACGATTCCTGTCACGCCGATGGACAGTGTGGGCGTGCCCCAGATGGGCGGTACCAACCCTGGCTCCGCAGCTATGTTGAGGGTGTTGGGCGAGTTAGCTGATGAGCTGAGGCGATCAATTGATTTCTACCTCAACCAGGGTGACAACATGGAGGTGGCACAGCTTTTACTGGCGGGGCCTGGCGGGGCCATTGGTCAACTAGATGAGTTCTTCTCCCAGCGGCTCAGTCTTCCTGCAAGTCAGGTTGATCCAGTTGCTGCGATTTCTTTGGAGATTATGGAGAATGAAGTAGTGGATATTCAACATCCGGCTGGTCTGGGTGTTGTTTTGGGGCTGGCATTGCGGGAGGCATGGTAGATGTATAGTCTAGATATTAATTTTTTAAGCGATCGCGAAGAGCGAATTAGCACAGAACCGGTTGCATCTAAGGCGGTTGCGCCCCAGAGCCCGATTATGCTCTATGCCGGTTTGATTATCGGTATTGGGCTGCCGGCAGCGATGTTCGGTCTGTTTCTATTCTCGCAGTATCGCACCGGAATTTTGCAGCAGGAAAATCAAGCCCTGGATAATCAGATTGCGCAAATTGAAAGCCTTCGGGGCGAGTTTGCTGATGTTGATGGCCAGGTGCAGCTCATTGAAGAAGAGGTGCAGGCACTGGCGACGGTGTTTGATCGCATCAAGCCTTGGTCTGCAATCTTGCAGGATGTGCGCGATCGCATTCCTAATATGCCTGCCAACACACCGCCAGACATTGTGCAGGTCATCCAAATTTCTCAAGTTGAGGAAGACTCTGCCCCTCGTGGCACGACGCCGGTTGCGAACGCTGATGGCACAGTGCCGCCGCCACCGCCGCCGCCTGAAACTAAGATTCAGATTCAAGGCTATGCAACCACCTTTACCGCTGTCAACGACTTTTTACTGCTGCTGCAGCGGTCTCCCTTTTTGAATAGCAGTCAAACTCGTTTGGTGGTTGCTGAGTTAGTGGACGACCCACGGCAGCTTGAGCCTGAGAGCGACGATGTGTCTGTAGAGGTGTCCCTGCGTCAGCAAGTGAGATATACCATTGAAGCCCGTCTCACCGATCTAACTGCCTCTGAACTCTTTGATGAACTAGAAGGCACCCTATCCTACGGTTTAACATCCCGTATTGAAACCCTGCGTAATCGAGGAGTGTTACAGCCATGACAGCCGGCGATTTTATGTCTAATGCGCCGGATATGGAGGAAACATCTCCCTATCCGAAGGTTTTTGGAATTGAACTGACTCCCTTAGTTAGTGGCCTGCTGCTCATTGTGTTAGGCGGTGCCGCTGCTTTCTGGATCTTCCAAAACTTAGTGTCACCTGTGTTAGAGACCAATCAAGCTCTGCAAAGTGAAATAGATCAAAAGCAAAGTTTGCTTGTGGATACGGGTGAACTAGAGCGACAAATTGAAGAAGCTCAAACCCGACTGGTTGCGGCAGAAAATCTGCGGACAGATGTCCTGGGTTTATTTGCTAGCGAGGCTAGTTTGGATACCCTGCTCTTTGACCTCAACGAACGAATTCGCTCGGCTAATGCGGGTATTGATGATGAGGTGCGGCAGGCAAATCTTGTCACCTTTGAGCGGAATGATAACCTGTCCGGGGTGATTACCGATAGCAGCTACGGCCCGGCTGTGAATAATCGCCTGCAGCGTCGGGTGTTTGATGTGTCGATGCGGGGTGACTTTACCCAAACTCAGTCAATTATTCGTAGTATTGAACGACTGCAACCGCTAATGGTGCTGCGAGAGTTCGATTCTGAGCTCAACACAGCCGCCCAGGCATCGTTGGTGAATCAGCAGGGTCAGGTGATTGCTAGGAGTGACTATGTGTTGATCGACACGAGTTTCCAGGTACATGTGCTACTACCGGCTCCAGAGGGATCCTTTGAGGCGGCTAATCCTCCTCCGGGTGAAGGCGAGGAGGAAGAAGCAGAAGGTAGCTAACGCCAAGGGCTGCACGGTGTCTCTCTTCAGAGAGCTGGGCACTGAGCGATCGCCCCTTGGTCAACTGGATCGGTTAATTCGCTCATATGAACTAGGTTTAGCGCTCAGTGTTGATGTTACGGGTTAGTTCATCCCAGAGATTTTGAAGGAGGAGGGGACAGTGAAACGTCTTTTAGGATTTAGTAGTGTGGTGGCCAGTGGCATGATGGTGGCAATGACGGCTCAGCCGGCTGTTGCCCAGCCAACCCGTGTAACCGGGGTGCAGGTGACTGAGGCATCCAATGGTGTGGAAGTGGTCTTGCAAACCCAGGAGGGCGATCGCCCTCAGGTGTTTACCATTGCCCAGGGTAATACGCTGGTGTCGGATATCATCAACACCCAACTTCAACTCTCGGATGGCAACGGCTATTTGCAAAATAACCCAGCCCCCGGTATTGCCTCGGTGAGCGTCACCCAAGTCGATGACAACAGTATTCGTCTATCTGTGACCTCCGCCACTGGCAGCGCGCCCTCTGGGCAAGTGCGCCAAGCCGATAACCGCATTGTCTTTGACTTTGCCAATGGTGAATCCACGGCTCAAGCGCCGGCCCCGGCACCCGCCCCGGCACCCGCCCCGGCACCCCAAGCTGCGCCACCGTCCCAGCCTGCTCCCT
>RECH01000128.1 GCA_007694125.1 Leptolyngbya sp. DLM2.Bin15
AGGGGCGATCGCTCTTCTCTAATGACTCAAAATGGTAGAGAGCGATCGCCCTACTTTATCCGTTAAATTAATCCAATTTCTTTTCTGATCCGGCGCAATGTGGTTAAACGAAATCTGCTCAAACTGGATATGTTCAAACCATTCGAGCTTTTCTTCCTTGGTCTGCTCATCCTGCAACGTAACGTAGAAAATCTTGGACTTGCTCATGCCCACACCCGCTGAATGGGATACGCATCAAACTTTTCATCTCCACTGACAATATCCAACCCGTAATTCATCGCCTGGGCGACCAAAATGCGATCGAACGGATCACGATGTTCTGGCATCAATGGCAAATTTATGTAAGTTTGCGTATCTTCGATATTAATCGGTAAAATCTCAGATCTCGTAACCGCTATTCGCGCTAGTAAATCGTCAAATGAGCAATAGATTTTCAGCTTACCGATATTCAGTTTGATTGCAATTTCCCACACACTCGCCATACTAAAGAACAAATCTGACTTTGCTTCAACGATCTCTCTAGCTTTTAAGCTCAAGCTAGAATTCTGCGTTACATACCAAAGCACTACATGCGTATCTAAAAGCACTGCCATACTACATATAGTCCTTTAGATCTTCTAGAGGCTCATCAAAGTCATCAGACATCACTAGTTTCCCAGCTAAACTCCCATAGCCATACTTTTTTTCATACTCATCACGAGCAGCAGCATTAGTCAGGTCTAGAGATTCATCAAAGTTATCTGGCAGCGGCAACACAAATGTGCCTTTCATAGAACCAGGCAAACGACGTTTCTTTGGTGTTTCTTCTTGGACGGGTCGTGTTGTATGTTTCTCCAACAAAAATTCAATGTAATGGAGTACTTCCGTCTGAAGTGATTCAGGCAGCTTTTCTAGCTTTTCTAAAATAGTTGGTTGTATCATCACGTTTTCTCCTTTCTTGCTCTTACTAAAAACATCACAGCAATTCTAATTTGGGCGTTGCATAATGTAACATGACATAGAGTCAAGGGAAGCCATGATGAACTGTCCTCATTGCACCAGCACCAACGTTGTCAAGAATGGGCATCGCAACGGCAAGCAAAGCTACCTGTGTCGAGACTGCTGCCGCTAGTTCGGAGACAATCCTCAACAGGGATACAGTCAAGAGGTCAAAACCCTGTGTGTCACCATGTCCCTCAATGGTATGGGATTTTGAGCGATCGAGCGCGCGACCGGCATCAACCATAATAGTGTAATCAACTGGGTGCGCCAAGCCGCAGCAGCTATCCCTGAGGAGAATTATGAAATTCCTGACACGGCCCAGCTCGATGAGGTTGATTGCTATGCAGATAGTTTAAGTAAATTTTCATGGTCTGTGTGGAAGCCAGAGACGCAAAATTAGTACATGGGCTCTATTCTGGTCTCTTTCTTCTTTTGATAGTGGTGAGCGGTAGAGTAGTGGCTCCGGTGACGTTTTTGCTGTTAGGGCGGGAAGCGATCGCCTACGACACTATCTAGACCGCTTGCATCGTAAAACGCCTTGCTATTCTGAGTTCGTCTCAAGAACGTCAGGTGACTGAAGCCAAATCACCTTAGGAGGACTAAAACTAGACCGCCACAGCCTAGCCAAAGAAATAAACAACGTCGCGTTAGGGCGATCGCCTTCCGAACTACAGCAGGTGTAATTGGCCGCACCGGATCCCCAAGCAGTGGCTTTGATGTGACGACGCCACGATAGATATTGTCACCCCCCACCTGCACCCCCAGCACCGCTGCATAGATACATTCACTCCAGCCAGAATTAGGGCTCGGATCCGCGATCGCATCCCGACGACACACCTGTAACACCTGACGTGGACGGCGAGACCAGAGCGCCAGGGTAAGAACCGTCAGGCGACAGGGAAACCAAGTAAGAATGTCTTCCAAGCGAGCGCTACACCAGCCGAGATCGGTATAGGGGGCACGCCGGTAGCCCACCATAGAATCTAAGGTGCTGGCGGCCTTATAGCCCATAGCCAGGGCCACAGCCGCCATGGGGTGGATCAGGGCCCCAAGGATGGCGTAGAACAGAGGGGCCATGACGCCATCTACGGCATTTTCAGTGACGGTTTCCAGGACTGCCCGTAGAATTTCAGCTTCGGAGAGCTGATCAGTGTCGCGGCCGACGTAGCGACCCAGACGCGATCGCGCTGCCTCTAGATCTCCTTGCTGCAGTGGCGTGAGAACATCAAAAGCCGCATCCCGCAAACTTCGCCCAGCCAGGCAGGAGGCGAGTAGGATCATCGCCACAATCATGCCCAGGATCGGATGAAGGCGATCGCCCAGCCACACTAGACCGAAAGCGATCGCCCCACTGCCTAGGATCACCCATAGGGTCAGCCCCACGCCAGCAAGCCGCAGCGCCCAGGGCGACTTGAGCCAAGCAAGTACCCCGCGACTGTAGACAGAAATCACCCAGCCCATAGCCTGAACCGGATGGGGCCAGGTCCAAGGATCGCCTATGAGATAATCAAGCAGCGCCGCACCGCCAAGTAGGGCGATCGCGTCGAGGTCTATTGTGCCCATGTTTATCCTGTCTGTGGTCTGAACGTTATGAAATCTATTGCCATTCTTGGAACTTCGTCAAATGCGGGCAAAAGCTGGATGACCACAGCCTTGGGGGCTTGGCTATGGCGGCAGGGGGTGCGGGTGGCTCCTTTTAAGGCCCAGAATATGTCCAACAACTCCTACGTCACCCTAGAGGGGGGCGAAATCGGTCGGGCCCAAGCGGTGCAGGCGATCGCCTGTGGGCTGCGGCCGGTGGCGGAGATGAATCCGATTTTGCTGAAGCCCTGTGGCAATAGCGTATCTCAGTTGGTGCTGCTGGGACAGCCCAAGACCCATATCCGTGCTGCTGACTATTATCAGCATATTGAGACCCTTTGGGAAACGGTATGCCAGACCTTGGAGGAGTGGCGATCGCGCTGTGATGTTTTGCTGCTAGAGGGAGCAGGCAGTCCGGTGGAGTTGAATCTCATGCACCGGGATTTGGTGAACCTGCGACCCATTGCTTACCTAGAGGGTCGATGGCTATTGGTGGGCGATATTGAACGGGGCGGTATTTTTGCCCAGATGGTGGGCACCTATGGGTTAATGCCGAGCGATCGCCAAAGGCAAGGACTAGGCATGATTGTGAATAAGTTTCGGGGCGATCTGAGTTTATTTAGCACAGCAGGCGACTATTTCACACAACATCTACCCAACTTACCCTATCTGGGAACATTACCCTATCAAACAGACCTTCAGCCAGAAAGTGAAGATAGCCTGTGCCAGGAAGCGGAGGAAAAGGGCAGTGGCGCGGTGCTAGGCTGGATTCGCTTTCCCTCAACGTCGAACTCCCAAGATAGTCAGCCGTGGCAGTTGGACACTGGCGTGCAGGTGCGCTGGATCACGACGGTGGAATCGCTGCAAACGGCTCAGATCATTATTTTACCGGGCAGTAAGAATACCCTGCGGGATTTGCAATGGTTGCGAGAGACGGGGCTGGCAGCAGCCATCTGTAAGGCGGCGCAGCAGGGGGTGCCGATTGTGGGCATCTGTGGCGGTTATCAAATGCTCTGCCAGTCTCTGAGCGATCCTTCCGGCGTGGCGGGAGATGCGGGGACGGTGGCAGGGCTGGGTCTTTTGCCAGCGGTGACCACCTTTGCAGAAACGAAATCGCTGCAGCAGGTCGAGGCCCTATGGCAGGGCGATCGCTGGTCTGCCTACGAAATTCACATGGGTCAAACCCAGGCGATCGCTCCCGTCGAGTCGTTGTTGACCCTGCAGTCTGCAGGCCAGATCCTTCCTGAGGGCATGCGTCAGGGTAAGGTGTGGGGCACCTATCTCCATGGTTTGTTTGAATCCGCAGCCCTACGGCAGTCACTCATTCAGCAGTCCAGCATTCGTGGCTATGTGCCCTCGCTCCTGTCTTGGCAGGATCACCAGCGCCAGCTCTACGATCGCATGGCCGATTTGCTCGACGAGCATCTCGACCTCGATCCCATCCGCTGCTACCTGGCCCTATAGACCGCGTTAGAATAAGCAACGTCCTCTTTTTGGGAATGCCATGACTAACCCCTCCGTTCAAGACCCCAGCCAGCGGGAAAAAGAACGTCTCCAAAAAATTAAACAAGCCAAAGACCAAGCTCGGGAAGCACGGCAGGGCAACGAGCGAGGTCTATATCTGCTGTTCACCGGATTGGGGAAGGGCAAGACCAGCAGCGCTATGAATTTGGTCTATCGCCATTTGGCCCATGATCTGCCGGTGGCGGTGGTGCAGTTTGTGAAAAACTCGGAAGCCTACCCAGATGGCGATCGCCAGATGTTGCAAAAGCTCAGCGATCGCGGCTTTCCGGTGAGGATCCATACTCTGGGCGGTGGCTTTACTTGGGAAACCCAGGATCCCGAGGGCGATCGGCACATGGCAGCAGCGGCTTGGCAGCAAGCCACCGATTACATTATGGATGAAACGATTTCCTTGGTCGTGCTGGATGAATTGCACATCGCCCTAAAGAAACAGCAGCTTGAGGTTGATCCAGTACTTACGGTGATCCAATCGCGCCCCCATCTGTGCCATGTGGCGAGTACGGGTCGCTATGCACCCCAAGCCTTGATCGATGCAGCGGATCTGGTAACGGAAATGACGCGGATCAAGCATCCCATTAGTCAGGGAATTCCAGCCCAGATCGGCATTGAGTTTTGAGTGGTGATGGACTTTGTTGCATGAAAAGGTGTTGCGGAAGAGGAGGACCATGGTAAGGTTCAGGGCGTTGCTGAGTTGGGGTATAAACCTCTCGCGAGAGGCCCTAAAACTCCATCCAACATGGAGTGGAATTATCTTACGATGCAGCAACGCCCATTTTTTTAATCATGCAACAAAGCCACATCAATTGATGATACTTTGACGAGCACAGAAAATTTGTTCTGCTTCAGCAAATCTTTGTTGAGTCCGTAAGAGGTTGCGTAAGTTATCGTAGGCACTCATCAAGGCTGGATCGAGTTGTATTGCCTGACGGAGCGCTTGTTCAGCTTCCTCTGTTCTGTTCTGAATCATCTGTATATAGCCAAGTCGAGCATGGGCTTTGGCGAACCTGGGCTGAAGTTGGATGGCTTGATGCAACGCTTCTATTGCCTGATCTCTCCCATCTGGTTGAGTATCCATAATATGGAGACCTGCTAAGACATTACCCAGTATGTAGTAGCCTACAGCACTAGGCTCGGCTTGAAGTTCCTGCTGTAGTGCTGCAATAGCTTGTTCATGTAGTTGCCCGCGGTAGTAATTCAGTCTCAACCACCAAAAACCAGAATCTATTCCTGTGTAATTTGGATTAACTTGGGCAGCTTGATAGAAAGCTTGTACCGCTTCACTAGTGTTATCTTGTGCCAGAAGTACAATGCCTAAGCGGTAATAAACTCTGTCAGACTGAGGATTAATTTGGATAGCCTGTCTAAAAGCGGAAACAGCTTCGTCATACCTTTCAAGCTCATATAGCGAAATACCTAACGTTTCATAAGCGACAGCAGATTGCGGATCAAGTCGAATTGAGTTCTGAAAAACATCCAATTCTTGATCAGATAATACTACATACTGCTGAGGGCAACCTTGAAGGTACTGCTGGCAAAGATCAGGAAAGTTTTGCTGCCCCAACTCCATCGCTTGATTCGTATGACGAGCTTGACGAAATGCATCACCTAGGAGGAGGTAGTTGATAGCAGCAGGGCCACGAGCAGCCTCAATTTCTTGAGTAAGGGCAAGAATCACTTGGTCTAATGGTAGGGATAGCGCAAACCAGTCTACCTGCATGGCATACCTTGGGTCGAGACGAATAGCCTGACGATAGGATGCGATCGCTTCAGGTAGCTTTTGCTGAGCTAGCAACATTCTACCTAAGTCATAGTGACTTCTGGCTACTTCAGGATAGCGCTGAATAGCTTGACGATATACTTCAACAGCTTGATCCAGCTTACTTTGCTGATCAAGACCCTGCAGGTATAAATGACTTCCCAGGCGATAGTATGCTTCGATATAACTTGGCTCAAGTCGAATAACATCTCGCCATAATTGCTCCACATCGGCAGCATTCTCTTGGGAATTTTCTGCTGTCTCAGCCAGATAAATTAATTGTTCTATGTTTTGAGAACTTGTGTTCTGACAATCTTCAGAAACAGTTCTCTCAAGAGAAGACGCCCCAGTGTTAGCTTGACTGCAAGCTACACATAAACCTATCAACGCTATAGTTAGAAAGCTAGTGGTAATCAGTAGCTCCTTGAATGTTTTTCTGTGACCTAACAACCACATAGGAAAATAGTATTTATTACAACTTTCGCCAAGCTCCGATTCACAGTTTATCATCAAATCAAAACATCAGGTGACGGAAAGCAAATCACCTTAGAAAAACTAGACCACCACAGCCTAGCCAAAGAATAGACAGAGTCGCGTTAGGGCGATCGCCCTCATCCAAGCCCAGCAGACAGATCGGGGCATTTTGGTGACGCCGGATAAGTTGACAGGATTGTTCAAGGGGTAGAAGCAGCACCAAAATATCTGAGGTTGCCGCCGGGCCAAGCCCAGAACCCAACACCTCAGCTTTCGCTGGTGACAGCAGCAAACTCATGGGTCATGTCTCCTTTAACTCAGTCTATGACATGAATTAGGGGGTCAGCCATAAAACTGCATTTTTAATATAGGTGTAGATATCTTCTAAATATTGAGGATGGTCAAGCACTGCCCGCCCTGGCACATCGGTGACGAAGCTGGGGCAACCCATGGATGGATTCCAGTTGTAATCCACAAAGTGATGGAAGGTCGATTGGGCAATCACGCGACCCAGACGGGCTCCGGATGCATCTTGTACGCGCTCAGCAGCGACAACTAAATTGAACTGGCGACCGGTAATTTGGCTGGTGCCCGTGGCAATAACCCGCCCATGATCTGCCCCAATGCCAACGCCGACACTGCCCTCATGGGGATGGGACGGAAAGTATTCCACCCTGCCTAGGGCGCTATCGGGATGATGCAGTAGGGGATGGAGCGGTAGATTGGGGATAATGCGCTGGTAGTTGCCATTGGCTCCGGAGTGGTAGTTAGGCCAGTCAATATCAGGGTTGTGGCTGTCGTCACGCTGACTGCCGGTTGGATCTTGCTGACGACTGTGGAAGTGATGAAAACCGCCAATAGCTGACAAGGCGCACATAGACAGTCCCATGTCCTGATGATCGCGAGTCGCTAAAATGCCACCGCCTTGCTGATGAAATTGTGTGATTCCTCGGCAGTCGGCAGGGCTTAACCCATCCCCTGTATCCAGGGCAAACAACCAGAGTTGGTCGAAGTTGTCCCGGTGCAATTGACTCAAAACAGGATCATCGCCATTGCTATTGGGGGTGCGATCGCGTGCTGTCAGGTTGACTAAAGGTTGTCCGGTTGCATCTTTGAGAGACTGTAGATAGGTTTGAAGCAACGAAAACCGAGAGATTGTCCAGTTATCGGTGTCGGTGGGCAAAAGGGTCGTTTGCAGTAAGATTCGTTGAGCCATGAGCAGGATAAAAACAAGATTTAGCGTGAATAGTTGCACAACACAGCCCCCCATCCAGATCCAGATGGGGAGCTCTACTTGGAAACAAACTCCCAATCTCAACCTGGACTTAGACGGTGCTTTCCTTTAACTAAACGAGGTCAAAGCGATCTAGATTCATCACCTTATCCCAAGCAGCGACAAAGTCACGCACAAATTTGGTCTGGGAGTCGTGACATCCGTAAACCTCTGCTAAGGCCCGAAGCTGAGAGTTCGACCCAAAGATCAGATCGACCCGGGTGCCTGTCCACTTAAGTTCACCAGTTTTTCGGTCGCGTCCTTCAAACACCTCCTGAGCATCCGAGGTCGCTTTCCATGCTGTATTGAAATCCAGCAAATTAACAAAGAAGTCATTGGTCAAGGCCTCGGGGCGTTGGGTGAAGACGCCGTGCGGGGTGCCGCCAACGTTGGTGTTCAGCACCCGCATACCGCCGATCAGCACCGTCATGTCTGGGGCGCTCAGGGTCAGCAGTTGGGCCTTATCCACCAGCCATTCTTCCGCTGATAGGCTATGACTACCAGCTTTCATGTAGTTGCGGAATCCGTCTGCCTTCGGCTCTAGGGGGGCAAAGGCCTCCACGTCGGTTTGCGCCTGGGTGACATCGGTGCGTCCCGGCTGGAAGGGAACCGTGATGTCATGACCGGCATTCTTGGCTGCCTGCTCCACGCCGGCACAGCCACCCAGCACGATCAGGTCCGCTAAGGAAACCTGTTTTCCGCCCGACTGGGATTGGTTGAACGCTTGCTGGACGCTCTCTAGGGTCTTCAGCACGGTTGCCAGTTGAGCAGGCTGATTCACCTCCCAATCTTTCTGAGGTGCCAGACGAATGCGGGCCCCGTTGGCTCCACCGCGCATGTCAGAGCCTCGGAACGTAGACGCCGATGCCCAAGCAGTTGAGACCAGTTGAGACACCGATAACCCAGAAGTCAGAATCTTAGCTTTGAGCGCGGCAATATCCTGGTCATTAATTAACTCGTGGGTGATGGGGGGAACTGGATCTTGCCACAGGAAGTTTTCTTGGGGTGCTTCCGGGCCAAGGTACCGATCGCGGGGGCCCATATCGCGGTGGGTCAGCTTGAACCAGGCTCGGGCAAAAGCCAGTTCCAGTTCTTCGGGGTTTTCTAGGAAGCGTCGGGCAATTGGCTCATAAATCGGATCCATCTTCATGGCCATATCCGCCGTGGTCATAATCGGCGCGTGGCGCTTGGTGGGGTCGTGGGCGTCGGGGACGGTATCGGCCCCAGCTCCATCCTTCGGTTGCCACTGGTGGGCACCTGCCGGACTTTTCACCAGTTCCCACTCATAGCCAAACAGGTTTTCTAGGTAGTTGTTGTCCCATTTTACCGGGTTGGTCGTCCAAGCTCCTTCGATGCCGCTGGTGGTAGTGTGGGCACCAATGCCGGTACCGAAGCTGTTCCGCCAGCCCAGACCCTGCTCCTCAAGGCTGGCTCCCTCGGGTTCTGGCCCCACCAGGGCAGCATCTCCAGCCCCATGGCACTTGCCAAAGGTATGGCCACCAATCGTCAGGGCCACAGTTTCTTCGTCGTTCATGGCCATGCGGCCAAAAGTTTCGCGAATATCCCGGCCCGATGCCAACGGGTCAGGATTGCCATTAGGGCCTTCTGGATTCACATAGATCAGCCCCATTTGTACGGCAGCTAGGGGGTTTTCCAGATCGCGATCGCCACTATAGCGTTCATCTCCCAGCCATTTGCCCTCAGAGCCCCAGTAAATATCTTCCTCCGGCTCCCAAATATCGGCGCGGCCGCCAGCAAACCCTAGGGTCTTGAAGCCCATCGACTCTAGGGCACAGTTGCCTGCCAAAATCATCAGATCAGCCCAGGAAATGGTCTCGCCGTATTTTTGCTTGATGGGCCACAGCAGCAGGCGAGCTTTATCAAGGTTAGCGTTATCCGGCCAGCTATTGATCGGCGCAAACCGCTGGTTGCCCGTGCCGCCGCCGCCGCGACCATCGCCAATCCGGTAGGTGCCAGCGCTGTGCCAGGCCATGCGGATAAACAGGGGCCCATAGTGGCCATAGTCGGCGGGCCACCAGTCCTGGGATGCGGTCATTAGCTCGAATAAGTCTGCCTTGAGGGCAGCATAATCAAGGGTCTTGAACGCAGCCGCATAGTTAAACGATTCCCCCATGGGATTGGCTTTAGGGGAATGTTGATGGAGAATCCCCAGATTTAAACGATTCGGCCACCAGTCTCGGTTAGACGTGCCGTGACCAGCCGTCGCCCGCTGTAGTCCGCCCATGAAGGGGCATTTGCTTTCGCTGCTCATAGTCTCTCCTCTTGAGTACTAGTCTGTATTAACGGCTAGCCAATTTTGGGCAGCACATCTTCAAACAAAATTTGCAGTAGTTGAGATCCCTTAGGGCTACTCCAGTCTTGGGCTAGCTCCGCCATTAGCGTATTGGTCGCTGTCAGCACCACGCCTTCGCGCTCCATACGTCGCCGCGACATATCCTCAGATAGCTTATAGGGAGACCCCGATGCATCCATGACAGCCTGGACTTTGTAGCCCTCCTGCACGGCATTAATCGAGGGATAAACTAGGCACACATCAGTCGTTACCCCGGCCATAATTAAGCTTTTGCGTCCAGTGGCCTCGACAGCAGCCTTAAAGTTTGCGTCAGCCCAGGCATTGACGATGCCCGCCCGCTTGATCCGTGACGCAAATGCTTCGGGTAAGAGCGTTGCCAGTTCTGGAATCAGGGGTCCTTGCAGGTTTTCTTCCTGACTGCTGGTGAGAATAACGGGGATATTGAGGATTTTGGCGGTCTTAGCGAGGGCGATCGTGTTGCGCCTAACGGTTTCGAGGAGGATATTTTTGATCAGTTGCATGGTGCCAATCTGGTGATCAATCAACAGCAGCGCCGCATCCTGAGCCGTGAACAGTCCTTTCATTTAACTTACCTTTAAGAATAATTGACATTGGAACATGGGTCTGCCGCCCAATGCTCCGCGATCGCTTTCAGCTCTACTTGAGCCTGATGCAGAGATTGGGCACGAGCATCCT
>RECH01000363.1 GCA_007694125.1 Leptolyngbya sp. DLM2.Bin15
ATCGCCCGGAAATGACCCTCAAAAATTTAGTCCAATAGTAGTCCAGTGGACTTTTAGTCCAATTCGCAAAGTTCCAGATTGCTTGTTCAATAAGGGTTTTGAGAGGGATTTAGCCCATTGATTGTTTGCGAATACCGCAATTAACCCGATGGACTATAGCCCCCCTGAAGCGCCGCTGAGGTTGCCCGAGTCCTGAAAGATCTCCCCTCCTTCCCACCCCCTCACAGCCCATGGTCGCAGTCATATTCCTGGGATTTCATGGCCCAAACTATGCACCAATATTTGGCTAGACAACATGCTTGTTAATGGCAAGTCTAGGGTCTTAAAAATGTTCTAACAGACGTCTCAGCAAAACATTTTTGTTCTTTGATCAGAATCCTGTTTGGCGATGTCGCACATGGTGTTCTGCGATCGCTAGGTCAGCTCTTCAATTGGCGTGACGGTGAGCAAAAAATCACGCGCCGCGAATGCACCTCACACTTCAACATCCACATCAACGTTCAGACCAAAATCCATCCGTCAGATCAACCTTGACCTGATAGATGGAATCGAGAACGTAGGGAAACCCATACCCAATCTAGCCCCATAAGTCGTGCGATATGTTGCACCGTCAATCTGTAGTTAGGTATGGCCCAGCCAGTGCATAACCAAGCACAATCCCTATGCCATCCCCTTCGCTAAACACCTACGCTTCAGAGCAAGGACAACCATGAAAGACGGTTGGTCGAAGCACAATTTCCTAGAAGCCATAGAGCATCTGATCGATGCAAATCAACAGGACACCCAGACTCCATGGATCAGTCGGCAACAGCTATGCCAACACTTCCAGCAACGTTACCAGACCGACCCAGAAGCGATCGCCCACCAGCTCACCCGCCACCCTAAGGGGCTGAGATATCTGCTGGTCAAAGGTGATCGATTTGCAATCTATGGAACCTCACAGCCAGGAGAATATTATGTTGCCAGGAGAGACAAAGGTGTACCCAACAGATTGAAAAGTGGTCACCCAAAACCAAAGCAGCGACCTAACGGTAAGGTGAATGAACGTCCCAACGTATCTCGTTCATCACAGACAACCCATCGGCGCAAGGCAACCGCTTCAAATGCCCTCAATCACCTCAAAGCCATGCTCGCCTCTCTCGACACTCAGCCCTAGGTATGTCAAATCTGCTTCAATCCCATCCCACCTTATTTTCTGGTGGATTCTAGGTTGACAAGCCTCAAAATCTTTGGACTGGAGGGCTTTTCAGGTGAATGATCGAGGGCAATGCTTCAAGATACGGAAGGTGGGATGAAGAATTCCTGAACATCGTTAAAGCAATGTTGTATGCCGCGATTAGCAGGGAACTTTAGAGGGAGACATATTTAAGCATCTACCTCTACAATGACATCTCCCACCCCACCCAATGACGATGATCTAAGTCAGTACATGATTAAGCAGCCTCCTAGGCAGACAAGATCACCGAAACGTGAGGTCTCTGTTCTGCCATTGAGCGTGGATCAACAGCAGCAAACACATCGGCCCAAGCAAGCTTCCTATTCCCGCTCGTTTCCCCAGTTGGATCTGTGGTATGGGTGGATTTGGACAGGACTTGGCTTACTAGCGATTTTCATGATAACTACGGGGACACCAAGAGATACAGTTCTGTTCCGTCAAGAAGCATCCCATCGCAACCTAGCGAACTTTCCGCCACCCAATCCAGTGCAGCAAATTACAGGAACAAGCATCCGCATAGCTAATGGCTCTCCTGAAGCCATGACGATCCGGCTCCGAGGTGAGGAGAGCTATGTAATTCAAATCCCAGGTTGCCTTTCTTGTGGCTATACCTTTGATCTTGACGTCGGGACAGAGTATTGCAATCAGGGACAAGAGAAAGTTTTTTCTGTCCAGCCAGGAATCTATGAAGCGAGGGTTACGTTTTTAGGATCCACCAGGGGTGTCCGTAGCGACTGGGTCATCCATGACGGATGGCAGTATGGTCAATGTTTGTTCAGTACAGATGCAGATCTGCCATTCTAGCGATCGCAGCACTATGTATCCTATTCAGCAATCAACCATTGGCGTTGCTGAATAGCGAGATGATTCTGCAACGCCCAAAATCCTTGAGTGCTTGAATTGCAAAACTCAATACCTGCTTTGAATCTGGATTGTCTATTCTGGCTGCTGATACTCCAATACCGAATTACTTTTTAGACGTTTCGTTAAGCTGCCGGGATTCGTATTCATCCAGCATTGCCTCAAAATACTGAACATGTCGATCGATTCCTTGCTCAATTGCTTGTATCAAATCGGCAATTTTAGCTACATCTCCTGTATGGCGGGTCAGGACTGGGCGAATGGCATCCTGAAAATGCTCGACTTCCAAGTCCGCGTGTAATGCTAACCAGGTTGGGTGCCTCATGCTGCGAGCATCGAAATAATACTGGAGAATTCTCTCATTGCGGACTGACACGCATAGCTCTCGTCCGCTGAGTGCTGCTAGTGCCTCGTAAAAATTATCTGTTTTATAGCCGAAGTCCTCAAAGAAGGAGTGCTCATACGCAACTGTTGCTGCGCTACGATGCGATGCTTGAATTTCAGCATCACCCAGTCCAAGCTCGCGAAGGAAGTCTAGATACATTTCACTATGACCATCTTGCAAGTCTGTGAAGGTATGATCGGCTAAGGACATGATCGCTCTTTTCTGATCCGGGTCAGTACAACTTCCCGCTTTGACGATACAGAGTCCAAACCACTGATGCAGCCGATCCCGCCAAAGATGGTATTGCAGGAAGGCATAGTGCATCATGCCTGGGGTGACCTCTCCATCTTTAAGCAGGCTGAAAAAGCGGCTACGGTCTAGCGATTCATTACAATAGGCGATCGCTCTATCAGTGATTGCCTGCTTCTGTGCTTCGACTTCAGGGGGTAGTTCAATCTCTCGGTCTAGACGACTGGATGTAGTGGCGATCGCTGAATTTATCGTCATAAAGGTCTCCTTCAGGGGGCGTTGACTTGTCACATCGATCAAAGGGACAGCACCTGAACCGGATGCGTATGGCACCTGATCTTAGTCAGTTTTCATATGCTATAACATAAGAAATGCATGACAAAATATCCTTGAAGATATAGTAGCGGGGGGATATGGAGTTCCAACATCTCAATCAGTTTGAGCTTCGACAGATTTGCTACTTCCTTGCTGTCGTGCAGTCCAACAACAACTTCACTGAGGCAGCAAAGCGGTTAGGAATTAAGCAACCTCCTCTCAGCCAACGCATTCAAGCGCTGGAAGAATCGCTGAGTACTGACCAAAAAACGGTAGTAGTCAAGTTGTTCGATCGCAGCAAACGTCCGATTGAACTTACTGAAGCCGGTCAAGCCTTCCTCATCGAAGCACAGCAAGCACTCATTCATCTCGATCGAGCAGTGTCTCATGCCCGACAAGCAAGTCAAGGTGAAATCGGGCGTTTAATCATCGGCATGAACAATTCGATTGCCAATACGATTCTGCCTGAGATTGTGCAATTGTTTCAGGAGCGGTTTCCAAAAGTGGGGCTAGAACTGCGTGAAGTCACGATTCAGCAGGAAATCCAGATGATTAAGAACCGTCAATTAGACGTAATTTTTCAACGATCTCCTAGCTTTGCACAGAACGATCCAGCCTTGAGTTATCACCCCATTCTTGAAGAGTATTTTGTTGTCGCATTGCCAGTCAGCCACGCCCTGGCTAAGCAAGCTAAAATTCCCCTACAAGCACTAGCCAATGATGCAATCATCTTACCTTCTCTTGATGTATTACCCTTCTATGAGAGAATTGTTACTCTCTGTCGGGAAGCGGGCTTTGAACCAAGCATCAATCGAACTGTCACAGCAACTGGAGTCGTTACACTGCTCAGCTTGGTTGCAGCAGGTGCTGGCGTTTCAATCTTACCTAACCACGTTCAAACGCTACACCGTGAGGGAGTGGTTTATCGATCGCTCCAGAATGCGACTCTAAACCGACAAATTGCTGTTGTATGGCGACAGGAGGATACTTCCACGGTTTTACGTCAATTTCTCAAAGTCGTTCAAGAGGTAGTGAACCTGTCTCTTCTAGATTCTTGGTGAAAGAGGGACTGATATAGATACCTTTTCTAGATCCACCAAGTTCTCTCGCCCAAATGTTTTCTTCTCTACAGACGTGAGGCCTGCCATGAATCCTGTTGTACGGCAAAAATGGTCGGGCAGGACTCGCTCAACTAACATTTCTATGACTGGCCTTCTGCCACTTTCAGCTACCTCTCGTGTAACGATAGGTGCAAATGGGCGATCGTATCATCACGACATAGGTAGACGAATGCAGAACTCAGTTCCTTGCCCCATCTCAGACTGAACATGTAAGCTGCCGTTGTGTTTCTCCGTCACAATTTGATGGGCAATCGTTAACCCCAAACCGGTACCTTTCCCCGCAGCCTTGGTTGTGAAAAGATAGTCAAAGATACGACACGTGACCTCAGGCGTCATCCCAGATCCGTTATCACGAATCCGAATTTCCACGTGCTTAGACTCTGGCAATACTGCGGTGCTAATCTCAATTTTGTGAGACGCATTGTCAAGATCAACCGAGGAAGCTTGTTGCGCAGCCTCATCGAACACATCAATAGCGTTCGCCAGGATATTCATAAAGACCTGATTGAGCTGCCCCGGAAAGCATTCAATTGGCGGTAACTCACCATAATCTTTCAGAACTTGAATGGCTGGGCGATGGCTATTGCCCTTGATGCGGTATTTAAGAATCAGCAACGCACTTTCAATGCCTTCGTGTAGATCAGCCTTGGCTTTGTATTCCCCGTCCGATCGAGAAAATGTCCGCAGTCCACTGCTGATAGCACGGATCCGATCGGTAGCACCCTGCATCGAGTTCAAGACCTTCGGTAAGTCCTCACAGAGAAAATCCAAACTAATCTTATGGGCATGATCCTGAATCAACGTTGTCCTTGGAGACTCATTCTGCTGATATAAGCGCAAATGGTCTAGCAGATCTCCGACATAGTCGTTGAGATGGTCGATACTGCCATTTAAGAAACCAAGGGGATTATTGATCTCATGGGCAACCCCAGCGACCAGATTTCCCAACGAGGCCATCTTTTCACTTTGGATAAGTTTGAGCTGAGAGCGTGAGAGTTGGTCTAGGGCCATCTGCAATTCAGCGGTGCGTTCTTGAATTCGCTGTTCCAGTTGTTGAGTTAACAAGCTGAGTTGTAGATGGGTCTTCACCCGTGCTAAAAGCTCTGATTCTTGAAACGGTTTGGTGATGTAATCGGCAGCACCCAGCGAAAATCCTTTGACCTTGCTGCTGGTATTCGCTACGGCAGTCATGAAAATAACAGGAATGTAAGCGGTTTCCGGATTATCCTTTAATCGTTGACAGGTCTCAAAACCATCTATCCCTGGCATTTGGACATCCAGCAAAATTAAGTCTGGAGTGTAGGCTTGTAGGCGCTTCAAGGCGCGATCGCCACTGATTGCAGTTGAGATAGTATATCCTGCATTAGCCAGGATTTCTGTGATGATCTCTAAATTGGCGGGGGTATCATCTACCACTAATATTCTGGCACTATCCGGCATAACTGACCCCTCCATCTATATTGTCTAGATGATCTAAATACTGTTGTAGCAATTCCTCGATTTCTTCTGCTTGAAACCGTTTAGCAAACTGGAGCAGAGGTTCAGTAAAGGGAAGATATACTGGATCGGTTTGTACTAAATGTTCTAACTTTTCCCGTAGATTCTTGAGATTGGCTTGTTGGGTAAGAGTTAGCAGCGCGGCTAGGGTTTCCCGAGGCGGAAGTACCCACTCTGCGGTGGAAAAGGCTGTCAGATCTGGCTCATCGCTCTGGGGCTCATAGATCCACTCAATACCCAAGTGCTTAGACAATAACTGAAACAACTCTTGAACATCGATAGGCTTGGCCAGGAAGTCGTTCCCGCCGCTATCGATCGCCATTTGTTGATCAAGCTGAGCCACTGACGCGGAGGAAACAATCACCTTCATATCTTTTAAGGTTTCGTTGCTTCGAATCTGCCGCAAGAATGTAAATCCATCCATCACAGGCATTGCTAGATCAGTCACCACCAAATCAGATTTTTCGGATTGCAGGTAAGCTAGTCCCTCCTGCCCGTGTTGTGCTTCAACAACCCTAAAGTCAAGAGGTTCTAAGAGGTTCAGCAAGACGGCCCGGTTCTCCCAGCGATCATCTACAACCAAAATTGTTTGTCGGCTTCCGGTGTAGCCAATAATGCGATCGCACCCTTCCAGTCCTCTTTGTCGTTGCGCCCAATCCGCTACTAGCGGCAGATTGATCGTAAAGAAAAACTCACTGCCTACGCCCACCTGACTCTTGACCTGGATTTGCCCTCCCATGAGCTGCACAATCTGCTGGCTAATGGCAAGACCAAGACCCGTACCTTCAGATTGTCGCTGGCGATCGCCCACCTGTTCAAAAGCTTGAAATAACTTGGCATTATCAGCCTCATCAATACCAATACCCGTATCAATCACCTGAAAGATCAAAGAAGCCTGGGTATCCGAGTCATCTATCACATCCACCCGTAACGTCACTGTGCCGCTATCGGTAAACTTAATTGCATTACCCAACAAATTGATGAGCACCTGGCGCAACCGTTTTTCATCGACTTGAACACCATCGGGCAAACGGGAACTGGGCTGATAGATAAACTCAACTCCCTTTTGATCAGCCCGAATCTTACACATTTCCACCACACTTTGAAGTAAAGATGGTAGATGAAGTGCAGTTGGGACGAGATCCAGTTTGCGAGCTTCAATTTTAGATAGATCCAAAATGTCATTAATCAGCGTTAGCAGATGAGAGCCACATTGATGAATAATATTGACCCCATAACGCTCTTGATCAGGCATGACCTTAGAACGCCCTAAGATTTGGGCATAGCCCAAAATTCCGTTCAGAGGAGTACGCAATTCGTGGCTCATATTAGCCAAGAAATCACTTTTTGCTTGGTTCGCTGCATCAGCCTGTTCCTTAGCCCTAGCCAGTTCAGCCGTACGCTCTGCCACACGATGCTCCAGGGTAGCAAAAGACACATTTAGCTGACTTGCTATTTGATTAAAGGTTTGGGCTAATTTACCCACCTCATCGTCAGTCAGCACGGGTACAGTTTGGGTTAAATCCCCTGCAGCTAGTCGAGTTGCGGCAGTTCCAATCGCCAAAATCGGACGCGTAATGCGCCGGGATAGCACATACACTGCAGCCAAAAGCACCCCAGACGACAGAAACCCAATCACCAGAATATTGCTAGCCAATTGTTGTGCAGGCAGAAAAGCCTGAGCTTGACTAATTTCAGCCATCAAGGCCAAATTTTGCTCAGGCAGCCAGCGATAAACACCCACCACGGGAACCCCTTGATAGTTGGTATAGCGACCAAAACCACTTTGTTGGTTGATGGCGCGTTCAATCCCGTCACTGATGATGTTTGCGAGATCTAAGGTGTCGCCCGCCTCTGGTGTTGCTTGCTTCGAGATAAAGACAGTTTTGCCTCTCACACGACTCACCAGGTAGGTTTCTGCGGTTTCACCTAAACCCGTATTCTCTCGAATTAAGGTATCCACTTCGTCAAGATCTAAATCAACCACCAACGCCGCCATGCGATCGCCTTGGTTGTCCAAAATTGGTGTGGCAACGGTGACAGCTCCTTTTTGGGTTGTGGGTGAGATATAGAAATTGGGAACCACTACATCGAGGCGATCGCGGGTAAAGTAAGTTGCAGGATCACCTAGGGGACGATAACGACCTTCGAGGGTTGGATCGTCGGAGGCAAAGACCACAAAGCCACTATTGCGCGTAATCCGAATGCTGCGCAGGTTGGGTTTGATGTCCGTTAAATCAGCTACGTATTGGGTGAGCGCCGCGTAGGCTTCTTGATAGGCGGGCTGGTCAGGCTCGGTTGTGAGCAATGTATTAATGGTTGTTTGAACTCTATCTTCTCGACCAACCCACACAATGTCGCGCAGTTGATTGTCAACCCATTGGTCAAGCTCATACCCTTTGAGCTGTGCAGCAACTGTCAAGCGATTAATCACCTCAGTTTCTAAGGATTCGCGAGCTTGAAAGTAGGAGCCCACAGCAACTGCACTGACGGTAATAATCGAAAGCAACGAGAAGTAGCTGACTAACTGGGTCAATAAACTTTGAGTAAACCAACGTTTCATGCCGATCTCTCCCATTCTGTCCAAATGCTTTTAATCTGGCTAATGCCCCAATCACTGGCTTGAGTCGCGGATGCATCTTCCTGCAATACTTGGAGGACAGTTTTGGCCCAAAGTTGTTGACCTTGCACCTCACTGAACGCAGAATGGGTAACTTCGTAAGGGATGAGGCTGGGGCGATTATAAATCTTGAGGGCAGTTGCAAGGTGGGGATCAGAGGTGTTGCTCCAAAGGGAGTTCTCAAAGAGCTTGGGCATCACCGGCATGACTCGGCCTTTCGCACCTGTAATTAACTGGTTGATCGTTGCAGGCTCAGTCAAATAGGCCAGGAAATCTTTGGCCGTCTCTGGGTGTGGACAACTCTTTGGAACAATTGCCTGTTTAATGCCTTTGCGGGTTAAGAGTTCGGAACCATCGGGCTTCCGAGGCCGGTCAATGGTGACCATTTGCTGATATCGTTCGTTGGCGTCCTGATTATATTGATTGACAGGCAACTGTTGCGTCAGCGGAATCGACAGGGTAAGATTCAGCGTCATTAAAATGCTGCCATCAATGAAGCTATTATTGTTACCGCCGCCAGTCCATTCCAGCGCTGCAGGCGGGACATAGCCCGATTTAAAAAAACCAGTAAATTCTTCCAGTGCCGCAATCATGCGCTGCCGATTTTCAGGAGCATCTAGCAAAAATTCGCCATCAGGGCTAACTACCTCGACATTGTAGGCATCGAGAAACATCATCAGTGACGTGTAGGTGTCAAACCCAATGGAAGACATGCATAGCCCCACACCATAAATATCGGCATAGCCTTGCGATCGCAATTGGGTTTGTGACGTTTGCCAGAACCTCCAAAAGGGTTCCCAGTCCATCGGCACATCAGCTCGACTGACACCAATAGCTTCAACCAAATTTCCCCAGTAATGAATGTAGTCCTCCGCTTGCCAGAGGGGCATTGCGTAATAGCTTCTCTCCCCCCGTAGCTGATTCCGATAGTTCACCTGGGAAAGGGCAACGGACGTATAACGATCCTTGATTGGCTGGATCACCTCTGATAGATCAAGGAGCTGATCTTGCCAAGCCAGTTTGGGGGCCAGGTTGGCATCTACTCCAATGGAATAAACAATATCTGGAATTTGAGGATTGCCTGGTTCTGCCAATAGCTGAGTTAACTGTTGATCAATGATAGGAACAGGCAAAAATTTTAGGTTGACAGTCAAGCCAGATAAGTTTTCCCAATCCCGAACGATTTGAGCTAAGCCTTCATTCTCTTCAGGTAAAAAACCCTGTTCCCACCAAATAGTGAGATTGGTATCAGATTGAGTCGTCGTCGAGTCTACGAAGGAGTTCTTGGCGAGAGTTGTACAATTCGCCAGTCCCAACCCAACTCCAAATAGTGAGAGTCGAGTAAAATCGCGCCGGGTAATCATGGCAAGTAACCACAAAAAAAGAATAACAGCACAAGCAAATCACATCTATTATTCCCGATCCATCAATAAAAAAAACATCTAACCAAAAGATTTATCATGGATTATTGTGAAGATTGTTTGAAGCTTCGTTGCATGAATAGGTAAAACTTCATGGATATCCTTATGGGGCTCGTGGACTCAGCCTCAACTGCAGGGTAGGAAGATAGTCGCCATGACGTAGCCACCCACTTTTCCCGCATCGATTGCCTGAAAGAGCAGTTCTGTGTCTTGGAAAAAAGACTCTCGTTGTAGCAGAAAATCTAGAGTAATACTGGTATCAACTAAAACCCTCACTGAAGGAACTTCTCTACCCGTGGCTCTTCCCGCATCGTTGCCACTTCTTCATCAACTGGAGCAGGTTGGTCTATGACCAAGCCGATGTAGATGTTATGTTCTCACTTGTTCCTTGTCCAGAGGATGCTTACTATGACCAATTCTCTTGTGCCTGAGACCACACCTCATAGCTACCCTAATGAGGCGTTATGCAGATCTTGATCAGCCCATACTTCCAATTCAGGATGTTATGGCGATCAAACGCTTAATAAAACCCTAGACAGGGGAGCTATATAGCATGTTCTTAATGCTACATCCGTTGTCAGGCATTATACAGATAGCTTTAGAAAATCTTCATGATCAATTGTCTCTATCGCCGCTACCTCCCCCTTGGGAGCCTGCTAAACCAGCGAAAAATTTCAACACCCAAAAGCGATCGCTCCTCCTAGTCTCTCTCAGGAAAAGCGATCGCCCCCCTCAACACCCAAAAGCGATCGCTCAATCGCCCAAAGGTTCTCTAGAGAAATGAGGTGTATCGGAGTATCCGACACATGATGCAGTACAATTCTTACCCATTAGTACAGGTAAAGCGGAACCCATTATACTACGAC
>RECH01000305.1 GCA_007694125.1 Leptolyngbya sp. DLM2.Bin15
CCCAATCGACGGGCATCGCCTCGCGCGTCCTCACCTGCAACGATTGCTCATAGGCCGCGATACCCAACTCCAGGTTGAGCCAGCGTATCCCCAAGGGAAACTGCTGAATCAGATTGCCAAATTCTCCTAAGACGGCTGCGATGAAGGTGCGTTGTTCCGTTTCTCCCTGCAAGAGTTGAGCAGCGACGGTGGGCAGTACAGCCAGCAGGTCTGTATCGAAACAGGTTTGCTGCCGTGCCCACAGGGGATAAATCTGCTGTGAATTGCCTCGCTTATCCGTAATCAACTGCAATGTTTCCAGAAAAAACTGGCGGGCGGCTTCTGTCCCTTGCGGTGCAGATTGCTGCAACCCGATCGCCTCTGCCAACTGTGCCGCGAAACCCCGGAGCCATTGGGCACTGCCACTTTTCTGGCTTTCCAGGTAAGCCGCCACCTGGTCTATTGTTGCTATCAGTCCTGCATCAAGCAGATCGGCATGGGCTTGCAAAAGCTCTCCTTCTTGCCCTTGAGGACAGTTCAACAGTTGCCCAATCAACGCCACATACGCCTGCATTCGCTGCTCATCCATCGTGATGCCCTCAAGACAATACTGGGATCTACGCACCATCCCAATGATAGTCCTGAATCTTAGCCACTAGAGGCAGGCCATTGACTCAACGCCAGATATGACTCTCTCTCGCAGTCCAACCAGCCTAGACTACAATAACGGCTATGAATCAACCCATCCAAAACTGTTACTGGATTGTCTCAGGAGCATTCCTAGCCGGTGAATATCCCAGAGACAAAGACGACCAAACCTCCCGCGACAAGCTGGGCAAGTTGCTAGACAGCGGCGTAACCACCTTTATTGACCTAACCGAAGCCGATGAAGGACTCCTGCCCTATGCCCAGTGGCTAGGTACCGCCACCCACCATCGCTTCCCCATCCAGGATGTATCCGTACCCTCCTCTCCCCAGATAACCCAAGATATTCTAGACACCATCGACCACGCCATTGACCAAGGAGAACGGGTATATCTCCATTGCTGGGGTGGAGTAGGACGCACTGGCGTGATTGTGGGCTGTTGGCTGGCGCGCCACGGCCATGCCGGCCCATCCGCCCTCGACCAACTCCATGAACTCTGGCAACAATGCCCCAAGTCCCGCAGAAGGCGATCGCCTGAGACCCAAGCACAAGAACGCTATATTCTGAACTGGGAAGCGTCAAGATAACATAGCAGTGCTCATCCTAGCCCAGCCTTCACCCTCTCAAAAAAGTCCTCCAGCTCCCGTGAACAATGATCGAGGAGATGATCAGAGGCTAACTTAAGATCGGGGGACAGTCGCAAGACTCGATTTAACAATGCCTGCAATGCTTGATCGCGATCTAACTCCTTCAGGTGGTGAATATAGAGCAATAAATCTGGCGGATGATCCCACAACGACTCAACCAACGCATCGCATTTAATATCGTAGCTTAGGAACGCAAACGGTACCCGATTGGCTAGGCAGAAAATGCCAGCGTGCCCCTTGGTGACCAGAGCAATGCGGCAGGAGGCAAAAGCTTGGCTCGTTTCCTCAAACGTAGTGGGATTAACTATGTCAAAGTCGTGCTGGAAATGGTCGCGCAACCGTTCCGCATCGGCCCGCTCCGTTTCGGAATGGCAAATCCATTTCAGGGGCTTGGTTTGATGTTGAGCATCACTGCGAAACCGGAGGGTGGTAATTAGGGTGCGGGCAACATGCATCAGCTCATCATGGTACTGCTGACAGGCAGCATGACGAAACGGTAGGTTCAGACCAATCTCATGGGTGAGGCTAACCTGATGCTGCAGACGTCCTGCCAAAAATACGGTAGGGCATCCGGTGAGAAATACCTTATGGGCATCCCGCTGCAGCAATCGTCTGGCCACAAACCACGATCGCACATCCCGCACCGAGACCGCCGTAGCCGCCTTCAGAGCAGCCGTGAGATGATTGGGCTCATGGGGCGACAGTAAGGAAAACCGGGTAGGATAATGGTTGTGCTCATGGAGATTAACAACACCAAAACCAAATAAGATCAGCGGAATAGTCAGCTTACCCCAGCTTTCTATCTGAGAAAAAATACGTGGTAGCAGATGCAGCGGATGGAGATAACCGCCCGCTCCAATCACCACCAGATCATAGGTTTGATTAATGCGATCAAGTTGACTATCCAACGTAGTCTTTTGATCCACTAACGTTCTAATATCAACCAAGTCCACCGTGAGATGCAGTTGATGCTCCGCAAATAAAGGAATCATCGCATCCATACCCAAGCGATCGCCTAAGTTATCATAGCTGGGTAGGCAAATGTGTAGCGCTGAATAGTTGGGCATGGCAGCAACCTAGGTAATCGAAAGATTAGGTAAAACAATTAGACACCGCAATTAGGCTCAAGACGTCAACCAACGGATATAGCCCTAAAACATCCACTCCAGACCGATGCCTACCCGCCGATCGCTCTGACCAGCTCGCTGCCACTGTAAATCGGTCGAGACGCGAAGATCAGACGTAACGGCATAGCCTGCCGATAGGGTGGTGAGGCTTACCTCTTGGCTGCCACCCGGATTCACCCAGGTTTGGCTGAGGGCAAGGTCGGCGGCACCGGTGCGCGACAGGGCCAGCAAGACGCGCAGACCGACGTGGGGCCCATGGCGGCGATCGCCCTCCCGTTCCACCGATCGATAGCCCACCACCGGCGCAACATTCACATAGCTACCTAGAGGACGCAGATAATAGCGTAGGTCTAGCCCATAGGCTTGGCGATCGCCCCTAAAACTGCCCTGGTAGTCGGCGCTGAGGGTGAGCCCCCGAGGCTGAATCAAAACATCTTCAACGCCTAGATAAAAACCGCTGGCGTCGGGATCCGAGAGCCATTGTGCATAGCCGACCCGCAGGCGCGGCCGAAAGCTGGGATCCTGGCGAATATCTTCGGCTAGGTCGGGCACCTCATCGAGCCAGCGCTGCAGGACGGGACTTTCCTCTAGGATGATCGGATCTAAATCCAGATCTTCGGCGCTATCAAGAGACACCTGGGCGATCGCCCTCCCAGATAGTAGACCGCTAAGCCCGACAAAACCCAGCAGCCACGCTGTCCATAACCAAGGTTGCCATTTGCGCATCGCGCCATTGAGCATAGAGATCTCCATTGTGGTCGGCTCATACCAAGTCTTACGATCCGGGAAACCCGAGAGCGATCGCCAGACCATAAAAAAGCGGCTCTGAATTAACCAGAACCGCCATTACGTTAGAGGCACTAGGGCACTACATCAAGCTATTAACGCACCGCTGGCTGCACTTCATCAATGCGCAGGGGCTTCATGAAGTAGAGGCGCACTAGCTGCCACGTGGTAGACGCATAGAAGGGCAGCTTTTGGAAGAACTGCAAGATCTTAGGTGTCTTCGAGGCAACGATCGCCGACAGCTTCTCGTTATTGCGAGTACATTGATCCAAGGCTGCAAAGAACTCAGGATGATCCACATTGAGGATCACCGGGAACACCCGCCCCGCCGTCTCGTTGGTCTTGCGAATCACGTGGATGTCATACTCCCTTGCATCCAAGCCGAGGGACGCATAGAAGCCCGACCGCTGAATGTCGTTGAGGAACATCGTCGCGAACACAGACAGCAGGAAGAAACGGCACCACAACCGCGCTTTCCAGTCGTTGAGGATGCTGGGCTGAGCGCGCATCACGGCATCAAAGAAGTCGCCATGACGGTTCTCATCCTGACACCAGTTCTCAAAGAACCGGAAAATGGGGTAGATGCGATCTTCGGGATGCGCCTCTAGATGGCGATAAATGGTGATATAGCGCCAGTAGCCGATCTTCTCAGAGAGATAGGTCGCATAGAAGATGAACTTGGGCTTGAAGAAGGTATATTTGCGATGCTGGGTGAGGAAACCTAGGTCGAGGGATAGGTTAAAGTCCGACATGGCTTTGTTGAGGAAGCCAGCATGACGAGCCTCGTCCCGAGACATCAGCTCAAACCCTTCTGCCAAGACGGGATTCTTGCCCTTGAGCTTTCGGGATAGTTCTTTGTAGAGCAAGAACCCAGAAAACTCAGCCGTGCAGGAGCGCTCTAGAAACTCCACAAACATTTGACGAGTTTCGCCGTCGATGTGCTCCCAAGACTGCTCAAATTCGTCGTCGCGCACAAAGTGGTGACGGTTATAGTCGGCGCGGAACTCAGCAATGATGGCTTGCAGCTCGTCTTCATTGACGGAGATGTCCATCGCTGCCATCTCATCAAAATCTGTCGTGTAAAAACGGGGTGTCAGGATGGTTTCTTTGGCTGGAGCCTTGACCCCCGGGCGAATTTCTTGAAATTCTGGCTTTTTCAGAGAATCTACCATGAACCCTCAAATACAGTTGCTTATGAACAAATTTGCCAAGACGCGGGCTGCGATCGCATCAATTCTGAGACAATGTTGACGCAGAATGAACGATCCCTCTGGAATGCATCGGATTTGCACTCAGCCAAAACAAGCGTGAACGCCTCAGATTATATGCATTACAGTCTACCAAGCCTGACCCCTGAGGGCATACCCCTTTCCGTTAAGAGTTGTTGCAAAATGTCGGTTTTCCAACCCACAGGTTAAGTCCATGCCCCACATCCTTTATTTCATTCGTCATGGGATCGCCGCCGATCGCTCCCTCTATGCCCAGGATGGCGATCGCCCCTTAAGCGAGGACGGCAGCCAAAAAACGGAAAAAATTGCCCAGCGCCTAGTTTCCCTAGGTGTCACCGTGGATCGCATTCTCACCAGCCCCCTGCTGCGGGCGCGGCAAACGGCGGAGATTCTCAAAGCGGCCGGCATGAGCGATCGCTTAGAAGTCTTGCCCTTTCTCTCCCCTGGCGGCCGCATTCAAGACGCCCTGGTTTGGCTAGAGCATTGTCCAGCCCAATCCTTGGCGCTGGTGGGCCATGAGCCCGATTTAGGTGAATGGGTCGAGAGCCTGGTCTGGGGGGAGCCCAAGCAGAGTTTGGTGGTCAAAAAAGCTAGCATCATGGGCATCCAGCTCCCCGACGGCGGCGACCCTATTGGGCAAAGTCAACTTTTTTGGCTCGCGCCCCCTCGCTTCCTGCTCTAATGGAAGGCGCACGGGTTTATTGTTAACGCTGAAACTTCGATGAAAATTGCCACCTGGAACGTTAACTCCATTCGCTCTCGCCTCGACCACGTCACCCAATGGCTGCAGGCTAATCCCGTTGATGTGCTGTGTCTCCAGGAAACCAAGGTCGTGGATCCAGACTTTCCGCGATCGCCCTTGGAAGATCTGGGCTATCACCTCTATATCTCAGGACAAAAGTCCTACAACGGCGTAGCCATGCTCAGCCGATCGCCCTTAGCGGATGTGCAGATTGGCTTCGCGGCAGTGCTGGGAGACGATGTGGCGGAGATGGATGAGCAAAAACGGGTGATCAGCGGCGTGGCGGAGGGCATCCGCATTGTCAATCTCTATGTGCCCAACGGCTCAGCGATCGGTAGCGATAAGTATGACTATAAGCTGCGCTGGCTAGCCGTCTTGCGGGATTACCTCAGGGCCTACTTAGCAGACCAGAATCCCGATGCCCTCAGCGTTTGCGGTGATTTCAACATCGCCCTAGAGGACAAAGATATCCATGACCCCAGCAAGCGGGAGACCCACATTATGTCCTCAGACGTGGAGCGGGCCGCCCTGCAAGCCGTGCTAGACCTCGGGCTCAGCGATGCCTTCCGCCACCTCACCGACGAAGCCGGTCACTTTAGCTGGTGGGACTACCGCACCGCCGCCTTCCGCCGCAATCGCGGGTGGCGCATCGATCACCATTACCTATCCCCCAGCTTGCTGAAGCGGGTTAAAAGCTGCGTGATCGACGTCGAACCCCGCAAGCTGGAAAAACCTAGCGACCATGCACCAGTGATCGTAGAACTCTAGCCAGGATGAGACATGCCTATGGATGAGCCGGGCGATCGCTCCCTAGGTTTGGGGATTGGCGGCTTGCCAGAAAATATAGAGGGCTAGCAAGAACAACATGGAGCGAAACAGCAGACTCACCACCTGCTCGGGCAGTTTAGGCAAAATACGGGTGCTCACCTGGACGCCCAGCAGGCCGCCCAGTCCCAAAATCAAACCCGGCAGCCATAGGACATTGCCCTGAACAGCATGACCGCCCGTGGACGATAGGGCCGTCATCACAATCACGCCCAAACTGGTTTGGATGGCCAGTTTAATCGGTTCCTTAAGCAACAGGATTTGCAGCGGCACCATAATCACACCGCCGCCGATGCCAAAAATGCCGGCCATGAACCCTGCTAGACCGCCGGTGATCACGCGGGAGGTGACCGGCGACCAGGTGGGCGCTTTCTCCACTTCCGGCAGGGGGCGATCGCCCTCCTCCAGTCCTTCTAGGCGCTTGGCTCGCAAAACAATTTGCTTGCGAACTTCCACCAAAAAGACATTGATCATCAGGAAGATACCGAAGGCAATCAGCAAAATTTTCCCCGGCAGCGCCCCCGCCACCAGCACCCCTAATTGCGCGGTGATCAGGGCCGGAATCCCCAAAAACATCACCCGCGATAGATCCAGATACCCCATGCGCCAGTTTTGCCAACTGCCAGACAGGGAGGTAATCACGATCGCCCAACTGCTGGTGGCCACCGCCTGCACTGGGATGTAGCCCAACGCCACGAGAATGGGCACCAAAATAGTGCCGCCGCCAATGCCCAGAAATCCTGCCAAAATACCCGACAGCAGCCCACCGGCCGCTAGTCCAAAAAGATCCATTGAGGTCATAGCTATTCCTGGGGCAAGATAGATTTGGGCAAGAGTCCGTGAACGCCTTTGTGGGGCTGGTTCACAACTTGGGTGATATGGAAATGGGCAGCAAGACTGCATAGAACATAGGCATCTTCAGCCGCCAGACCCCAGCGCTGTTCTAACAGAGCAATCATCCGCTGTAGGGCTTGCTCAAACGCGGCATCGAGGGTTTCGGCGAAGCCCATGGTAATCCAATGGGTGGGGGTTTCTCCGAGGGGCGCATCTAGGGTCATGCGTTTATGGAGAACTAAAGTGATGGTGCCATTCATGGAGGTTTCGATCGCCGTCACGTTCACTTCCCCGTCCCCTTGGGCAGCATGACCATCGCCAATAGATAGACGGGCTTCGGGTAAAAAGACCGGCAGAAAGAGACTGGAGCCGGCCTGCAGATGGCGGTTGTCGATATTGCCGCCGTAGATGCCCGGCGGAACCGAGTTGCGGGTCACTTCATCCGTGGCGACGCCCAAGATACCGAAAAAGGGAGTGAGGGGAATCCGGATAGTTGGCAAAAATTCTGCTACGTTGTTCTCCAAATCCAGGGGAATGAAGCGCAGAGCTGGTTGGTCAAACCGCTTGGGCAAAGCTCCCCAACCGGGACGGATGACGTTAAATCCCATGGGCACCCGAGGGGCGATCGCCTCCAGCCGCACCTCTAGCACATCTCCCGGCTCCGCTCCCCGCACATGGATCGGCCCCGTCAGCAAATGGGGGCCGGGGCCCACCTTACGAGCCTCGGGCAGGTGGTGATAAATCTCCAGGAGTTCGGGGGTGAGAAAGGCGGGGGGCGCTTGGGGACAAACCGCAAATCCCGTGAGCGTTTCAACATCAATGCGATCGCCCGACTCAACGGTCAGGGCGGCGGGCAACTGCGACGAAAATCCACCCAGGTGAACCGTGTCACAGGTTGCCTTCAAAACGTGGTCGGCCATGCCTTCACTCCTACAGTCACTCAAACACAGTCACTCAAACACAGTCACTCAAAAAGCAGGTCTCGGAAACGCACCTGCTTGAGTTCACATATATATCACTATCCTGGCGGTTCTGACTGTTCACAAAGGGCGATCGCTCCTCCCCTTCGGCAACTTATCACAGCCCTAGAGCGTCTATGCCTCAGCCCCCTGGAGACCGTTAGCAGACCATCGGGACGCTTGTGACCCCAGGCCTCCGTGCAACATCCGTAGAGCTTGCAAGACCCGTGAAATTACGGATCACTGGCCTGTCGTTATTTATCGCTAAAACTGGGTATGTTGAGAGATAGCAACACTACGTCAAACTATTCCTAGACTAGACGGGCGCGATCGCTCCAATGGCCTGGTCTATCGTCTGCCACAGGAGGGTAGGATTCTGTCATCGCCACAGTCTCGAATGAGTATCCAACGCTGGGTCACCAAGGCTCAGCAGCTAAAACGCGGCCTCTGGAGCAATCGTCGGGTCTGGTTGACGGCGTTTGGCACCACGGGAGTCGTGGTGCTACTGCGTATGCTCGGCCTGCTGCGGATGGCGGAGCTGTCCGCCTACGACCAACTATTTCGCCTGCGCCCTCCCGAACCCCAAGACGATCGGATTGTGATTGTTACGGTAGATGACAGCGATATCAACGCCCTAGGCAGTTGGCCGATCACCGATGGCGACATGGCCGAGTTAATTGAACGCTTGTCAGCCTATGAGCCTCGGGTAATTGGGCTCGATATCTATCGAGACTTGCCCGTCGAGCCGGGTCATGATCGCTTAGTTGAGGTGTTTGAAACCACCCCCAACCTCATCGGCATTGAAAAACTACCCGATGCCTATAGCACCGGCGTGCGTGCGCCAAGGATTCTGCAAAACGCTAATCAGATCGGGTTTAATAACATCCTCACCGATGGCGATGGACGGGTGCGGCGATCGCTCCTGTATTGGTGGATGGATGACCCAGAAGGTAACCGTCGATTTGTCACCAGCTTTTCCCTGCTGTTAGCACAGCAGTATCTAGACGTTGAGGATATTCGTCCCAGCACGGCGTCCTCAGGATACCTGCAGTTGGGAAATGCGGTATTTCGTGCCCTGCAGCCCAATGACGGTGGCTATGTGCGGGTCGATACTGGAGGCTATCAAATTATGGCCAACTTTCGGGGGCCAGCCGAAGGATTTCAGCAGGTGCCCCTGATGGACGTGTTGGAGGGACAGGCGGATCCAGAGCAGTTTCGCGATCGCTTAGTGTTGATCGGTTCCACAGCCAATAGCCTGCAAGATTTTGTGCTCACGCCCCACAGCACCAGCAGCACCAGCGCCGTGCGGATGTCTGGCGTAGAACTGCAGGCCAATTTCATTAGCCAAATTTTGAGTGCCTCTTTGAACCAACGGCCGCTGATCACCAGTTGGTCTGAGCCGCTGGAGTGGATGTGGATCCTAGGCTGGGCCCTAGTCGGCAGCACCATTGCCTGGGTGTTGCGATCGCCCACCCGGTCGCTGATCGTCATCGCGACGGGCGTCATTGGCTTAACAAGCATTTGCTACCTAGCGCTGATCTATGGCTGGTGGTTGCCCTGGGTACCGCCGTTGCTCACCCTAGTCGGCTCATCCGTGGCCATTACCAGCTACTTTGCCCATTTGGAAGAAGAGCTGCAAAAATCGAAGGAATTTTTGAACTCGATTATCAACACCATTCCCGATCCGATCTTCGTAAAAGACAATCGCCATCGCTGGATTGTGCTGAATGAAGCCTATGCCAGTTTCGTTGGTCAGCCCGTGGAAACCCTCCTAGAAAAATCAGAGCAGGATATCCTATCCCAGGATCAGGCAGATCTTTTCCGTCAGCAGGATGAGCAAACCCTGGCAACCGGACTGGGCAACGAAACCGAAGAAGAATTCACCAATGTCCATGGGCAGACCTACTATATTGCCACCAAGCGATCGCTCCATCGAGATTCGGCGGGCAATGTCTTTCTGGTCGGCGTGATCCACGACGTCACCCAGCGCAAACGGATTGAGGAAGAACTGCGCCGCACCGCTGCGGAACTGGTGCAATCCAATGCAGAACTGCGGCAGGCCGGGGATAGCCTGCGCCGCATGGCCTACCACGACACCCTCACCGGTTTGCCCAACCGTAAACTCTTGGAAGAACGGTTAACCGAGGCGCTGGAGATTGCCCGCATCAACGAACGGCTCACGGCGGTACTGTTCCTTGATCTGGATGGCTTTAAGACCATCAACGACACCCACGGTCACCGCTTGGGTGATCTGTTGCTGAAAGCCGTGGCCAGTCGCCTCACCCGTTGCCTACGCGGTAGCGACACGGTGGCGCGGCTGGGCGGGGATGAATTTGTGGTGCTGCTACCAGCCATTCCAGGGCGCGACAGCATTGAAACAGTAGCCGACAAAATTATTAAAAACCTTTCCCAACCCTTCGCCCTAGAAGGGATCCCCCTGCAGGTCACGACCAGTCTAGGGATTGGCATTTATCCGACGGATAGCGAAACGCCGGACGATCTGCTCATCAAGGCTGATGCTGCTATGTATCAAGCTAAGGAAGAGGGCAAGAACCGCTATACCTTTTTCCAAGATCAAGACCCCAACAACTCTCGGGTAACTAGGTCGTTACCTGAA